>NZ_JBSXPP010000006.1:207526-343989 GCF_054073305.1 Mycolicibacterium sp. CBM1 | reverse complement strand
AGCAAGTTCTAGAGTCCTGTAGCCCGATGGTGGGCGAGAAGGGACGATGAACGTATGGCTGGTCGGAAGCGGAACTCCGCAGAAGACATCGTGCGCAAACTGCGCCGTGCGGACGAACTGGCCGCCGAAGGCAAGACCGGCGAGGAAATCGCAGCCGAACTCGAGGTGTCTGCGGCGACGTTGTACAACTGGCGTCGCGCCTACGGCGGGATGGACACCGATGCCGCCAAGGAACTCAAGGAATTGCGCGAACAGAACGCCCGACTGAAGCGATTACTGGCCGAGGCCGAGCTGGTCAAAGACGCCTTGCGGGAGGTCGCAAAGGGAAAATTTTAGGCCCAGCTGCCAAGCGCCGCGCCGTCGGCATGCTCACCTCCATGATGGGCATGTCGGAACGGTTGGCGTGCAAAGCCGTTGGGCTGCCCCGCTCCACCTGCCGTCGCCTGCCGTTGTCGCAGACCCCCGCCGATCCCGATGCCGAGATGCGGGCCTGGCTGCGCACGTACGCGACGAAGAACCCATGCCATGGGTTCCGCCGTGCCTGGGCGGCGTTGCGCTACGACGAGCGCCGTGAGGTCAATTTGAAGAAGATCCACCGGCTGTGGCGCGAGGAAGGGCTGCAGGTGCGGGTGCACAGTCCGCGCAAGCGGGCCGGGGTGTCGTCGATCCCATCGATCGAGGCCGATGCCCCGAACGTGGTGTGGGCGATCGACTTCCAGTTCGATTCCACCGTCGACGGCAAGGCCATCAAGATCGCCTCGATGATCGACGAGCACACCCGCGTCTCACTGCTGCACATCGTTGAGCGGTCGATCACCGCCGACCGACTCGTCGCCGATCTCGCCAACGTGTTCGCCGCAGCGGGTGGGCCGCCGAAGGTGCTGCGGATGGACAACGGTCCGGAGTTCATTTCCCAAGCGCTGCAGCAGTTCTGTGACGGTCGGACTGGTATGTCGTATATCCCGCCAGGAGCGCCATGGAACAACGGACACATCGAATCGTTCAACAACCGACTACGCAAGGAGTGCCTCAACCGCAACCACTGGAACACCCTGCTCGAAGCCCGCGTGGTCATCGGCGACTTCAAGCACGAACACAACTACCGGCACCGCCACTCGGCCCTGGGCTACCGCACCCCGGCCGAGTACGCTGCCGTCTGCAGCTGCACCCACACCCCGATGGACTGCAACATCAACTGAAACTGGATCACACCACCCCGACTCAAGAACCGGGTGGACTCAGAATCGGGGACTCGCCATGACCGCCGGTGCACACACGGCGCCGGCGGTTAACCAGGCGCCACGGCGGCTAGCCGCGCGCAGCGACGATCTGTTGCATGTTGGCCATACCCCGTTGTTGGGCATCGTCGAGATGGGCCGGCAAAGGCGCCTGGATCTCGGGGAGCACCTCGTTGTCGATGAGCGCCTGAAGCTGCCCTTGCCGTGGGTTGCGTCCGGCCTGGTTGTCGATCTCCTGAACTCCCAGTGGCGTCGAGTAGTCGTAGAGTTCGTGGTCGACCGGCCGGGAGTCGTCGAGGTTCATCGTGCCCGGCTTCCAATACGAGTACACGCCGAATTTGGCGTCGGGTGTACGTACGGCCACGATATGGCTGGGGGCGCTGGTCGGGATGTGGGTGGGATTGTCGGCGATTCCCATCGCCGCCCGGATCTGGTCCGATTTCACGAACGCGGCCATCTCTTCGACGGACACGTCGTCGGTGACGTGGGCGATCCACGGTCGACCCGCCGTTGCGGGATTTGCTGCGATGGCGGCGAGATCGGCCCGGTTGGCCAGGTGGGCCAGGCTGCTCTCACTGCGCCAGCCGTCTCCACCGGTCCCGATCGTGACCAGCAGCGGCGCCAGGTCCACACTCGATGTCAGCTGAGTGCGGGTGTCACCAGCTTGGGGTGTCAGGCGCCCGGACGGATCGCGAATGTAGAGCGGAACCCGGATCGCCTCCTCGTAGATGCTGGCGCCCTTGCCGCGCATGCCGTGCGAACCGCCGTATTCGCCGTGATCGGAGGTGAACACAACCACCGTGTTACGTTCGATCTCGGGCCGGGAGGCCAACGTGTCGAGAACTCTTCCGATCTGGGTGTCGACCTGCTGGTGCAACCACAGGTACATGTCCAGGCCGCGGGCCCACTGGCGCGCGCTGTCGGGACCGGTGTATGGCAGCGCCCCCGCAATCAGCGGCGCCATGAAGTCGATGTAGTCGAGCTGCAGCTGGGGCTTACCGCGGCCGCGCAACTGGTCGGGGGTCTCGAAGTTGACCGGAACTTTGTCGAAGACATGCGGGACATCTTCGGGTAGCGGGCTTTTCGGCCACCACATGATGTCATGCGGGTTGACCAGGGAGACCGTCGTGCACCATGGCCCTTCGCCGGCGTGGCTGTCGAACCAGCCGATGAACTGGTCGGTGATGTCGGGATCTTTCTGAAGGCCCTGTCGCGGAGCCCCGTTCGGCGAGGGATAGGTGCCGCCGGAGAACCCGTGCACCTCCAGGCCGTCGGGGTTGGTGTCTCCTTCTGCGCCCAGGTGCCACTTCCCCCACCACCATGTGTGGTATCCGTGCTCGCGCAGCATCGTTCCCCAGGTCGGGAACTGGGGCGCGAGGGTGGACTCGGTGGCACCGTCGCCGGTGAACAGGCAGCCGGTCTGATGCGAGTACAAGCCGGTCGTCATCACGCCGCGAGCCGGTGTGCACATGTTCGACGCGGTGTAGTGCGAAGTGAAGGAGACGCTCTCGCGGCGCAGACGGCTCAGGCTGGGTAGGAGCGAGTCGAGTTGCTCCGGAGCGGGAAACCACTGCGGCGTCCGCATCTGATCGACGATGATCACCAGGATGTTGGGTTTGTTGCCGCCGGCAACCGTGGATTGGGATCGTCCCGGGCGGTGGAGAAGCTCGTAGCCACCGTAAGTGGCGGCCGTTCCCGCCACGACTGCTCCGCCGGCCAAGAGCGCTCTGCGCGTGATTGCCATAGAAGCAGACTAGTAGTCCATCTTAGTGGTTTGCTGTGATGTTCCGCTCGCTTGCCGCCGTCCTGGACCGTCGATCGCCGATGGGACGGGTCGGTGGTTGGACGGGAACCGACCGCCGGCGGTTAACTAGTTCCATGACCGCACGCATGCCGGCAGCGTTCGTCGGACACGGGAGCCCGATGAACGCGCTGGAGCACAACCGCTACACCGAGGTGTGGCGCAACTTCGGTGTGTCGGTGCTCGACACGTTCGGCCCGCCACGGGCGATCCTCGTCGTCAGCGCGCATTGGTACATCAATGCCACCGCCGTGACGACGATGTCCCGGCCGCGAACCATCCATGACTTCTACGGCTTTCCCGCCGAACTCTTCGCCGTCCAGTACCCCGCGCCCGGTCTACCGGAGCTGGCCGAGGAGGTCGCCGACGTGGCCAAGCCCACCTGGGTGGGCGCCGACGTGGACAGCTGGGGCATCGACCACGGCACCTGGTCGGTGCTCGTGCACGCCTTCCCGGATGCATCGATACCGGTGGTGCAGCTGTCGATCAACGCCGACAAGCCGCTGAGCTACCACCTGGAACTGGGCGCCAAGCTGACCGCACTGCGTGAGTGTGGCGTTCTGATCCTGGGCAGCGGCAACGTGGTCCACAACCTTGCCGGCATGGATCCGGCGATGGGGGACACCGCATTCGACTGGGCGCAGCGCTTCGACGACCACGCGCGTTCGCAATTGCTCGACGATCCCGCTGATGCCCTCGCGCTCGGTGAACACCCCGACTTTGCGGCGGCGGCTCCGACCCCGGATCACTTCCTGCCGTTGCTCTACGTCGCGGGCCTGGCCGGTGCGCAGGGCGGTGGAGTCGAGGTGCTCACCGACGGCTGCACCTTCGGGTCGCTGTCGATGGCGTCCTACACCGTCGGCATGGACGCCGCGGCGCTCCCGGCCGACGGACGCGGTGCGGCCGCCCCACCCATGGGCGTACCCGCCGACGAGACCAACATCTAGGCGATCAGGTCCGACCAGAACCGCACCGTCGACGTCGGCGGCTGCGATGTGTCTGACGCGAGGCGCCCGAACTCATGCTCGATGTAGCGGAAAACATCAGTGCTGACGCAGGTTACGTCGGTCCGATACACCGACAGCACGGGGTGGCCGAAGTTGCCGCGCCCCGCGGGTAGGTAGCACTGGGAGTGCACCGGCACCAGCTGCGGAGCCCGCGCCAGGTGGTAGTTCGCACTGCGCAACGCGTCCTTGGTTTTTGCTGGGCGGGCGCCCCACTCCGCGGGCCAGAATCCGCGCCACTCCACCGCGAGCAACACTCCCTCGGCCGGCAACCGCAACCGTTGTTGCAAGCTCCGGCGCGGCGCCTCCCGCCAGTTGGGCCACGATTGACCAATAGGCAGACCAGCGGACAGAAGCGATCGGTGGTCGTCGGCGAACTCGAACCCGAACTCGTCCTCGATACGCGCCAGCTCGTCGTCGGTGAGGCCGGGGTCCATCGTCACCGAGCCGTCGTCGAGCATGCACGCAGCCTAGGTGTGGTGCGGGCTCTGCTGCTTCTTGTACAACGACTTCAGCAGGAAATCGCGGAAGGTGTGGTTGTCGAGCAACTTCAGGCCCGTCTCGGCGACCTTGGGGTAACCGGCGAGCTTGTTAAAGAAGCGGCCCCGCTTGTACTCCCGGCCCCACGCCGCTTCCATCCGCAGCTGATAGTTGGTGAAGTCGTCAGGCCCGCCGTTCTCCAGCGCCGCCAACGCGCACTCGCCGGCGGCGAGCCCGGACTCGAGGGCCTTAGAGATACCCGCCCCCGACACCGGCTTCCCGGCACCGAGCGAGTCGCCGGCGAACAGCACCCCGGGACGCCACGGAGGCCAAGCGGTGAAGCCCATCGGCAGTCGCCAGGCCCGAACGGTCTTGTTCTTTTTGAGTTCCTCGACCGAGGGCAGCTCCCACTCCCGCGGCAGACTGTTGAGGAAGTCGCCGAAGAAGTGGGTCGCGTTGATCGACTGCCAGTTTTTGTAGCTGTTGACGTAGCCCAGGCCGATGTTGAACCGGCCGCCGCCCATCGGGAAGATCCACCCGTAACCCGGCAACTGATCGCCCTGGAACAGCAGTTTGAGGTAGATCTCGAACCGGTCGGAGTCGGCGCGGTTGGCGTGCATCTCCGACCGGATCGCGATTGCCGAGTAGCCGTTGTAGTCCGAGTCGATCTTGAGGGCCCGCTTGATGGGGGAGTAGGCGCCGTCGGCGGCGATCACCGCATCGCCGTACACCTTTTCACCACTCTTGAGGACCACCCCGATCACGCGGCCGCGCTCATCGAGCTCGGGACCGGCCACTTCGCTGCCCTGACGAACGACGGCACCCGCCGACTCGGCGTGCTTGAGCAGCATGCTGTCGAGTTCGGTGCGGCTCGCGGTGTGCCCGTGTTGGGGCATGCCTGGGCGCTTCGGGAACGACAGATCCCACTCCGAGGGGCTGTACACCGTCACGCCGCTGATGCGGTGGAACTGCGACACCTCGTGGGCCAGGCCCATCTTCTGCAGGTAGCTGACCGCCCGGGCGGTCAGGCCGTCACCGCAGGGTTTGTCCCGCGGGAAAACGGCCTTGTCCAGCACCACTACCTTTGCGCCGGTCTGCGCAGCCTGCCAGGCCGCCGCGGACCCTGACGGCCCCCCGCCGGCCACCACCAGGTCGAATCGCTCGGTCACTACGTCTCGTCTCGCTTTGCTAGTCGGTTCGAAAACGATGCTATCGGAGAACGCCGGACTGCTCAGAGTGGCGGCCGGTGCCGTCAGACTTGTCACACACCGGACATCCCTGATCAGCGCTCACCGGCGAGTACAGTGCTTGACGTGCGCAGAGTGTCCAGATCGCGCTCCGGCGCCGAGCCCCCCAAAGTGGATGCGCGCAGTGAGCGCTGGCGCGAGCACCGCAAGAAGGTGCGCGCGGAGATTGTCGACGCCGCCTTCCGGGCCATCGATAAAAGCGGACCCGACGTGAGCCTGCGGGAGATCGCCGAAGAGGCCGGCACCGCCAAGCCGAAGATCTACCGGCACTTCACCGACAAGTCCGACCTGTTCCAGGCCATCGGCAAGCGGTTGCGCGACATGTTGTGGGCGGCCATCTTCTCCAACCTCGACGTCGCCGCCGATCCCACCCGCGAGGTGGTGCGCCGCAGTGTGGCCGAGTACGTCAACCTCGTCGAGCAGCATCCCAACGTGCTGCGGTTCATGCTGCAGGGCCGATTCCCCGAACAGTCGGAGTCCACCCAGCGGGCGCTCAACGAGGGGCGCGAGATCACCATGGCGATGGCCGAGATGTTCAACAACGAGCTGCGCGAGATGGAGCTGGACCCGGCGGCGCTGCAACTTGCCGGCGCGGCCACGTTCGGGTCGGCCTCGGCGGCCACCGACTGGTGGCTGGGCCCCGACCCGGACAGCCCCCGGCGGATGCCGACCGAGGAGTTCGTCGACCACCTCACCACCATCATGCTCGGTACCGTCATGGGCACCGCCGAGTTGCTGGGCATCGCGCTGGACCCGGACCGGCCGGTGCACGCGGCCGTGCCGCGGCGCGCCGCCGCGGGCTGAGCGCCGCCGGCCCTAAACCGATACCACCGGTATTGGGTAGTTTGGTCGCATGACCGTTGCCGAACCCACCACCCACGTCGAAGCCGCCGCGCCGCCGGTACGTACCCGCGCCCTCGTCATCGGCAGCGGGTTCTCCGGTTTGGGGATGGGCATCGAACTACAACGGCGCGGTGTCGATTTCCTGATCCTGGAGAAGGCTGACGACATCGGCGGCACCTGGCGCGACAACAGCTACCCCGGCTGCGCCTGCGACATCCCCGCGCACATGTACTCCTTCTCCTTCGAGCCCAAGGCCGACTGGACCTACATGTGGTCGTTCCAGCCGGAGATCCTCGACTACCTCCAGGGCGTCACCGACAAGTACGGGCTGCGCCGCTACCTCCGCTTCGGCGCGCACGTCGACCGCGCACACTGGGACGAGACCGAAAGCCGCTGGCACGTTTTCACCAAGGACGGCCGGGAGTATGTCGCCCAATTCCTGATCTCCGGCGCCGGTGCCCTACACATCCCGTCCATCCCGGACGTCGACGGCATCGAGGACTTCACCGGCGCGGCATTCCACTCCGCCCAGTGGGATCACGGCGTCGACATCACCGGCAAGAAGGTCGCCGTGATCGGCACCGGCGCGAGCGCCATCCAGATCGTGCCCGCGATCGTCGGGCAGGTGGCCGAACTGCAGCTCTACCAACGGACTCCGGCCTGGGTGATGCCCCGGCCCAACAACGCGATCCCGACCCGGGTGCGTGCGCTGCTCGCTACGGTGCCTGGTGCCCGGTTGCTGTTGCGCGACGGGATCTATTGGGTCCACGAGATCGTCGGTTTCGCCATGACCCGGCGCCCGGAACTGCTCAAGATCGGTGAGCTGCTGGGCCGATGGAACATCCGCCGCCATGTCCGCGACCGCGAGCTGCGGCGCAGGCTCACTCCGGACTATCGGGCGGGGTGCAAGCGAATCCTCAACTCCGACACCTACTATCGCGGCGTCGCCGATCCGAAGACCACCCTGGTGACCGACAAGATCAGCCGGATCACCCCGAGCGGGATCGTCACTGCGGACGGGACCGAACGAGAAGTCGATGTCATCGTGTTCGCCACCGGCTTCCACGTGACCGACTCCTACACCTATGTCGACATCAAGGGTCCCGGCGGCGAGGACCTCGTCGACCGCTGGAACGCCGAAGGGGTGCAGGCGCATCGCGGTATCGCCGTGGCCGACATGCCCAATCTGTTCTTCCTGCTCGGGCCGAACACCGGGCTGGGGCACAACTCGGTCGTGTTCATGATCGAGTCACAGATCCGCTACGTCGGCCAGGCCATCGGCGCCGTCGACAAGGCCGGGGCGCAGGCGCTGGCCCCCACTCGGGCGGCGCAGGACGCGTTCAACACCGAGCTGCACCATCAGCTTGAGCGATCGGTGTGGAGCACCGGCGGGTGTAGCAGCTGGTACCTCGACGAGCACGGCAAGAACCGGACATTGTGGAGCGGCATGACGTGGCAGTACTGGCTGGCCACCCGGTCGCTGAAACGCTCGGAGTACCGCTTCTGGCGTTGAGGCGGCCCGACACGCCGGACCGATCGCCGACGGGTGTTCGGACCTGTGCGTTAGGCACCGGCGAAACACAAAGTGTTGTGTTGGCCGTTGTTGTCCGACCCCAGGGGTAGTGTTTTGGACGTCAGCCGGAAACGGGCATACATCGTGGTGAAGTGGGGTTTCGGTGAGCGATGGAGCGAAGCTGATCGACCGGGCAACGGCGATCAACTGGAACCGTGTCATTGATGAGAAGGACGCGGAGGTCTGGGATCGCTTGACCGGCAACTTCTGGTTGCCCGAGAAGGTGCCGCTGTCCAATGACCTGCCGTCGTGGAACACGCTGACGCCCGCGGAGAAGGAACTCACCATGCGGGTGTTCACCGGGCTGACGCTGTTGGACACCATCCAGAGCACGGTGGGCTCGGTGAGCATGATCCCCGACGCGATCACCATGCACGAAGAGGCGGTGCTGACCAACATCACCTTCATGGAGTCGGTGCACGCCAAGAGCTACAGCTCGATCTTCTCGACGCTGTGCTCGACGGTCGAGATCGACGAGGCTTTCCGCTGGTCGGAAGAGAACGTCAACCTGCAGCGCAAGGCGCAGATCATCCTCGACTACTACCGCGGTGACGACCCGCTCAAGCGCAAGATCGCGTCGGTCTTCCTCGAGGCGTTCCTGTTCTACTCCGGCTTCTACCTGCCGATGTACTGGTCGAGTCGAGCCAAGCTCACCAACACCGCCGACCTGATCCGGCTGATCATCCGTGACGAGGCTGTGCACGCCTACTACATCGGCTACAAGTTCCAGAAGGGCTACGCGCTCGAAACCGACGAGCGCAAGCAGGAACTGAAGGACTACGCCTACGAACTGCTGTATGCGTTGTACGAGAACGAGATCGAGTACACCCAGGACCTCTACGACCAGGTCGGCCTGACCGAGGACGTCAAGAAGTACCTGCGCTACAACGCCAACAAGGCGCTGATGAACCTTGGCTTCGAGGCGCTGTTCCCGCGCGACGAGACCGAGGTGAACCCCGCGATCCTGTCTGCGCTCTCGCCCAACGCCGACGAGAATCACGACTTCTTCTCGGGTTCGGGCTCGTCCTACGTGATCGGCAAGGCCGTCAACACCGAAGACGCTGACTGGGAGTTCTAGACCCTCACGGGTGGGCCGGAGCATGTCCGCGGCTTTTCACTTTTCAGCTGCCGCCGGCATGCCCACGACCCGGCCCGTCCAAGTGGTGTGATCTCGGTGCGTCAGACCGCTAGGTCGTCGCGGCGAATCGCCGGTGTCGCGCTGGATTCCAACGCCGACAGCGAGGTTGGGCTCGCAGGCTGAGGCGGTGAGCAAAATTCGCACGGCGACGATCGGACTGTATCGACGATTTCGCCCTTGCGTGGGACCTCCACCGTCACATCCGTCATGGTGATGGTCGAGTTGCCCATGTGGATGACGAGGTCGCCGGTGATCTGCCACACCGGTTCTGACACCAGGATCTGGGTCTTCGTCCACGCCGGGACGGTGGTGGTGATGGTCTTCTCGGTCGTGTCGTTGCGGGACATCTCGCCGCCGATCTTGCTCGCGAGCTCGAGGCCCCACTTGTCCTTGACGCCGATCGAGAGCTTGGTGCTGACCTCGGCCGAAATCTTGGTCCCCTGACTACGCGCCACCTTGATGGAGAGCGTGGTCGGTGTTGGTGTCGCGTTGTTGAGCGCCGCCGTCGTGTCATCCACTGTGCGCGGCACCGAATATGCGCTCATTCCCGCGGACGCTTTGCCCTTGGTCCTGAACTCGCACTGTGCGTTGCCGCCGTTGCACAGCGAGTTCAACAGATCGTTGCGGTCGGCTGCGTCGGTCCCGATGGTGATGTTGGTTCCGGCCTTCTCCAGAATCGAGATCTCGCTGCCATTGGTCCAATACCACTTCTCCGGGTCGGGGTCGGCCGTTCCGGTACCGCCGGCGTGCTTGGTACTGACCAGGTGTTGGATGAGCAATCCGTTGCGGAACTGGACCGTCCAGGTTTCGCCGGTTACATCGTCCCTGTAGACCGCCCGTACCGTGTAGGAGCCGAACAATGATCGTGGAATCTCGAAGTGTTGGCTGGCGCCCGGGGCGAGTGGCGCACCCTCGTAAGGTGCGCCTTGGGGGCGGTCCGAGCTAGTGAACTCTACGAGAGTCAGTTGGTGCCGGGTCAGGTTGTAGACGTCATAACCCCATGTGTAGCCACTCTTGCCGGGCACCGCCGACGCGACGGCGCCGAGAGCTTGAGCGGCCGCCGTCGGTGCCGCGAAGGCCGACAGTGGCCCCGGGGTGGTGGGTGGAGCCGCTATCGCTGGCCGATCGAGTACCACGCTGCCGACCGCGCCGGACATGGACCCGGCCACATAGAGCTGCCCGTCGACGCCGATCGCGACGCCAACGCCACCATCGGATCCGGTCAGCGGGTCACCCACCCGCTGGCCTGTCGCGAGATCGATGACCAACACATCGTCGGTGTCCAGATCGGTGACGTAGGCACGGGCGCCATCCGCGTCGACCACGACTCCGGCTGGAGCGCCCCCAACCGCGATTTCACTTCCGATGACGGTCAACGTATTTGCGTCGATGATGCTGACCGTGCCGTCACCGGCGAGTGCCGACGACCCGGTGTTCGTCACGACCACCCGATCGCCGCCGACCGCGATCCCCGTCGGCGCGTTGCCGACCTGCACGGTCGCCTTCACCGTGTTGGTCTTCGCGTCGATCACCGACACCGTGTCGTCAAACTCATTGGTGACGAAAATGTTGTCGCCGCTGACTGCCACGCCGAAAGGACCGTTGCCCACCTGCACCGTGGTCACCGCGTAGGTGGCGGTATTGATCACCGACACCGTGTCGTCACCGCTGTTGGCGACGTAGACCCGGGTGCCGGCCTGGTTGATCGCGATCCCGGTCGGGGAGTTGCCGATCCGGACCGGTACGCCGAGAACGGCATTGGTGGTGGTGTCGATCACGGAGATGGTTCCGTCGTCGGAGTTGACGACGTAACCGCGGCCGTCGCTGGCGATCGCGATGCCGTATGGGGCCTTGCCCACTGCGATGGACGCGGTCACTGCATTGCGGGCGATGTCGACCACCGCGATGCGGTTGTTGCTGACGTCGGTGACGTAGGCACGCTTGCCGTCTGGACTGATGGCGATACCAAATGGTGTTCCGCCGATGCCGAGCGCATCACCGGCGCCCACGGTGACCGAAACCGGAACCGAGACAACGCCGGGATTGCTGAGCAGCCGAACGCCGACGTCGCGAACCTCGACTACGAACGAATCCTGCCCACCTGCGGCCGCCAAATCTGTTCCCGGCGTGTAGACGTACGTGCCGTTGGCGCTGATCTGCACGGCGCCGAACTCGGGGCCCTTCACCAAGTGGTACTGCAAGGGGTCGCCGTCCGGGTCGACCGCGCCGATGGTGCCGATGACGTTTCCGTCTGCGTTCTCGCCGATTTCGAGCGGACTGACGCGCGGTGTCCGGTTGTAGAACGGCCCGCTGATCTGACGCCGAACCCAGGCGAGCGCTGCCCACACCACTGCCGCCTGCGTGGGCTGAGCGTCAGCGCGCGGGGCGAACGAGGCGAGCACGGCGGGTGCGCTTACACTGGCCGCCGCGGTAGATACGGACTGCCCCGCGCCAGTCGGTAGATCGTCGGGGGTCTGCGCCTTCGGCCAGCGGGCGTGTCCCACCCCGGCCGCCGTAGTGAGGGCGTTGATCGCCGTCGATGATGAGCTCGCAGCCGAGTCGGTCTGCGACACAGACTGTGCCGCTGCGACATCCGGAGTCCGGGTGGAATCTCTGACAGATGAGGTGTGACGCGGGGCTTCGGAGTCTGCAGGACGGTGCGCGCCGTGACCGGTCGTGCCCGTCGGCCGCTTCGCCTGCGACAACGATGGCGCCTTGTTCGAGGCGCGTGGTGTCGCCGGCCTCGAGCTCCGGGCGTTGGACGAGCCGCTCGACGCGGCGGGTCCGCTCGAGTCCGGCGAACCGGCCGCATCGGCACACGCCACGGCCGGCACTGAGACGATTGCCGCACCCACTCCGAGCGAGATCATCGACGCGCCGACCCAGGTCAACACTCTCAGCTGGCTTGGCGTCGTCGACTTCGGCAACGACAGACCGCCGAATCTAGCGGGCAGCATACGTAGCCCGCTAATGCCTGCGCCGCAACGACTTTGGTAAATGGTATGACCTCGCGACGCTGTGGTGCCGTCAGCACGACCGGTCGAATGCATACGTGAGCCCCCCCAGTGGCCATTGAATTGTGGTTGGCCGTCGCGCCGAGGGCTCGACTGGCTAGTGGGAAGCCTAAGGTCATTTATCGAACATGTCTATCGTTTGCTCTGGTGTGGTCATCAACGTGTGGGGATTTTGACTTGCTGGACGCCATCCGTTAACTAAAGCGCCTCCGTGGCGCGTGGATTCTTTTGCGCTGCATTGTTGCCCCCAGCTGGTCGTGCCTTCTGCTGTGCCGCCCTGGGGCGGCGGTGGACGGGTTTGGTCGCCCACTGCATTGCGACATGTGCTGGCACAAAGGTGCTTTGGCGACTCGGGTCCATCTGCTCATGGTGGTGAGCCCATGAGTCCCAGCTCGCGCATCGTTGAGATGTTCAACCGATGTGGTTGTGTTGATGTCGTGTGCGCGATGGTTGCTGAGCCGAATATCTTCCGGGACGGTGGATAGCGATCGGTGCTGTCGTCGGATTTGCGGATTTCGAGCCTGGCTAGGGACCGCTGGCCATGGTGGTGTTATGCCTGGGCTGCGGTGTCGATTGCCGAGCCGAGCCGTCGGATCCGCTGCCGTGATCATCCGGCGAGATTGAATCCGCCGCCGCCACCGTAGATCGCCAGCGAGATCAGCAGGGTCACCGAGACGACGACCACCAGCGAGGTGCGCACCGCATCCCCGGTCGCGACGCCCACCCCGGACGGTCCGCCCGAGGCGAAGAAGCCGAAGTAGGTGTGGATCAACAGGATTGCCAGCGCCATCATGATGGCCTGGGCGAAGGACCACATCAGGTCGACGGGATTGAGGAACGTCGCGAAGTAGTGGTCATAGAGGCCCGACGACTGACCCAACAACGCGACGGTGGTGTAGCGACTTGCCAGGAACGACAGGATCACGGCCACGGCGTACAGCGGCGCGATGGACACCATTCCCGCGGCCAGCCTGGTGCTGACCAGAAAGGCGATCGGCCGGATCGCCATCGCCTCCAGCGCGTCGATCTCCTCGTTGACCCGCATCGCCCCGAGCTGAGCGGTGACGCCGGCGCCGAACGTTGCCGCCAAGCCGATGCCGGCGACTACCGGCGCCGAGATGCGCACGTTGATGAAGGCGGCGAGGAATCCGGTGAGCGCCTCGATACCGATGTCGCCGAGCGAGCTGTAGCCCTGCACGGCCAGCGTGCCGCCGGTGGCTACGGTCAGGAAACCGACGACGACCAGGGTCCCGCCGATCGTCGCCAGCACCCCGGCGCCCATGCTGATCTCCGCGATCAGCCGGACGATCTCGCTGCGGTAGTACCGAACCGCGAACGGGACACCGCCGAGCGCCCTGGCGTAGAACAACGCCTGATCACCGATTCGGCCGAGCACGAGCCATGGCCGTTCGGCCGTGTGTGCTATCCGGGGAAAGACAGCTCGATGGGTCACCGCCGCCACCGGATGCCGGCACGAGAGCGATCACGCTCATCGCAGCGACCGCATCGTCGCCGTTCTCCTGCCACCTAGCTCAAGGTCCTCGCATCGCCCACCAGCGGGTAGGGCCGTTCGTCCCGGCCGCCGACGCCGAAGGACTTCTCGTCGGGGGACCGCCGCAGCGGTGAACGTGGCATGAATCGACGGCGAACTGTGCTACCGGTGCTGGCGCGGTGGGCGCGTGAGCACGACACTGTTGACCGTGACTGAGGGTTCGCTCTTCCACAGGGTTGTCGACTGGCTGCGTGCCGGCTATCCGACCGGAGTCCCCGGTCCCGACCGGGTGCCGTTGCTGGCGCTGCTGCGCAACACCCCGCTGAGCGAGGCCGAGATCTCCGATGTCGTCCGCGAGATCTCCGCGGCGGAGGCCCAGGCCCCATCCGAACACGGGGTGGACCGTGACGAGATCGCGCACTTCATCGCCGAGCACACACAGCACGACGCCGGCCCGGAGAACATCAAGCGGGTGGCCGCCAAACTGGCCGCCGCCGGATGGCCCCTGGCCGGCGTCGAAGAGACTGCCGTCAGCGAGTGATCACGCGTCGCGCAGCGACGCGGTGTCGATGACGAAGCGGTAGCGCACGTCGCTGGCCAGCACGCGCTCGTAGGCCTCGTTGATGTAGTCGGGCTGGATCACCTCGATCTCCGGGGTGACGCCGTGCTCGGCGCAGAAGTCGAGCATCTCCTGGGTCTCCGGGATGCCGCCGATCATCGAGCCGGACAGGCTGCGACGACCGCCAGCCAGCGGGAAGGCCGGCACCGCCATCGGATGCTCGGGGATGCCGAGTTCCACCAGGGTGCCGTCGACTGCCAGCAGCCCGAGGTACGCGCCCATCGGCAGGTTGGCCGACACGGTGTTCAGGATCAGGTCGAAGTGGCCTGCCAGCTTGGTGAAGGTGTCCGGGTCACTGGTGGCGTAGTAGGCGTCGGCGCCCAGGCGCAGCCCGTCCTCCATCTTCTTCAGGGACTGGCTCAGCACCGTCACCTCGGCGCCCATCGCGTGGGCCAGCTTGACGCCCATGTGTCCCAGGCCGCCTAGGCCGATGACCGCAACTTTCTTGCCCGGCCCGGCATTCCAGTGCCGCAGCGGGGAGAACAGCGTGATGCCTGCGCACAGCAGCGGTGCCGCCGCGTCCAGGGGGATGCTGTCGGGAATCCGCAGGACGTAGTTCTCGTCGACCACGATCGCGCCGCTGTAGCCACCCTGGGTGGGTTCGCCGTCACGGCCGACAGCGTTGTACGTGCCGACCATGCCGGTGCCGGTGCAGTACTGCTGCAGGCCGGCCTTGCAGTTGTCGCACTCGCGGCACGAGTCGACGAAACAACCGACGCCGACGCGGTCGCCGACCTTGTAGGCCGTGACGTCGCTGCCGACCTCGGTCACCACACCGGCGATCTCGTGGCCCGGTACGACGGGATAGTTCGGCTGTCCCCATTCGGCTTTCACCGTGTGGATGTCGGAGTGGCAGATGCCGGCGAAATGAATGTCGAAACGCACGTCGTGCGGACCGACGTCGCGGCGGGCGATGGTGGTCTTGGTCAGCGGTTCGGTGGCTGATGTGGCCGCGTAGGCGGTAACTGTGCTCATTGTGTCGTCGTCCTCTTGTTCGCGTTCTAGGCAGCACTGATCTATCAGCGGCATCGGAAATAGGTCGCAACGTTGCGACCTAGCTGAATAACCGGGAAGGGCGGTTGACTAATCCCTTCTCACCAGATTTATAACCCGGTGGCGCGGATTGCGCCGTTGAACGACAGCCGGGTGTAGCTGGCGACGCCGGCCAGCGTGTACGGGTCCCGGTCGATCATGCTCTGCGCCTCCTCGGCGCTGATGTCGGCGGTGATCAGGACACCGCCAGCGCCCGATTCCTGGCGACCTGCCAGCAGGAGGCGGCCCGCCGCGACTTCGTCGTTCAACCAGGCCAGGTGGGCGGGGCGGGTCTGGTCGACGATATCGAGCGGCTTGTCGTAGGTGATGGTCAGCACATGGAACACCCGGACAACGTTACCGGGCCGGGCGCTCAGTTGATGGGGGCGTTGAGCCAGCGCAGGTCGTCGAGAATTCCGCGGGCGGCCACCAGGCCCTGGCCGGTCTGCCACACCTCGTTGTTCACCACGAACACCCGGTTGTCCCGGTTGGCCGACAGTTTGCGCCAGGGAGCGCTGTCGAGAGTGGCCGCGGCGCGGTTCTTGGCCCCCGGCGACGCGAAAGACAGGTACACGATGTCGCCGTCGGCGGCGGAGAAGTCCGGCGCGCGATCCAGGTCTGCGTCGGAGATGCCGATCTCGATGTAGGGCTTGTCGGTGAACCGTTGCGCGACCGGACGGTCCACGCCGACAGCGGCCAGCACCGACGCGGCGAAGTTCTCGGTGCCGTAGATACGCATCGTGGTGTCGGTGAACTGGACGACCGAGGCCTGGAAATGGGCGGCGTCGATGGTGGCGCCCTTCTGTCTGGCCTGCTCGGCGAAATCGCTGAGCAGGCCATTGGCGGCCTCGGCCCGCCCGGTCGCGGCGCCGACGGTGCGCAGGTTGTCCTGCCACGCCGCGCCGGGAGCGTCGGTGAACACGGTGGGGGCGATCGCCGACAGGGCCGGGTAGGACTGTGGCGTCAGTGCCTGGGAGCCGAGGATCAGGTCGGGCTTGGCGGCAGCAATTGCCGCCAGGTCGGGTGCGCTGCGGGTCCCGGCCCCCGGCACATCGTGGATGACGGTGCCCAGATACGACGGCTGGCCGGCGGAACCGTCGGGCAGCGCGGCCGCCACGATGCGGGTCTGCAACCCCAGCGCGCACAGTGCGTCGAGCTCGTCGCCGGCCAGCACCACGATGCGCTGCGGATCTGCGGCCACCGCGGTCTCCCCGGCGGCGTGCCGCACCGGCGGGGGCGGGGCGGGATCGAGGCGGGCGGGATCGGTCGCGCAGGACTCGTCGGGGCGCCGCTGATTGCCCAACACGCCGGCGCTGGCGATCTTCGTGGTGCTGGTGACCAGGCTGCCCGACGCGGCCGGTGCGGCTGGGGCGGGGGACTGGGACGACCCGGAACACCCGGTCACGAGCGTCATCGCCACCGCCGTGGCCACCGCCGCGGCAGCCACGACAACGCCGGGACGAACACCGTGGATGAGCACGACGCCGACCGTAACATCCGGCGCCTGCACCACCGCTGAGCTGCAGCCGAGGGTGAGTCGGTGACAAATACGACAGAATGTAGGACCCATGCCCCGTTGGGTCCGGCGTGCGGCTAGGATCAGGTACACGTTCTCGGGGTGCTAACTAATTTGGAGGACCGTTGACTGCCGTTGTGCCTTCGCGGGGAGAACTCGAGGCCACTCGGCCCATGCCTGCGCGCATGGGCCCCAAGGGCAACCTGATCTACAAGATGATCACCACCACCGATCACAAGTTGATCGGGATCATGTACGTGGTCGCCTGCTTCGTGTTCTTCGCGCTCGGCGGGTTGATGGCGCTGTTCATCCGCGCCGAACTCGCCGTTCCCGGTCTGCAGTTCCTCTCGAACGAGCAGTACAACCAGCTGTTCACCATGCACGGCACGGCGATGCTGCTGTTCTACGCGACGCCGATCGTGTTCGGGTTCGCCAACCTGGTGCTGCCGCTGCAGATCGGCGCCCCCGACGTCGCGTTCCCGCGGCTCAACGCCCTGTCGTTCTGGCTGTTCCTGTTCGGCGCGCTGATCGCGATGGGCGGTTTCATCACCCCCGGCGGTGCGGCCGACTTCGGCTGGACGGCCTACACCCCGCTCTCGGATGCCATGCACTCCCCGGGCGCCGGCGGTGACCTCTGGGTGCTGGGCCTGGCCGTCGGTGGTCTGGGCACCATCCTGGGCGCGGTCAACATGATCACCACCGTGGTGTGCATGCGCGCGCCCGGCATGACCATGTTCCGGATGCCGATCTTCACCTGGAACATCTTCGTCACGTCGATCCTGGTGCTGGTCGCCTTCCCGCTGCTGACCGCCGCGCTGTTCGGGTTGGCTGCCGACCGCCGTCTGGGGGCGCACATCTACGATCCGGCCAACGGTGGCCTGACCTTGTTCCAGCACCTGTTCTGGTTCTTCGGCCACCCGGAGGTCTACATCATTGCGCTGCCGTTCTTCGGCATCGTTTCGGAGATCTTCCCGGTGTTCTCGCGCAAGCCGATCTTCGGCTACACCACCCTGATCTACGCCACCATCAGCATCGCGGCGCTGTCGGTCGCGGTGTGGGCCCACCACATGTACGTCACCGGAGCTGTTCTGCTGCCGTTCTTCTCGTTCATGACGTTCCTGATCGCCGTCCCGACGGGTATCAAGTTCTTCAACTGGATCGGCACGATGTGGAAGGGGCAGTTGACCTTCGAGACACCGATGCTGTTCTCGATCGGCTTCCTGGTGACGTTCCTGCTCGGTGGTCTCTCCGGTGTGCTGCTGGCCAGCCCGCCGATCGACTTCCACGTCAGCGACAGCTACTTCGTGATCGCGCACTTCCACTACGTGCTGTTCGGCACCATCGTGTTCGCCACCTATGCCGGCGTGTACTTCTGGTTCCCGAAGATGATCGGCCGGCTGCTCGACGAGCGCCTGGGCAAGCTGCACTTCTGGCTGACCTTCATCGGCTTCCACACCACGTTCCTGGTGCAGCACTGGCTCGGCGACGAGGGCATGCCGCGCCGCTACGCCGACTACCTTCCGTCGGACGGCTTCGAGACCCTCAACATCGTCTCGACCATCGGGGCGTTCATTCTCGGTGTGTCGGTGATCCCGTTCGTGTGGAACGTGTTCAAGAGCTGGCGCTACGGCGAGGTCGTCACCGTCGACGATCCCTGGGGCTACGGCAACTCCCTGGAGTGGGCCACCAGCTGCCCGCCGCCGCGGCACAACTTCACCGAGCTGCCCCGGATCCGTTCCGAGCGGCCCGCGTTCGAGCTGCACTACCCGCACATGGTCGACCGGATCCGAGCCGAAGCTCACGTCGGACGCGCACACGGACCGTCTGACGGTGACGTGACGCGGCTGGACGAGAACGTCCGCACCTAGCGCCGGAAGCACGCCCGTCGAGGTATGAGCATGCCCAAGGTGTCGGTGCTGATCACCGTCACCGGAGTCGACCAGCCCGGGGTGACCTCGGCGCTCTTCGAAGTGTTGGCCCGCCATCAGGTGGACCTGCTCAACGTCGAGCAGGTGGTCATCCGTGGACGGCTGACGCTCGGAGTCCTGGTGTCCGGGAACCCGGACGTTGCCGACGGCGCACTGCTGCGCGGTGATGTCACCGAGGCCATCCACAAGGTGGGTCTGGACGTCACCATCGAACGCAGCGACGACATGCCGATCATTCGGGAACCGTCGACGCACACCATCGTGGTCCTCGGCCGTCCCATCACCGCCGCGGCGTTCGGCGTCGTGGCGCGGGAGGCCGCCGCGCTCGGAGTCAACATCGACTTCATCCGCGGGGTGTCCGACTACCCGGTGACGGGTTTGGAACTCCGGGTCTCGGTGCCTGTCGGGGTCGGTGCCGAGCTGCGGACGGTGCTGGCTCGGGTGGCTGCCGAACAGGCTCTCGACATCGCCGTGGAGAACTACTCACTGGAACGTCGTGCCAAGCGGCTCATCGTCTTCGACGTCGACTCGACGCTGATCCAGGGCGAAGTCATCGAGATGCTCGCCGAGCGGGCCGGCGCTGGCGAGGCCGTCGCGGCGGTCACCGAGGCGGCCATGCGCGGCGAACTCGACTTCGCCGAGTCGCTGCATCGCCGCGTCGCCACCCTGGCCGGACTGCCAGCCGAGGTGCTCGACGAGGTCGCCGACCAGATTCAGCTCACCCCCGGGGCGCGCACCACGATCCGGACATTGCGCCGGCTCGGCTTCCACTGCGGGGTGGTCTCCGGCGGCTTCCGCCAGGTGATCGACCCGCTGGCGCATGAACTGATGCTCGATTACGTCGCCGCCAACGAATTGGAGATCGTCGACGGCAAGCTGACCGGTCGGGTGGTCGGCGAGGTGATCGACCGCGCCGGAAAAGCCAAGGCGCTGCGCGATTTCGCGCAGGCGGCCGGGGTGCCGATGGAGCAGACGGTGGCCGTCGGTGACGGCGCCAACGACATCGACATGCTGGCGGCCGCGGGCCTTGGTGTCGCGTTCAACGCCAAGCCGGCGCTGCGCGAGGTGGCCGACGCATCGCTGAGCCATCCATACCTCGACACCGTGTTGTTCATTCTCGGGGTGACCCGCGCCGAGATCGAGGCGGCCGATGCAGTCGACGGCGTGCTGCGGCGCGTGGAGATCCCCGCGGAGTAGTCGCCGAAAGGGTTCAGATCACCACGGCTGTGCTCGGCGGCGTCGCCGAACCGGTGACGGTGTGCCAGGCCCGCGCGATCAGCTCGACGGCCTCGGTCAGCTTGTCCTCGGGCAGCGTGTAGGGGATCCGGACGAATCGCTCCAGGGTGCCGTCGACCCCGAACCGCGGGCCCGGCGGCAACTCCACTCCCAGTCGCGACGCCGACGCGCACATCGCTGAGCTGACCGGCGCGGGCAGTTGCACCCACAGCGACATCCCCCCGGTGCCGGGAAGGGGCCGCCACTCCGGCAGGTGCCGGTCGATGAGATCGATCAGCAGCGCTCGTCGTGCCCGCAGGATCTCGCGACGCTCCGGCAGCACGTCGTCGCTGCGCTCGGTGAGAAGCCATGCGGCAGCGAGCTGTTCGACCACCGACGTGCCTAGGTCGATCGATGGTCGAATGGCCCGGATGGTCGCCAGGACGCTCGGCTCGGCGCGAATCCAGCCGATCCGCATGCCACCCCAGAACGACTTCGACATCGAACCCACCGTGATCACCAGGTCGCTGCGGGAGGTCATCGACGCGGCCAGTGGCGCCGGCACCGGCTGGTCGAGCCAGACGTCGGCCATGGTCTCGTCGATGATGGTGCGAGTGCGGGTCTCGGAGATGATGGCGCACATGCGTTTCCGGTCGGCGGCCGGCATCGACATCCCGGTCGGGTTGTGGTTGTCGGGGACCAGATAAGCCAGTGTGGGCGCGAGCTGACGCACCGCGGCGTGCACGGCATCCAGCTCCCAGCCGGCACCGCTGAGCGCCACCGGGACCGGCCGTGCGCCCGTGGTCGCGATCGCGGTCAGCGCTCCGTGGTAGGTGGGCTGCTCGACGAGCACCCGATCGCCCGGTTGGGCGTAGGTCGCCAGGATCAGGGCGATCGCGTGCTGGGCCCCGCTGGTCACCATCACCTGGTCAGGATTCGTCGGTAGCCCTCTGGCGCAGTATTTTTCGGCAATCGCTATGCGAAATGCCTCGACGCCGCGCATGTCGTGGCCGGTGTGCTGGAGGTAGGACGCAGACTGGCGGGCTGCTTCGGCGAACGCCTCTTGGACGGCGCTGGCCGGTGCGGCCAGTGCTGCGGCGGCGAGGTTGATGCTGGCCGGCGCCTGCGACACCGCGACCGCCGGGGTGTGAGGCAAGGCGACCGCGCTACGTGCGCCGCGACGGGCATGCAAATAGCCGTTGTCGCGTAGTTCGGTGTAGGCCGCCGTGACCGTGGTGCGCGACACCGTCAGCGCGTCGGCCAGCGCCCGCTCGCTGGGCAGCCGTGAGCCGACCGGCAGCCTGCCGTCGACGATGAGCAGCCGCAGCCCGTCCGCCAGCGCCTGATAGGTGGGTCCACTACGACTGGACGTGCGCCAGTTGCCCAATTCGCGGGTCAGCAGGCCCGGATCCAGCGCACGGCTCGCCGTCGATGTCGTCATAGGAATGCCAGTATCGACCAACTGGCTATTGAATCGCAAGCCAGTTGCGCAGAATCATGGTGGCTATGAGTACCTGGTTCACCCGAGTCGCCGACCGACTGGCGGCGCTGCTCGACCCCCACAACGGCCCCTGGAACCCGACGTCCACCGACTGGAGCGACGCGGACGCCGACGTCCGGCGACTGCGCAGCGATCTCGACGCCATCCGCGTCCGCTTTTCTGATCATCGGTGAGCGCCGCACTGCGGGCCGTCGCGCTGCTGACTGGCCTGAGTGGCTACGGCTTCTCGATGGCGATGATGGTGCGCGCCGGGCTGGGTCTGGATCCGTGGGACGTCTTCCACCAGGGCCTGACCCGGCACACACCGATGACGATCGGGTTGGCGTCGGCGGTGGTCGGCGTCGTCGTCCTGCTGGCCTGGATCCCGTTGCGCAACAAGCCCGGTATCGGGACCGTCGCCAACGTCGTGGTCATCGCGGTCACCGTCGACGCCGGGTTGGCGGTGCTGGCCGCCCCCGCGTCCACCCCGGCCAGGGCCGCGATGATGCTGGGCGCGGTCCTGCTCAACGCCGTGGCCACCGTCCTCTACGTCGGTGCGGGCCTGGGACCTGGCCCCCGTGACGGGCTGATGACGGGACTGGTTGCGCGAACCGGCCTTTCGGTTCGGCTGGTGCGTACCTCGATCGAGGCTACCGTGCTGGGCGCGGGCTGGCTGCTCGGCGGCAGCGTCGGAGTGGGAACCGTCATCTACGCGTTCGGCATCGGACCGATGGTGCAACTGGTGCTGCGGCTGACCCCCACCGCGGTGCTGGTCCGCAGCGGCTGGGCGCACATCGTCGCGCCGCGCCGAATCGCCGGTGCCCCCCGACATACGCCCGCCGGGGAATGCGGCACGATAGTGCAGTGTCCGACACCGCAGACGAGGTCGACTCCGACCTGCTGATCGACTTCCGGAAAATCTCGCTGCGCCGCGGTGGTCGTACGCTGGTGGGACCCGTCACCTGGCAGGTGGAACTCGACGAACGCTGGGTGGTGATCGGGCCCAACGGCGCAGGCAAGACCTCGCTGCTGCGGATCGCCGCTGCGATGGAGTACCCGTCGTCGGGCACCGCCTTCGTGCTGGGCGAGCGGCTCGGCCGGGTGGACATGTCAGAGCTGCGCCAGCGGGTGGGCTTGAGCAGCTCGGCGCTCTCGCAACGGGTGCCCGACGACGAAGTGGTCCGTGACGTCGTGGTGTCCGCCGGCTATGCCGTGCTGGGCCGGTGGCGCGAGGCCTACGACGATGTCGACTACTCCCGCGCGGTCGACACGCTGGAAAGCGTCGGCGCCGAGCACCTGGCCGAGCGCACGTTCGGCACCCTGTCGGAGGGGGAGCGCAAGCGGGTGCTCATCGCCCGGTCATTGATGACCGATCCCGAACTGCTGCTGCTCGACGAGCCCGCCGCCGGACTGGACCTCGGCGGGCGTGAGGAACTCGTGGCCAGGCTGGCCGATCTGGCCGCCGACCCGGACGCGCCGGCCCTGGTGCTGGTCACGCACCATGTCGAGGAGATCCCGCCGGGATTCAGCCACTGCCTGATCCTGTCCGAGGGTCAGGTGGTGGCCGCCGGTCTGCTGCAGGACACGCTGACGGCCGAGAACCTGTCCAACGCGTTCGGGCAATCGATCGCCCTGGACACCATCGACGGCCGCTACTTCGCCCGGCGGGTTCGCAGCCGGGCCGCGCACAGGAGGCGTTCGTGACCGATCGGCCCGAACCGCTGCCGGTGCGTCCTGCTGCGACGGTGATGCTGATCCGTGACACCCCGCAGGACGGTGTCGAGGTCTTTCTCATGCGCCGCCACCGGGCGATGGAGTTCGCGGGCGGGGTGATGGTGTTCCCCGGCGGCGGGGTCGACGACCGCGACCGCAACTCCGACATCGCGTGGTACGGCCCGGAGCCGCAATGGTGGGCGGATCGGTTCGGGATCGACGCCGACCTTGCCGAGGCGCTGGTGTGCGCGGCGGCGCGCGAGACGTTCGAGGAGTCCGGCGTGTTGTTCGCCGGGCCGGCCGACGACCCCGACGGCATCGTCGCCGACGCCTCGGTCTACCACGAGGTGCGCGCGGCACTGGTGGATCGGACTGTGTCGTTCTCCGACTTCCTGCGCCGGGAGAACCTGGTGCTGCGGGCCGACCTGCTGCGGCCCTGGGCCAACTGGGTCACCCCCGAAGAAGAGCGCACTCGCCGCTACGACACCTACTTCTTCGTCGGCGCGCTGCCCGACGGTCAGCGCGCCGACGGGCAGAACACCGAATCCGACCATGCCGGCTGGTTCAGCCCCGAGGCCGCGATCGAGGATTTCGCCGAAGGCCGGTCGTTCCTGCTCCCGCCCACCTGGACCCAACTGGACTCGCTGGCCGGCCGTAGCGTCGACGCGGTACTGGCCCTGGAGCGCCAGATCGTCGTCGTGCAGCCCAATCTTGCTGTGCAGGACGGCAATTGGGAGATCGAGTTCTTCAACAGCGACCGCTACAACGAGGCTCGAAACCGGCGCGCGCCCCAGGGGTACGGGGCAGACTGAGATGCGGGAATTCGTCAGCATTCACGTCGGTGAGCAGCATCCCGGCGTGGGCGTGCTGCTGGTGTCCCGGCCGCCCACCAATGCGCTGACCCGGCAGACCTACCGGGAACTCGTGTCGGCGGCCGACGAAGTGGCCGGCCGCGACGACATCGCGACCGTAGTCCTGTTCGGTGGCCACGAGATCTTCTCCGCCGGCGACGACATCCCGGAGTTGCGCAGCCTCGATCGCGCGGAGGCCGAGGCTGCCGACCGGGTGCGCCGTGAGGCGATCGACGCCGTCGCGGCGATCCCGAAGCCGACGGCGGCCGCGATCACTGGCTACGCGCTGGGCAGCGGACTGAGCCTGGCGTTGGCCGCGGACTGGCGGATCAGCGGCGACAACGTCAAGTTCGGCGCCACCGAGATCCTCGCCGGGTTGGTGCCCGGCGGTGGCGGCTGTGAACGGCTGGCTCGTGCGGTAGGTGAGGGCAGGGCCAAGGAGCTGGCGTTCAGCGGGCGGTTCGTCGACGCCAAGGAAGCCCTCACGCTGGGACTGGTAGGCGAACTCGTGGCCCCCGACGACGTGTTCGACGCCGCAGCAGCCTGGGCGGGCCGGTTCGTCGACACGCCGCCGACGGCACTTGCGGGCGTCAAGGCGCTCGTCGGCGGCGGCCTGAACGCCGGTGAGCAGGCACAGCGCTACGGCGAGGTCTTCTCCGCGGGTGCGGACAGTTAGGCTGCCCTCCATGACGACGACTGACCCCGGCGCCCTGCCCGATGTCGCGGGCGACCCCGCTCCGGCGCCCGATGTCGCGGGCGACCCCGCTCCGGCGCCCGATGTCGCGGGCGACCCCGCTCCGGCGCCCGATGTCGCGGGCGACCCCGCTCCGGCGCCCAATCCGCACGCCACCGCGGAACAGGTCGAGGCTGCGCTCAAGGACAGCAAGCTGGCCCAGATCCTCTACCACGACTGGGAAGCCGAGACCTACGACGACAAATGGTCGATCTCGTACGACAAACGCTGCGTGGACTACGCACGCGACCTCTTCGATGCCACCGTCCCGCCCGAGGAATTGCGGCAGCTGCCGTATGACCGCGCGCTGGAGCTGGGCTGTGGCAGCGGCTTCTTCCTGCTGAACCTCATCCAGGCCGGGGTGGCCCGCCGTGGTTCGGTGACCGACTTATCGCCGGGCATGGTCAGGGTCGCCACCCGCAACGGGCAGAACCTGGGCCTGGAGATCGACGGCCGCGTCGCCGACGCCGAGGGCATCCCCTACGACGACGACACCTTCGACCTGGTGGTCGGCCACGCCGTGCTGCACCACATCCCCGACGTCGAGCAGAGCCTGCGGGAAGTGGTGCGGGTGCTCAAACCCGGCGGCCGGTTCGTGTTCGCCGGTGAGCCCACCACCGTGGGCAACACCTACGCCCGCTCGCTGTCGACGCTGACCTGGCGGGTGGCCACCAATGCCACGCGCCTGCCCGGTCTGCAGGGCTGGCGTCGCCCCCAGGCCGAACTCGACGAGTCGTCGCGGGCCGCGGCGCTGGAGGCGGTCGTCGACCTGCACACCTTCGATCCCGCCGACCTCGAGCGAATGGCCGGTAACGCCGGCGCGGTCGAGGTGTCCACGACGACGACGGAATTCACCGCAGCGATGCTGGGCTGGCCGCTGCGCACCATCGAGGCGATGGTGCCCCCGGGCCGGCTCGGCTGGGGCTGGGCGAAGTTCGCGTTCGGCAGCTGGATCGGGCTGAGCTGGGTCGACGACAACCTGTGGCGGCGCGTGGTGCCCAAGGGCTGGTACTACAACGTGATGATCACCGGGGTCAAGCCGTCCTGAGCTTCCGGCGCGAGGACGTCAGCTACCTGAGCGGTGACGCCGGTTCGGCCGCGCTTGCCGAGGTCGCCGGCTACCCGCTGACCGAGGCCAGCCGGCTGGCCGACGTCGCCAAGATCCGCCAGCGCTACGGCGATCGCACCACCGCGCTGATCGAGACCACGCTGCTGCGCCGCAAGGCGGTCGCCAAGTTGGGGGAGTTGGCTGAGGTATCCGGGTGGTTGTTCACCGATGACGCCCTGCAACAGGCCACCGCTGCCCCTGTTGCCCGGCACCGGGCCGACCGGTTACGCGGTGCGGTGGTGCACGACGCGACGTGTTCGATCGGCACCGAACTGGCCGCGCTGCGAGCCACGGCGGGCTTCGTCATGGGCAGCGACATCGATGAGCTCCGGTTGGCGATGGCCCATCACAACGTCGCCGACGTCGCTGTGTGCCGGGCCGATGCGCTGCGCCCGGTGAGCCGCGATGCCGTGGTGCTGCTGGATCCGGCCCGCCGGTCGGGTGGTCGCCGCCGTTTCGACCCACGCGCCTACACCCCGCCGCTGGATGCCCTGGCCGAGGTCTATTCCGATCGCGCGGTGGTGGTCAAATGCGCGCCCGGCATCGACTTCGACGGCGTGCGGCAGCTCGGCTTCGACGGCGAGATCGAGGTGACCTCGTCGGGCGGATCGGTCCGCGAAGCCTGCCTGTGGCCGCGGTCGTTCACCCAGCCCGGCGTTCGCCGGCGGGCCAGTGTCCTGGACCGCGGCGAGGTGGTCACCGACGCCGATCCCGACGACTGTCCGGCCGGCCCGGTTGGGCGCTGGATCGTCGATCCCGACGGCGCGATCGTGCGGGCCGGTCTGGTCCGGCACTATGCCGCGCGGCACGGTCTGTGGCAGCTCGATCCGGAGATCGCCTACCTCAGCGGTGACCGGGTGCCGGCCGGGGTGCGTGGATTCGAGGTGATCGAGGAGATACCACTGCGGGAGAAGGTTCTGCGCCAATCTCTTTCGCGCCTCGACTGTGGATCTCTGGAGATTCTGGTACGCGGCGTCGATGTCGACCCCGACGCATTGCGGCGCCGGCTGCGCCCGACCGGGCACACCCCGCTGTCGTTGGTGATCACCCGCATCGGCGCGGGCGCGGGCGAACGTACGGTGGTCTTCGTCTGCCGGGCCGGACTCGCCGCGCAGCGCGGGTAGGCCGACGGCGACGGCGCCGCGCTGGGCGGAGTCGCCGAGGGCGCTTCCGGTGGGGGAGGCATGGACCACGTGCCCGGCAGCACGGCGACCTTCACGATGGACGTGCGGTTCCCCACCGACTACCCGTCACTTCGGGTCGAAGCTGTATACCTGGCCCGCGCTGGTGGCGACGACCACCCGGCGATCCTGGCCCACCGACACCCCGACCGGGACACCCTCGGCCTGCGGCAGCGGATAGCTGTCGAGGGTGCGCCCGTCGGCGGGACGAAACGCCACCAGCGCCAACCCATCCCGGGTGCTGGCGGTCACCGTGTAGGCGACATCGTTTGCCTGGCTGGACGTGGTCAGCGGCGTGACGTCGTCACGGCGCCACGCCACCTCGGCGTGATCGCCGCCGTCTTTGATCCCCACTAGATGAGCGTCGGGCCCGCCGCCGGCGACGATCAAACCATCGGGGCTCCGCGACGGCGGGGTCTGGGGCTGGTAGTCCAGCGGCACAGACCATTTCGCTTTGCCGTCGGCTGCACGGACTGCCCACAGCCGTCGGTCGCGGCCGTTGACGTACACCGTCTGGCCGTCCGCGGAGAACACCGGCGCGCCGATGATCCCGGCTGTGACGGCCGCCGAAGTCCACTCCCGGCTGAGCAACGGGCTTTGGCCGGGGTGGTACTGCAAGCCGATCAGCGTCGAGGCCTTGGCGCCGGGTTGCCACAGGTTCACCACGATCGTGCCGGTCGCCGCTGAGAACGCCGGTGGCGCCGACACCGGGCATTCGGGCAGCCCCTGGGCGCAGCCGTCCAGTCCGCGTGTCGAGTCGGTCGGGTCCAGCCCCTCCACGAGATCCATCGGGGTCCCCGTCACCGTGCCGCGATGGGAGTCGAAGATCAGCACCTGGCCGAGGTGGGTGACCACCAGCAGCTGACCGCCTCCGAGAAAACGGGCCGTGGTGGGCATTCCGATGACGTTCTGCCGCCACCGAACCCACTGCGTCGGCGGGTAGGACAGCATCATCCCGGGCTGGCCGATGTAAAGGTTGTCGAACTGGTCGAACAGCGGGCTGGTGAATCCGCCGCCGAGCACCATGCGGGTGCACCAGCGCTGGCGGCCGTTGTTGGCGATCTCCCAGACCATCAGCGAGCAGCCGGCGGCGGTCTGCCCGTTGACCGCCAGGTAGGGGCTGCCGGAGGCCAGGGCAGCGCCGGCCCCGAGCGCACCCTTGACCGAGCGGCTCCAGCGCAGCGTCAGCGCGGACGCGCCGCCGGTGTTGGTGTAGCTGGTGTTGGCGGCGTCGCTGTACTGGGCGGCCCAGCCCGGGGCGGCGGTGGAGTCCACCCAGGAATCGGTGGTGCCGCAGCCGGCCGATGCGCTGAGGACCAACGCGGCCGACGTCCAGGCCACCAATCGCCGCAGCACCCGAGTCCTCTCTGTCCGGCCCGTCCCGCAACGGGACAGTACAGGCGAGGGTAACCCGAGTGCGGTAGGCGCCGGGTTCGACTGCCGTTAGGCTCTGGGGCCATGACGACCATGTGGGGTTCGCCGATCCACAAGCGCTGGAGGGGTTCGCGGCTGCGTGACCCCCGTCAGGCCAAGTTTCTGACCAGGGATTCGTTGAAGTGGGTCGTCGCCAACCGCGCCTACACACCGTGGTATCTGGTCCGCTACTGGCGGCTGCTGAAGTTCAAGCTGGCCAACCCGCACATCATCACCCGCGGCATGGTGTTCCTCGGTAAGAACGTCGAGATCCACGCCACCCCGGAACTGGCGCAGCTGGAGATCGGCCGATGGGTCCACATCGGCGACAAGAACACCATCCGCGCCCACGAAGGGTCGCTGCGCATCGGCGACAAGGTGGTGCTCGGCCGCGACAACGTCATCAACTGCTACCTCGACATCGAGCTCGGCGATTCGGCGCTGATGGCGGACTGGTGCTACGTCTGCGACTTCGACCACAAGATGGACAACATCGAAATGCCGATCAAGGACCAGGGCATCATCAAGAGCCCGGTGCGCATCGGTCCCGACACCTGGATCGCGGCCAAAGTGACCGTGCTGCGCGGGACCACCGTCGGTCGCGGCTGCGTGCTCGGTGCCCATGCCGTGGTCAAGGGCGATATCCCGGACTATTCGATCGCGGTCGGCTCACCGGCGAAGGTGGTCAAGAACCGCAAACTGTCGTGGGAGACGTCGGCTGCCCAGCGGGCCGAGTTGGCCGCGGCGCTGGCCGACATCGAACGCAAGAAGGCGGCCCGCTAGCGCTCGGGTGACACCACCCAGCCGCTGGAGTGCTCTGCTTCTCCAGAGCGCGATATCACGGGTGATACCGCATCGGGAAGAACAGCACCTGTTGTGCGGCCTCAACGGCCCGGCAGCGCCTGCTCGATGATCGGGCGGCGCGAATGCGGTTCGCGTTCACGGCGTTTGGCAGCCAGGTATATCTGTGCAGTCTCGGCGGCCACGGTGTGCCAGTCGAAGTCGGCGGTCAGCCGTTCCCGCGCCGCGATCGCGCGCTGTTGTGCGCCGGCGGGATCGTCGAGCACACGGCGTACCGCCGCAGTCAGCGCGCCGACATCGCGCGGCGGGCAGGAGATGCCGGTCTGGCCGTCGATCACCGCCTCGCCGAGACCGCCGACGTTCGACGTGACGAGCGGAATGCCCGCCGCGGCCGCCTCTAGTGCGACGATGCCGAACGGTTCGTAGTGGCTGGGCAGCACCGCGACGTCGGCTCGGTGCAGCAGCTCCAGCAGCTGGTCGTGGTCCACCCGGCCGGTGAAATGAACGGCCTTGAGCACCTTGTGCTTACGGGCGACCTCGACTAGCCAGTCCTGCTGCGTGCCGTCACCGGCGATGGTCAGCGTCGAGCCGGGATGGGTACGCCGGATCCGGGGCAGCGCCGCGATCGCCTCGTGAACACCCTTCTCGTATTCGAGCCGACCGAAGAACAGCAGCTCTGCGGGGCCGGTGCGTGCTCGGCGTTGGGCGAACGGCCAACGGGTGGAGTCGATTCCATTGCGGATCACCGCGATCTCGGCCAACCCCGGGCCGAACAGCTCGCCGATCTCCTCCGACATCGATGCCGAACAGGTGATCAGGGAATCGGAGTCGCGCACGAACCACGACTCGACGGCATGCACCTGTCGGCTGATGTGGCCGGACACCCAGCCGGAGTGTCGCCCTGCCTCGGTGGCGTGCACGGTGGAAACCATGGGGACATCGAAGAATTCGGCCAGTGCGATGGCCGGGTGGGCGACCAGCCAGTCGTGGGCGTGCACCACGTCGGGCTGCCAGCCCTTCGCCTGCAGGGTCAGCCCGGCGCGGGTCATGGCATGCCCCATTGCCAGCGTCCAGGCCATCAGGTCACGGCCGAAGTCGAACTCGTGCGGGTCCTGGGCCGCGGCGATGATGCGCACGCCCTCATGCACCTCATCGGTGGTGGGATGGGTACTGGGGTCGGTACCCGACGGGCGGCGGGAGAGCACGACCACGTCGTGGCCGTCGGCGGCCAGTGCGGTCGCCAGCTGATAGACGTGCCGGCCGAGGCCGCCGATGATCACCGGCGGGTATTCCCACGACACCATCAGGATCTTCACCGGGGCAGCCTTCGGGCGTCGAGCGCGCCGAACAAGCCGTCGGCGCGGTTCCAGCCGGCGGCCAGCCGCTCGGCGGCATCCCGGCGCCCGGACGCCAGTGCGTCGGCGATCTCGCGGGTGGCGTGCGCGTGCAGGTGCGCCCGGTAGCGGGCGTAATCGGCCGCCGAGTCCTTGCTGACCATGAACGGCCAGTCGCTGGACACCGTCAGCAGGGTCTCGCGCAGGATCTGGTCGGCAACGACGTCGCGAGTCGGCGCGGTGTCGGTCTGGGCCAGTGCCTTGTCGACACAGGTCAGCGCGGCGTCGACCACCTCGGTATTGAGCTGCACCAGGTCGGCGACCTGCTCGCCGGCCCACACCTGCCAGTCCTTGCCCGAGCCCCAGGAACTCGGCGGAAGATCGACCGGCGCTCCGACATAGCCGCCGGCCAGCGCGTCGGAGAGCGTGCCGACCCGGACACCGGCCTCCGGGAGAGCACGCAGCAGTCGGTCCAGCCAGACCGGGCCCTCGTACCACCAGTGACCGAACAGTTCGGTGTCGAAGGCGGCCACCACGTGTGCGGGGCGCCCGATCCGCTCGGACTCGGCGATCAGGCGCTGGCGCACCACCTCGACGAAGTCGGCCACGTGCGCGTCGATCGCACGGTCGGCCCGCTGCGGGTCGTAGGGCGCCTTGGCGTCGGAGTCCACGTTGCGACCGGTCACCCGCGCCGGCTTCAGCCCGGTCACGTGGTCGTAGGTGTGGAAGTCCCGGTAGGCGGCGTGGCCCGGGTAGCCCGATTTCGGTGACCACACTCGGTAGCTGACCTGAAGATCCCGGCCGAAAGCGACGACGTCGGTCTCACCGACCGGACGGCCCAGAGCGGTATCGCCGTGCAGCGAGGGTCCGTCGACCATGAAGTGGCCGACCCCAGCATCGGCGTAACCGTGCTCCATTCCGGGTGCGTAGGCGCATTCGGGTGCCCAGATGCCGGTCGGGGTGTGCGCGAAGCGCTGCCCGGCGTCGGCGAGCCCCTCCCGCAGCGCGAATTCCCGCAGCCGGGGGTTGAGCAGCGGCTGGAACGGATGGGCCAGTGGGCCGCCCAGCAGTTCGATGGTGCCGGCGTCGATCAGCTGCCGCAGCAGCGGGCTGGCACCGTGGCGCCAGTCGGTGGCGAAATCCTCGATCGCGCGGCCGGCCTCGGCGTACTCGCGAATGCCGAACTGGCGCAACGGTTCCGGAAGGGTGGTCGCCTCCAGTGCGCGCAGCTGCCAGTTGGCCAGCCAGCGGTGCATGCCGTCGAGGCAATACGGGTCGTCGAGTTGGGCGGTAACCACCGGGGTCATGCCCAGCGTCAGTACGCCGCGGCGGCCCTCGGCGGCCAGCGTGCGCAGCACCCGCATCAGCGGCAGATAGGCCGCCGACCATGACTGGTAGAGCCATTCCTCGCCCACCGGCCAGCGACCGTGATGGGCCAGCCACGGCAGGTGGGTGTGCAGCACCAGGGTGAACTGCCCGGGAACAGGTTGCGGCGGGTGGGAGCGCAGCGACCCAGGGATGGATTCCGTCACGGGCGCACCGCGATGGCCACCAGATCCAGACTGTCGTCGATGTCGCGCTCGGCCGGAAGCGACGCGGGGATTGGTGGCGGCGGGCAGGAGCGAAGCGACGCGGGGGTTGGTCCGGAGGCCGCGATGTCGAAGTCCTCACACCGCACGGCGGCGACGTCGGCGAGCAGCTCGGCCGGCCACGGGGTATCGGCCAGTGCCAGGGTGATCTGGGCGTCGATGATCGAGCCGCCGTGGCGGGCGTCCATCGCTTCCAGCTCAGGGCCGTGGAAGACCCCATACATCTGGTCGACCCGGAATCCGCCGTCGGTGAGCAACTCCGCGAGTTCGGCGGCGTTGAGTTCACGGGTGTGGAACGGGTTGACCGGGGTGTCCAGGCCGGGGGAGAAGGTGATGCGATTGGGTGTCGACATCAGCAGCAGACCGCCCGGACGCAACACCCGAAAGCATTCGGTCACGAACTGTGGCTGATCCCACAGATGCTCGATGACCTGGAAGTTCACCACAACATCAACTGAAGCGTCGGGCAGCGGCAGAGATGCCAGATTACCGGCCACCACCTGGACGCGCGGGTAGCGCGCCCGGACATGGGCAACGGTCGCGGCGTCGTAGTCCACCGCGATCACCCGAGTGGCCACCGACGCGAGCAGATCCGCGCCGTAGCCCTCTCCGCAGCCCGCTTCGAGGACGTCACGACCTGCACAAAGGCTCGACAGGCGGCGATAGACCACCTCGTGGCGGCGGAACCAGTAGTTCTCCTGCGCCAGCCCGGGGACGGTCCGTTCGCCGGTTAGCGGCAGACCGCTGTCACCGGCGTCAGTCACGTGTGCGCTCATTGGAAGGCAGGCTAACCCGAAGTGGACGGTTCGCGAACTGCGTCGGTGCCGATGGGCTGCTAGAACACAAACTTCGCTCAGCTATGGTGATCCTGCGAACCACTCAAAGTTACCCGTCGGTAACATGGTGTGAGTTGCGAAAAGTGACCCAACGTCTTGCGTCCTTCGATGGCCGCGGGACGCCTGCCAGGAGGACGTAGGAAGACTCATGACGAACATCGTGGTCCTGATCAAACAGGTTCCAGACACCTGGTCCGAGCGCAAGCTGTCCGACGGAGACTTCACTCTTGATCGCGACGCTGCCGACGCCGTGCTCGACGAGATCAACGAGCGTGCCGTCGAGGAAGCGCTGCTGATCAAGGAGCGGGAAGGCGGCGAAGGCACCGTGACCGTGCTGACCGCCGGTCCCGAGCGCGCCACCGAGGCCATCCGCAAGGCACTGTCGATGGGTGCCGACAAGGCCGTGCATTTGCTCGATGCGGGCCTGCACGGCTCGGACATGGTGCAGACCGGCTGGGCGCTGGCCCGCGCACTGGGCGCCATCGAGGGCACCGAGTTGGTCATCGCCGGCAACGAAGCCACTGACGGCACCGGCGGTGCGGTCCCGGCCATCATCGCCGAGTACCTCGGCCTTCCCCAGCTGACCCACCTGCGCAAGGTCAGCGTCGAGGGCGGCAAGATCACCGGCGAGCGCGAGACCGACGACGGTGTCTTCACCGTCGAGGCGTCGCTGCCGGCGGTCATCAGCGTCACCGAGAAGATCAACGAACCCCGCTTCCCCTCCTTCAAGGGCATCATGGCCGCGAAGAAGAAGGAAGTCACCACCCTGACGCTGGCTGAGATCGGTGTCGAGGCCGACGAGGTCGGCTTGGCCAACGCCGGTACCTCCGTGCTGGCCTCGACCCCCAAGCCGCCGAAGACCGCAGGCGAGAAGATCACCGACGAAGGCGACGGCGGCACCAAGATCGCCGAGTACCTGGTCGCTCAAAAGATCATCTAGCTCCCACCGGACCCTGACAACGAAGAGGCTGAAGAACCATGGCTGAAGTACTGGTGCTCGTCGAGCACTCCGAAGGTGCGGTGAAGAAAGTCACCGCCGAGCTCATCACTGCCGCCCGCACCCTGGGCGAGCCGTCAGCCGTCGTGGTCGGTGCCCCCGGCACCGCCGCGCCGCTGGTGGACGACCTCAAGGCCGCCGGTGCGGCCAAGGTCTACGTCGCCGAGTCCGACGAGGCGGAGAGCTACCTGATCACCCCTTACGTCGACGTGCTGGCGTCGCTGGTGGAGTCGGCCAGCCCGGCCGGCGTACTGCTGGCCGCCAACGCCGACGGCAAGGAGATCGCCGGCCGGTTGGCCGCGCGAATCGGCTCGGGCGTGCTCTCCGACGTCGTCGAGGTCAAAGAAGGCGGGGTGGGCGTCCACAGCATCTTCGGTGGGGCGTTCACTGTCGAGGCTCGGTCCAACGGCGACGTCCCGGTGATCACCGTGCGCCCCGGTGCGGTCGAGGCCGCACCGGCCGCCGGTGCCGGTGAGCAGGTCACCGTCGAGGTCCCCGCGCAGGGCGAGGGTGCCACCAAGATCACCTCGCGGCAGCCCGCTGTCGCCGGCGATCGCCCGGAACTGACCGAGGCAACTGTCGTGGTCGCCGGCGGCCGCGGTGTCGGCAGCGCCGAGAAGTTCACGGTGGTCGAAGACCTCGCCGATTCGCTCGGTGGCGCCGTGGGCGCCTCCCGCGCCGCGGTCGACTCCGGCTACTACCCGGGCCAGTTCCAGGTGGGCCAGACCGGCAAGACCGTCTCGCCGCAGCTGTACATTGCGCTGGGCATCTCCGGGGCGATCCAGCACCGCGCCGGCATGCAGACCTCCAAGACGATCGTCGCGGTGAACAAGGACGAAGAGGCACCGATCTTCGAGATCGCCGACTACGGCATCGTGGGTGACCTCTTCAACGTCACTCCGCAGCTGACGGACGCGGTCAAGGCCCGCAAGGGATAACCACGCTCGACGGAAAGCCCCGGATACCGCCTCATCGGCGGTATCCGGGGCTTTCTGCTTCTATTCGTCACGCAGCGTGCACTGACACGTCACGCGGCCGTTGACATCCCGCCGAACGCCTCGGCGAGCGTGCAGCTATGAGCACTGCCTCTGTACTCATAGCGCCTGACCGCACCGACACCGCCGCACTCCACGGCCCTCGCTACTCGCTGCTGCTGTCCACCGATCCTGACCTGATCGACGCCGCCCAACGGCTGCGTTACCGGGTGTTCACCACTGAACCCGGATTCGCCCTGGCCGCCGACGACGCACACGGTCGTGACGCCGACCGGTTCGACGAGTTCTGCGACCACCTGCTGGTTCGCGAGGACACCTCCGGCGAGCTCGTCGGGTGCTACCGGATGCTGCCTCCGCCCGGTGCCATCGCGGCCGGGGGTCTTTACACCGCAACCGAATTCGACGTCAGCGCGCTGGACGTACTGCGGCCCTCGCTGGTGGAGATGGGACGTGCCGTGGTGCGCGACGACCACCGCAACGGCGCGGTGGTGCTCTTGATGTGGGCCGGCATCCTGGCCTACCTGGACCGCTGCGGCTACGACTACGTCACCGGCTGCGTTTCGGTGCCCACCCACCCGCAGGATCCGGCGGAGGCCCCCGGCAGTCAGGTGCGCGGCGTGCGGGACTTCGTACTGCGCCGCCACGCCGCCGCCCCCGAACACACCGTGCACCCGTACCGTCCGGTGGTCCTCGACGGCCGGAGTCTGGACGACATCGCGCCGCCGGCCCGCCCGACGATCCCGCCGCTGATGCGCGGCTACCTGCGGCTGGGCGCGCGGGTTTGCGGTGAACCGGCCTACGACCCGGACTTCGGGGTCGGCGACTTTCCGGCCCTGCTGGACAAGCGTCATGCCGACACCCGGTACCTGACCCGGCTGCGGTCGGTGTCGTCGGCAGGCCAGATGGCCAGCGAGATGGGGGCGGGCCAGTGACGGCCCCCGAGCACGCCTGGCTGCCGCGGGCGCTGTGCGACGACAGCTGCGTGCGGGCCGGCGGCGCCCCACCCGGCCGCCCGCTGCCCGCCGCGCTGCGTGCCACGCTGCGCGTCACCATGGTGGTGGTGCTGCTGCTGCTCGTTCCGCTGCTGGCCGTGCCGGTGCCCGGGCGGGGACGGGTGCAACGGTTCTACTGCCGGACGTTCCTGCGCTGCCTCGGTGTGCGAATCACCGTGTCCGGCGGGCCGATCCGTAACCTGCGGGGGGTCCTCGTCGTCAGCGGCCACGTGTCGTGGATCGACATCTTCGTCATCGGTTCGGTGCTGCCGGGTGCGTTCGTCGCGCGTGCCGACCTGGTCGACTGGCCGGCTGTCGGGCTGGCCGCCCGCATCATGAAGGTCATCCCGATCGACCGCAACAGTCTGCGCCGGCTGCCGCAGGTGGTCGCCGCAGTGGCCGACCGGCTGCGCACCGGGCAGACCGTCGTCGCCTTCCCGGAGGGCACGACGTGGTGCGGCCTGGCCTACGGGCGCTTCCGCCCGGCGATGTTCCAGGCCGCCGTCGACGCCGGCCGACCGGTACAGCCGCTGCGGCTGACCTATCACCACCGCGACGGGCGGCCCTCGACCGTGGCTGCGTTCATCGGCGAGGACACCCTGTGGCAGTCGCTGAGCCGCACCGTGCGGGCTCGACTGACCGTCGTCGACATCGAGGTCGCGTCGCTGGAACTGCCCGGTGACAACCGGCGGGAACTGGCGGCACGCTGCGAGGTGGCGGTCCGTGGGCAGGTCAACCCCCACTTCGAGCACACCCACGCGCTGGCGGGCTGACCGCCCGCCGCCCCGACCCACCGAACGTCACACCGGAGTGACGTTCGGCGTCGGCGGTCACCCTGGGGTGACGTTCGGCGAGTCCGGCGCGCCGGCATCCTGCCGGTATCCTGGACAGGCCATGAGCCCGCCCACCGACCAGGTGTATCTCGACCACGCTGCCACGACCCCGATGTATCCCGCTGCCATCGAGGCGATGGCGGCTGCGCTGGGCACCGTCGGCAACGCGTCCTCGCTGCACACCGCCGGCCGCGACGCACGCCGCCGGACCGAGGAGGCCAGGGAGAGCATCGCGGCCCGGCTGGGCGCGCGACCGTCGGAGATCATCTTCACCGCGGGCGGTACCGAGAGCGACAACATCGCGGTCAAGGGCATCTTCTGGGCCCGCCGCGACGCCGACCCCCGCAGGCGGCGCATCATCACCACCGCCGTCGAACACCATGCTGTCCTCGACGCCGTCACCTGGCTGGCCGAGCACGAGGGTGCCGACATCACCTTCCTGCCCACCGAGGCCGACGGCTCGGTCACGCCTTCCGCGCTGCGCGAGGCGATGCACGACCACGACGACGTGGCACTGGTCACGGTGATGTGGGCCAACAACGAGGTCGGCACCATCATGCCGATCGTCGAACTCGCCGCGGTCGCCGCCGAGTACGACGTCCCGATCCACAGCGACGCCGTGCAGACCGTCGGGCAGATCCCGGTTGACTTCGCCGCCTCCAACCTGTCGGCGATGAGTATCGCCGCGCACAAGTTCGGCGGCCCCACGGGTATGGGCGCGCTGTTGCTGCGCCGCGCCACCGCGTGCGTGCCGCTGCTGCACGGCGGCGGTCAGGAACGCGACGTGCGTTCCGGCACCTCACATGTCGCCGGCGCGGTGTCGATGGCGGTGGCAGCCGATATCGCCGTCGGCTCTCTCGATGCGACCGCGGTGCGGCTGCGCAGCCTGCGCGACCGGCTGATCGCCGGGGTGCTGGACTCGGTCGCCGACGCACACCTCAACGGGGCCGTCGGTGTACAGCGGCTGCCCGGCAACACCCACTTCACCTTCCGCGGCTGTGAGGGCGATTCGCTGCTGATGTTGTTGGACGCCAACGGGATCGAATGCTCTACCGGCTCGGCATGCACGGCCGGTGTCGCCCAGCCCTCGCACGTGCTGCTGGCGATGGGGGCCGACGCCGACGCCGCCCGCGGTTCGCTGCGGCTGTCGCTGGGCCACACCAGCACCGAAGCCGATGTCGACGCCGCGCTGCGGGTGCTGCCCGCCGCCGTGGAGCGGGCGCGGCAGGCCGCACTGGCCAGCTCCTCACCGGGGGTGCTGCGATGAGGGTGCTCGCCGCGATGAGCGGTGGCGTGGACTCGTCGGTGGCCGCCGCCCGGATGGTCGACGCCGGCCACGACGTCGTCGGTGTGCACCTGGCGCTGTCCAGGGCGCCGGGCACGCTGCGCACCGGGTCGCGCGGCTGCTGCTCCAAGGAAGACGCCGGCGACGCCCGCCGCGTCGCCGATGTGCTTGGAATCCCGTTCTACGTCTGGGATTTCGCCGACAAATTCGCCGAGGACGTCATCGACGACTTTGTCTCGTCCTACGAGCGCGGTGAAACCCCCAACCCCTGCGTGCGGTGCAACGAGAAGATCAAGTTCTCCGCGCTGGCGGCCAGGGCGCTCGCGCTGGGGTTCGACACGGTGGCCACCGGCCACTACGCCAGGCTCGCCGACGGCAGGCTCCGCCGCGCCGTCGACGTCGACAAGGACCAGTCCTATGTGCTGGGTGTGCTGACCGCTGAGCAGTTGCGGCACGCCGCGTTCCCGATCGGCGACACCCCCAAGCCGGCGATCCGCGAGGAAGCCGCCCGCCGCGGCCTGTCGGTGGCCGACAAGCCCGACAGTCACGACATCTGCTTTATCCCCTCCGGGGACACCCGGGCTTTCCTCGGGGCACGCATCGGCGTGCGGCGCGGCACCGTCGTCGACGACGCGACCGGCACCGTGCTCGCCGAGCACGACGGGGTGCACGGGTTCACCATCGGACAGCGCAAGGGCCTCGGCATCGCCGGCCCGGGTCCGGATGGCACTCCGCGCTACGTCACTGCAATCGACGCCGACTCGCAGACGGTGCGTGTCGGCGCTGCGGCGGATCTCGAGGTGCGGTCGTTGACCGGGGTGCGGCCGGTGTTCACCTCCGGTGTGGCGGCGCGCGGACCGATCGAGTGCGAGGTGCAGGTGCGTGCGCACGGCGGCGTCGTGCCCGCGGTGGCCGAACTGGTCGGCGACGAACTCAGGGTGGCGCTGCGGGCCCCACTGCGCGGTGTGGCCGCCGGCCAGACGATGGTGCTCTACCGGCCCGATCCGGCCGGTGACGAGGTGCTGGGCAGCGCGACGATCTTCAGCCGTGGGGAATCTTGTTGACGATGTTGGTCATGACGATCGCGGGCACCGATTCGGGATATCCGCAGAACGTCACTTCCACCATCACCGAGGATTCGACCCGGTAGTCGCGCCCGCATGCGCCCACACGCGTAGACAGCGAATCGGCGCCGGCGTCTACCTGGCCGACCAGTAGCGGCCCGTGCGAGCCGTCGGCGCAGCGCCGTCCCGCCGCGGCCAGGGTCTCGAAAGCCGTTCGCGCCGTTGCCTTGTCGCCGTAGGCGGCCGCCGCCTCGGAGATCAGGGCCCGCCGTCGCGGGTGTTGGAAGCTGGTTTTGTGGAAGTCCGCGACATCGGGGCCGAAGGTGGCGGTCTCGGCGAAGATGAATCGACAGTCCGCCGGCACCGCCTCGGCCAGCGCATCGACGTCCACCGGCGCCCTGCCGTCCATGCCGGGGATGATCGACAGGTCCTCGCCGCCGCCGGTGATCGCGCGCATCTGGGCCTGCGTCAGCAGCACCTGGTCGGCATCGACGACGCCCGGCGGCTGGTACGGCGGTTCGGTCGCGGCACGCAGTGGCGCCCCCTCGACCCGCACGGTGCAGCCGGTCAACAGGGCGGCGGCAGCGGCACACACCAGCCCGAGGCGCACCGTCATGGCACCACGTTAAGCCCCCGGGTGGTGGGTCCGGCGGGGGCGTCCAATACGGTTGCCCGGTGAGTGTTTTCGCTGCCGCCACCGGGCTCGGATCCTGGCCGGGTTCGACACCGCGGCAGGCCGCCGAGATCGTCGTCGGCGAACTGCACCAGCTGCCGCATCTGGTCGAGTTGCCGGAGCGCGGAGTCGGCGCCGACCTGATCGGGCGTGCCGGTGCACTACTGGTCGACATCGCCATCGACACCGTGCCCCGTGGCTACCGCATCGCGGCCCACCCGGGATCGGTGACCCGACGGGCGATCAGCCTGCTCGACGAGGACATCGACGCGCTCGAGGAGGCCTGGGAGAAGGCCGGCGGACCCGGTTCGCAGCGCTGCGTCAAGGTGCAGGCGCCGGGGCCCATCACGCTGGCCGCCCAACTCGAACTCCCCAACGGGCACCGGGCGCTCACCGACGCCGGCGCGGTCCGGGACCTGACGTCGTCGTTGGCCGAGGGGGTCGCACGGCACCGCGTCGAGCTGGCCCGGCGGCTGGGCGTGACGGTGGTGGTCCAGTACGACGAACCGGTGTTGCCCGCCGCGCTGGCTGGCCGGCTGACCGGGGTGACGGCGCTCAGCCCGGTGCATCCGGTCGACGAGGCCGTTGCCATCGCCCTGATCGACGAGTGCGTGAGGGCGGTGGACGCCGAGGTCCTGCTGCACAGTTGTGCCACCGAGCTGCCGTGGGACGTGTTGCGGCGTAGCGCGATCCATGCGCTCGCGGTGGACCCGGGCACCTTTACCGACCGAGACCTGGACGGGATGGGGGAGTTCCTGGACACCGGGCGGGCGGTGGTCCTCGGGCTGCTGCCGGCCGCCACGCCGCCGCGCCGTCCGTCGGCCGACGAGGTGGCTACGGCCGCGGTGGCGATCACCGACCGGATCGGCTTCGCCCGTGCGGGTCTGCGTGACCGGCTCGGCGTCAGTCCGGCGTGCGGCCTGGCCGGGGCGGACGCCGGATGGGCCCGCGTCGCGATCGGGCTGGCGCAACGCGCCGCGGACGCGTTGGCGCAGGACCCGGCCGCGATCTAGTCACAATCTGTGCCAACTGTGGGCCCTATGCAACGTTCTTGGGCGATTTCGGTGCATAGGGCCCACAGTCGCGGGGGGCAGCTGTCGAGACACGAACCAGCCGGGCCGAGGCCGGCAACAGGAATGCGGCGTCGACCAGCCTCGGCACGGGTTGCATGCTCGTGGGTCAGGTCGGCCGCATGTCGATCTTCGTAGACCCGGGCCAGGGCCGGGTCGGCGTCGTCGAACATGATCGGGTGCCCCCATGGCTCAACACTGCCACGGCAGGAGGCGTCGGTGGCCTCCGATAACCTGCGAGGGTGACCCCAGAGACGTCCGATCCCGAGGTCGATCCGATCGATCCGGATGTGCGCCGGCGCTGGCAGGAACTCGCCGACGAGGTGCGTGAGCATCAGTTCCGGTACTACATCAAGGACGCGCCGATCGTCTCCGACGCCGACTTCGACAAGCTCTTCAACGAACTCCTGGCTCTGGAGGAGCGCTACCCCGAGCTGCGCGTGGCGGACTCGCCGACCCAGCTGGTCGGCGGCGCGGGGTTCGCGACCGACTTCACCGCGGCCACCCACCTGGAACGGATGCTGTCGCTGGAGGACGTGTTCAACACCGAGGAACTGGCGGCGTGGTCCAACCGGGTGGAAACCGAGATCGGGCGCGACCCGCAATACCTGTGCGAGCTCAAGGTCGACGGGGTGGCCCTGGCCCTGGTGTACCGCGACGGGCGCCTGGACCGGGCGGCCACCCGCGGTGACGGCCGGGTCGGCGAGGACGTCACCAATAACGCGCGCACCATCGACGACATCCCCGAAACCCTGACTGCCGCAGAGGACTACCCGATTCCCTCGGTTCTCGAGGTGCGCGGCGAGGTGTTCTTCATGGTCGCCGATTTCGAGAACCTCAACGCCAGCCTGGTTGCCGAGGGCAAAGATCCGTTCGCGAATCCGCGCAACAGCGCGGCCGGCTCACTGCGGCAGAAGAATCCGGCCGTCACCGCCAAGCGCAAGCTGCGGATGATCTGCCACGGACTGGGCTACACCGAAGGCTTCACCCCGGCCACGCTGCACGACACCTACTTCGCCCTGAAGGCCTGGGGCTTGCCGGTCTCCGAGCACACCACGCGGGTCGCGGGGCTGGCCGCCGTCGAGGAGCGAATCACCTACTGGGGTGAGCGGCGCCACGAGATCGAGCACGAAATCGACGGCATCGTGGTCAAAGTCGACGATTTCGCGTTGCAGCGCCGCCTTGGTGCCACCTCGCGGACCCCGCGGTGGGCGGTGGCCTACAAGTACCCGCCCGAAGAGGCCCAGACCAAGCTGATCGACATTCAAGTCAACGTCGGCCGCACCGGCCGGGTGACCCCGTTCGCGGTCATGACCCCGGTGAAGATCGCGGGTTCGACGGTTGGGATGGCCACCCTGCACAACGGTTCGGAGGTCAAGCGCAAGGGCGTGCTGATCGGCGACACCGTGATGATCCGCAAGGCCGGCGACGTGATCCCCGAGGTTCTCGGTCCGGTCGTCGATCTGCGCGACGGCAGCGAGCGCGAGTTCGAGATGCCTACCCACTGCCCGGAGTGCGGGACGCCGCTGGCCCCGGCGAAGGAGGGCGATGTCGACATCCGCTGCCCCAACGCGCGATCGTGCCCGGCTCAGTTGCGCGAGCGGGTGTTCCATCTCGCCGGGCGCGGCGGGCTGGACATCGAGGGCCTCGGCTACGAGGCGGCCGCGGCACTGCTGGATGCCAAGGTCATCGGCGATGAAGGCGACCTGTTCACCCTGACCGCCGAGGACCTGCTGACCGCAGAGTTCTTCCGCACCAACAAGGGTGTGCTCTCGGCCAACGGCGCCCGGCTACTGGCCAACCTCGAGCAGGCCAAGAACCGTCCGCTGTGGCGCATCCTGGTGGCGCTGTCGATCCGGCACGTCGGGCCAACCGCGGCGCGCGCACTGGCCACCGCATTCGGCAGCATCGATGCGGTCATGGCCGCCGACGAGGCGCAATTGGCCGATGTCGAGGGTGTCGGGCCGACCATCGCCGCCGCGCTCACCGAGTGGTTCGACGTCGACTGGCACCGGGCCATCGTCGACAAGTGGCGGGCAGCGGGTGTGCGGATGGCCGACGAACGCGACGCGTCGGTCACACCGACCCTGCAGGGCCTGACGATCGTGGTCACCGGGTCGCTGCCGGGATTCTCCCGCGACGAGGCCAAGGAGGCGATCATCACCCGCGGCGGCAAGGCCGCTGGGTCGGTGTCGAAGAAGACCTCGTTCGTGGTGGCCGGCGATGCCCCCGGCTCGAAGTACGACAAGGCGGTCGAACTCGGCGTCCCCATCCTCGACGAGGACGGGTTTCGGGCACTGCTCGAGAACGGCCCGCCGGAGGCAGGCCTGAACGACGAAACCCCGCCGGACGCGGAGTAGCTCAGCGCACGATCGTGGCGACGATGCCGGCCAGGTAGCCCAACCGGGCCACTTCCGAGGGCCGGAACACCGGGCCGCCGGCGCGGCCGAGCACCACTGCGGTGTGCGGATCGCCCAATGGGGCGGCGGCCAGCGTGGTGTCCATGTCGCGCCACACCTGCGGCACCCAGTCGGCGGCCCCGTCGAGGGCTTCGGCGTGGGTCAGCGGCAGCCACGGCGCGCTCGTCGCCTGGGTCTCGGGTGATCCGGGGCTGCCCACCACCCGTTCGAGTCCGGACTCGGTCAGCCGGACCACCGTGCACCAGCCCACCCGCAGGACCCGCGGCGCCTCGTTGGCTAGCACCTGCAACTTGGCGTCGCGGCCGTCGGCGGCGGCGATGTGATCGATGAGTTCCAATTCGCGATGAGCCTCGAGCAGGCCGGTGTGCGGGCGGATGGTGTCCACCCGAACACCTTCGAGGCGCTCGGCGGCCGTGATGACCATGTCGGGCATCGTCCCCGGCGGCAGTTCGACCACCAGGTCGTCGATGGCGTAGCCGGTGACACGCTCGACGACATCCAACGACAGGATGTCCGCGCCGACCGAGCCCAGGGCGACCGCGAGCGACCCGAGGCTGCCGGGGCGGTCCTCGAGTTGAACCCGCAGTAGATAGGAAGGCACGCGCACACTGTTTCACAGTCGTCCGGCGGCGGCACTCCGGCTTTCTGCCCCCGGCGGCGGCGCCGGCAGCTTCGGTTCGCAACACCTGCGGTCTCGGTGTGGGGGCGGCGCCCTCTAGGCTTGTGCACCGTGTCCCAGATCTCCCGCGACGAGGTAGCCCGGCTGGCCAAGCTGGCCCGGCTGGCCCTGACCGACCATGAAGTCGACAATTTCGCAGGCCAGCTCGACGCGATCCTGGGGTACGTGAGCCAGATCCAGGCCGTCGACGTCACCGACGTCTCACCGACCGGAAACCCGCTGAAGTCGGTCAACGTGACCCGCCCCGACGTGGTCGAGCAGTGCCTGACCCAGTCCGAGGCGCTGGCCGAGGCGCCGGCCGCCGCCGAGGGCCGCTTCGCCGTGCCGCAGATCCTGGGGGAGGCCGAGTAATGACTGACGTGATCCGGCTCGACGCCGCCACCCTCGGCGAGAAGATCGCCGCCAAGGAATTGTCCTCGGTCGAGGTGACCCAGGCCTGCCTGGACCAGATCGCTGCCACCGACGAGCGCTATCACGCGTTCCTGCACGTCGCGGCTGACGAGGCGCTGGCCACAGCCGCCCGTATCGACGCGGCGGTGGCCGCCGGTGAGACGCTGCCGTCGCCGCTGGCCGGTGTTCCGTTGGCACTCAAGGACGTGTTCACCACCACCGACATGCCCACCACCTGCGGGTCGAAGATCCTCGAAGGCTGGGTGTCGCCGTACGACGCGACCGTGACCGCCCGGGTCCGGGCCGCCGGAATCCCGATCCTGGGTAAGACCAACATGGACGAGTTCGCGATGGGCAGCTCGACCGAGAACTCTGCCTACGGCCCGACCCGCAACCCGTGGGACGTCGAGCGCGTCCCCGGCGGCTCCGGTGGCGGCAGTGCCGCCGCGCTGGCGGCCTTCCAAGCCCCACTGGCGCTGGGCTCCGATACCGGCGGGTCGATCCGCCAGCCCGCCGCGCTGACCGCGACCGTCGGCGTCAAGCCCACCTACGGCACGGTGTCGCGCTACGGGCTGGTGGCCTGCGCGTCGTCGCTGGATCAGGGCGGTCCGTGTGCCCGCACCGTGCTCGACACCGCCCTGCTGCACGCGGTGATCGCCGGTCACGACCCACGCGACTCCACCTCGGTGGACGCCGAGATTCCCGACGTCGTCGGTGCGGCTCGGGCGGGTGCCGCCGGTGACCTCACGGGCGTGCGGATCGGCGTGGTCAAGCAGCTGCGCAGCGGTGAGGGATATCAGCCGGGTGTGCTCGCCTCGTTCAACGCTGCGGTCGAGCAGCTGGCCGCCCTGGGCGCCGAGATCACCGAGGTGGACTGCCCGCACCTGGACTACTCGCTGTCGGCGTACTACCTGATCCTGCCGTCGGAGGTCTCGAGCAACCTGGCCCGCTTCGACGCCATGCGCTACGGCCTGCGGGTCGGCGACGACGGCACCCACAGCGCCGAAGAGGTGATGGCGCTCACGCGTGCCGCCGGCTTCGGCCCAGAAGTCAAGCGCCGCATCATGATCGGCACCTACGCGCTGTCGGCGGGCTATTACGACGCCTACTACAACCAGGCGCAGAAGGTTCGCACGCTGATCGCGGGCGACCTGGACAACGCCTACCAAAAGGTCGACGTGCTGGTGTCCCCGGCGACCCCGACCACGGCGTTCAAGCTCGGCGAGAAGGTCGACGACCCGCTGGCGATGTACCTGTTCGACCTGTGCACGCTGCCGCTGAACCTGGCCGGGCATTGCGGAATGTCGGTGCCCTCGGGTCTTTCGTCCGACGACAACCTGCCGGTGGGGCTGCAGATCATGGCGCCCGCGCTGGCCGACGACCGGCTCTACCGGGTGGGCGCGGCCTATGAAGCTGCCCGCAGTCCGCTGCCAACAGCGATCTGACGGGGCAGGATAGGGCGCATGCGTATCGGAGTGCTCACCGGCGGTGGTGACTGTCCCGGCCTGAATGCCGTGATCAGGGCGGTCGTGCGGACCTGCGACGCCCGCTACGGCTCGTCGGTGGTTGGGTTCCTCGACGGCTGGCGCGGCCTGCTGGAGGACCGCCGCATCCAGCTGCACAACGACGACCGCAACAACCGGCTGCTGGCCAAGGGCGGCACCATGCTCGGCACCGCCCGCACCAACCCCGACAAGCTGCGCGCCGGCCTCGACGACATCAAGCAGACGTTGGAGGACAACGGGATCGACGTGCTGATCCCGATCGGCGGCGAGGGCACGCTGACCGCCGCGCACTGGCTGTCCGAGGAGGGCGTGCCGGTGGTCGGAGTGCCCAAGACGATCGACAACGACATCGACTGCACCGATGTCACGTTCGGCCACGACACCGCGCTGCAGATCGCGACCGAGGCCATCGACCGGCTGCACAGCACCGCGGAGTCGCATCAGCGGGTGATGCTCGTCGAGGTGATGGGACGCCACGCCGGCTGGATCGCGCTGAGCGCGGGGCTGGCCTCCGGTGCGCACATGACGCTGATCCCCGAGCAGCCCTTCGACGTCGAAGAGGTGTGCCGGCTGGTCAAGAAGCGGTTCCAGCGCGGTGAGTCGAGTTTCATCATCGTCGTCGCCGAGGGCGCCAAACCCGCCGAGGGAACCATGGCGTTGCGCTCGGGCGGTACCGACGAATTCGGTCACGAACGGTTCACCGGGGTGGCCCAGCAGCTGGCGGTCGAGGTCGAGAAACGCATCAAGAAAGAAGTCCGGGTCACCGTCCTCGGCCACGTTCAGCGCGGTGGCACCCCGACGGCCTACGACCGGGTGCTGGCCACCCGGTTCGGTGTCAACGCCGCCGACGCCGCGCATGCCGGCGAGTACGGGATGATGGTGTCGCTGCGGGGCCAAGACATCGGCCGGGTTCCGCTGGCGGAGGCGGTGCGCCAGCTCAAGCTGGTGCCACAGTCCCGCTACGACGACGCGGCTGCCTTCTTCGGCTGATCACGCCCTGTCCGGGCGCGGATAGAGGGCACACTTATTGCCGATGGACCACTCCGCCTTCCCCCCATTCACCGGTGCGCTGACGATCGATCGCGACTGCGTGCTCGTCGATGCCGATGCGAATGTCGCGGAGGTCCTGGGTGTAGACGGGGCCGTTCCCCTGGTCGGTTCACCGCTTGATGCGCTGCTGGAACGCGACGTGGTGGCGCAGATTCGGGCGCACCTGCGCCGCGGCGGACAACACGGTGCGGTCTTCGACGCCGGCGGTCTGCAGCTCATCGTGCGGTTTACGTCCGATCCGAACCGCGCCAGGATCGCGGTTGAGGATGTCGGCGCCAGGCAGGCCGCCTGGCATCGTTTCCAGCTCACCCAAGCCACCATCGACCGGGTGGCGGACATGATCATCTGGCTCGACCCGGACGGGCGGTACGTCTACGTCAACCCGGCCGCCACCGCGCTGCTTGGTTACTCCGCGCAGGAGCTCTCCACGCTGCGGGTGATCGACGTCGATCCGATGTTCGACGAGCAGCGCTGGCGGGAGCACTGGCTGGAGATCGTCGAACGCAAGTCCTTCACCATCGAGACGATCAACACCACCAAGTCCGGCGTGAACGTACCGATCGAGGTGACGGTCAACTATGTCGAACACCATGGCGCGCAATACAACTGCTCGATCGTGCGTGATATCACCGAACGCAAGCGATTCGAAGCCCAGCTGCTGGAGCTGAACCAGAAGATCACGCAGCTCACGATCACCGACGAGCTCACAAGCATCGCGAATCGCCGCCGCGCCAACGCGGCGCTGGCGGAGCAGATCACCGCGCACGTCGTCTCCGGTGATCCGCTGTCGGTGATCATGATTGACGTCGACCACTTCAAGGCTTTCAATGACCACTACGGCCACGCCGCCGGCGACGACTGCCTGCGCCGGGTCGCCCACGCGGTAGACGGGGTCGTCACCGAGGTCGGTGGGCTGGCTGCCCGCTACGGCGGCGAGGAGTTCCTGTGTCTGCTGCCGGCGACCGATGAGGCGGCGGCGCATGCGGTCGCCGTGCGCATCCAGCAGTCGGTGGCCGACTTGGCCATCCCGCACGCGGCGTCGGGTTCGCGCGGCGTGGTGACGCTCAGCATCGGCGTTCTGACTGCCCGGGACCACTTCGACGCGGTGTCTATCCTGGCCACGGTCGACGAGTACCTCTACCGGGCCAAGCGGCAGGGGCGTAACCGCATCGTTCGCGGCGAGGACCGGCCGGCGGGCCAGCGTCACGCCCGCCCCTAAGATTGACTCCATGACCGTCGCCCGTGCCGTTGATCTGCTCGATTATGACGATGTCGTGGCCCGCTTCGACCCCGTGCTCGGACTGGAGGTGCACGTCGAGCTGTCGACGGCCACCAAAATGTTCTGCGCCTGCTCGACGACGTTCGGTGCCGAGCCCAACACCCAGGTCTGCCCGGTGTGCTTGGGGCTGCCGGGCGCGCTGCCGGTGCTCAACTCCGCGGCCGTCGAGTCGGCCATCCGCATCGGGCTGGCGCTGAACTGCCAGATCGCCCCGTGGTGCCGTTTCGCGCGGAAGAACTACTTCTATCCTGACCAGCCGAAGAACTACCAGATCTCCCAGTACGACGAGCCGATCGCCTTCGACGGCTATCTCGACGTCCCGCTGGACGACGGCAGCACCTTCCGGGTTGCCATCGAGCGCGCCCACATGGAAGAGGACACCGGCAAGCTGACCCACGTCGGCAGCGACACCGGCCGTATCCACGGTGCGACCACCTCGTTGCTGGACGTCAACCGTGCCGGGGTGCCGCTGATCGAGATCGTCACCAAGCCGATCGAGGGCGCCGGGGAGCGCGCGCCGGAGGTGGCCCGCGCCTACGTGACCGCGCTGCGCGACCTGCTGCGCGCCCTGGATGTGTCCGATGTCCGGATGGACCAGGGTTCGCTGCGTTGCGACGCCAACGTCTCGCTGCGCCCGATCGGGCAGGCCGAGTTCGGCACGCGTACCGAAACCAAGAACGTCAACTCGCTGAAGAGCGTCGAGGTCGCGGTTCGCTACGAAATGCGCCGCCAGGCAGCCATTCTCGCCGCCGGCGGGCGCATTCACCAGGAGACCCGGCACTTCCACGAGGACGGCTACACCTCGCCGGGCCGCGACAAGGAGACCGCCGAGGACTACCGCTACTTCCCGGAGCCCGACCTGGACCCGGTGGCGCCGAGCGATGAGCTGGTGCAGCGGCTGCGCGGGACGATCCCAGAGCTTCCGTGGCTGTCCCGCAAGCGAATTCAGCAGGAATGGGGTGTCTCGGACGAGGTGATGCGCGATCTGGTGAACGCGGGCGCCGTCGACTTGGTGACCGCCACCGTCGCTGCCGGCGCATCCAGTGAGTCCGCCCGAGCATGGTGGGGAAACTTCCTGGTGCAGAAGGCGAACGAGGCTGGACTGGAACTCGACGCGCTGGGGATCACCCCGACCCAGGTCGCCAAGGTGGTGGAGCTGGTCGACGAGGGCAAGCTGTCGAACAAGCTGGCCCGTCAGGTCGTCGAGGGCGTGCTGGCCGGCGAGGGTGAGCCCGAGCAGGTGATGGCCGATCGCGGCCTGCTGCTGGTCCGCGACGACTCACTGATCCAGACCGCCGTCAATGAAGCGCTCGAGGCTCATCCCGACGTGGCCGAGAAGATCCGCGGCGGCAAGGTGCAGGCCGCCGGTGCGATCGTCGGCGCGGTGATGAAGGCGACCAAGGGTCAGGCCGACGCGGCGCGCGTGCGTGAACTGGTCATGGCCGCTTGCGGCCAGGCCGGTTGAACCCAGCATGGCCGCGTGCGGCCAGAGCTAGTCAGGCGCTGAGCCGGCTGCGGTGGATCCACCACTGCTCGTGTATCCGCCGACATCGGTGCACGGAGAGCGGTTCGGCGCAGTCGTAGCGGGCCTGGACGGCGGCCGCGCCGGCGAAGTCTTGACCGCGGGTCGACAGTGTGGTGACCACGATCGTCGCCAGGCCCGCGGCCCGCGCGGTGTGAAAACCCACGGGGGAGTGCTCGACCGCCATCGCGCCGGCCGGGTCGACGCCGAGTTCGTGCAGGGCCCGTTGATAGACCTCAGGGTCGGGTTTGGGCCTGACCACGTCTTCGGCGGTGATCAGCACCTCGACCACCCCGTCGCCGATCAGCTCGCGCACCAGCGGCTGGATCCGTGCCCGCGGGCCCACGGCCGTCACGGCGATTCGGATGCCGCCGCAGTGCAGGCTCCAGACCAGCTCGCGCAGCATGCGGGCGTCGTGTTCGGTGGCGGCCAGCGGAGCGTCGAAGTCGAAGATGACCGCCTCGAGTGCCGGCATGCCGGCATGGGCGCAGCGCGCCCGATCCCACCAGAACGAGCGGCTCCGGACGAGGGTGTCCACTGACGTTGCGGCCACGCGGGCAGTATGGCCCCGGCGGACGCGCGCGGGCATCCCCCGATCAGGGGATCCGCGGGGCGGAATCTCCCCCGTGCGCTGCGGAGGCGCCGCCCTCGCCGGCGGCGATCTGGGGTGGCGGCGTCGCCCGATGCGGCAACCTACGGCCCGACACCCGCAGCCGCACAGCGAGTTTCGCGGCGGTCGGCGTGGTCCTTGCGGCGGGCGGCCGCGCGCGGGCCGGGTTTGCGCACAAAGCGGGGGATCGGTCGGTTTAATCACCTGGGAACACGAACCCGGTGCTTTATCGTGGTCGCATGACGGCGTCGGCGGCGAATGAACCCCTGCGGATCGTTCTCGTCGACGACCACGAGATGGTGATCGAGGGCCTCAAGGCGATGCTCGGTCCCTTCCGCAACCGCGTGCAGGTGGTGGGCGAGGCCGTCGGTGTCGACAAGGCGCTCGACGTCATCGCCCAGCTGGAACCCGACATCGTGCTCTGCGATGTACGGATGCAGGGCGCCAGCGGACTGGACCTGTGTCGCGCGGTGCGCGAGCGCGACCCCGGCCGCAAGGTGATCCTGCTGTCGGTCTACGACGACGAGCAGTACCTGTTCCAGGCGTTGCGGGTGGGGGCATCGGGGTACCTGCTGAAGGGGATCAGCAGTGACGAACTGGTGCGTCAGCTGGAGTTGGTGCACAACGGTGCCACCGCGATCGATCCGGGGCTGGCGGCGCGGGCCGTGGATACCGCGGCCCGGCTGCAGCGCGACGAGTTCTGGCCGGGAGCCCGCCACGGGCTGACCCAGCGGGAGAGCGAGATCCTCTCGTTCGTGGTGACGGGGCTGTCCAACCGCGGCATCGCCAGCAAGCTGGTGATCGGCGACGAGACCGTGAAGAGCCACCTGCGCTCGATCTACCGCAAGCTCGGGGTCAACGACCGCACCAGCGCGGCGGCCACCGCCCTGCGGGAGGGCATCTTCCAGTGACGCCGGCCGGCGGACTTGGCGCGCACGATGTCCACGGCCTGGTCGACGCCGACCGGGAGGTGGCGTTGCTGCTCGACATCATCGCGGCGACCTCCAGTGGCCCCGGCGTGGAGCCGATGGCCGCCGCGGTCGCGCGGATGATCACCGCGGCCACCGCATCCGACGTCTGCTTCGTGCACGTGCTCGACGACACCGACCGCTCGTTGACACTGGCTGGTGCGACCCCGCCGTTCGATGAGCAGGTGGGCCGGGTGCGGCTGCCGCTGGGGTCGGGAGTGTCGGGCTGGGTGGCCACCCACCGCGAGCCGGTGGTGATCGTCAGCAACAAGGAAGCCGACCCGCGATATGTGCCGATCGGGTCGTTGCGCGGATCGGACTTCACGTCGATGGCATCGGTTCCGATGGAGACCGAGCCGGGCGGTCTGGTCGGAGTGCTCAACGTGCACACCATCTCTCGGCGTGATTTCACCCCGCGTGATATCCAGCTGCTGCTGGTGATCGGCCGGCTCATCGCCGGTGCGTTGCACCAAGCGCGGCTGCACCGCCAGCTGTCCGCCCGCGAACGCGCGCACGAGAACTTCGCCGAGCAGGTGATCGCCGCCCAGGAAAGTGAGCGACGCCGGCTGGCGGCCGACATCCACGACGGAATCTCCCAGCGGCTGGTCAGCCTCACCTACCGGTTGGACGCCGCGGCGCGCGCCGTCGATGACGCGGAGACCGCTGCGGCGGTCGAGCAGATCGAAAAGGCCCGGGACTTGGCCGATCTCACGCTTGCCGAGGCACGCTCGGCGATCGGCGGCCTGCGCCCACCGGTACTCGACGACCTCGGATTGGCGGGCGGTCTGGCCAGCCTGGCGTTGTCGATCATGGAGGTCGACCTCGAACTCGAGCTGGCCGATGAGCGGCTACCCGAGCACATCGAGGTCGCGCTGTACCGGATCGCCCAGGAGAGCCTGCAGAACGTGGTCAAGCATTCTCGGGCGCTAACCGCGACGGTCCGGTTCACGCTCGCCAACGGGGCTGCGCGACTCGAGGTGTCGGATAACGGAGTTGGCTTCGATCCCGCCGCCGACCGGGTGCCGGGTACCGCGAACGTCGGCGGCTATGGCATGTTGTCGATGGCCGAACGAGCCGACCTCGTCGGGGGCCGGCTGACGGTGCGCTCGCGCCCCGGCTCGGGAACCACCGTGACGGTGGCGATTCCGCTCGACGTGGCCGACTGAACCGGGTCTCGGCGCCCCGGGCGGCCTTAGCGCCGCAGCGTCTCCGAGGGGGCCTCGCCCCAGCGCTTGCGGTACTCGACAGCGAAGCTGCCAAGATGGTTGAAACCCCAGCGCTCGGCGACCTGGGTCACGGTCACACCGTCGGACGGCAGGGCATCAGTCAGCTCCTCGTGCACCCGTTCGAGCCTGCGTTCCCGCACGAAGCTCATGGGGCTCATGCCCAGCTCCTCGCGGAAGCCCTGCTGGATCGACCGCACGCTCATGTGCACGGCCTTGGCCAGCGCATCCATCGTGATGCGCTCGGCCAGATGGTCGTCGATGTAGTTCATCGCGTCCTGCACGACGGCGCGGCGCTGATCCGGGGGCGGTGGCGCGAGGAACTCTTCGTGATAGTTCGACGGCTGTAGATGCAGCAGGCTGCTCATCACGAGCTCCTCCACCGCGCCGATGCCCTGGCCGCGCTGGACCAGCGAGCCCTCGTGAAAGACCTCGGTGTGGATCAGTTGCACGGCGGCGTGCCAGCGCATCGCAGCCTCGCTGGAGATGTCGAACTCGGGCTCGAACACCAATGGGCGCTCGAGGCTTCGGCCGAGCAGCCGGGTCAGGTGTGCGGCCATGGCGCGCTCTTCGACGCGGATGATCAGCTGGGGGGAATCGTGGTCGACGGCCATCCGCAGCGAAACGCCGGGGCTGGTCACCGCCGACCGGATGGTGTTGGCTTCGAAGGTGTGGCCGCGATGCTCGACGACAGCACGCCCGTTCATCGGCATGTGCACGCCGTAGAAGGGGCCGAGCATGGGGATGTCGATCGCTGCGGCCACATGCACGTCGAGGTAGAGCATGCTGACGTTGCGCAACCGCACCCCGTGCATGGTGGCCGCGAAACCGGTCGCCTCCTCGGCGCCGACGGTGAGCTTGAGCGGGCCCAGGGTCTTGGCGATCAGCCGCGAGGCCTCCGGCACGTCCTCGGTGTAGAAGATCTCGCTGTTGGCCAGTGCCGGCGGGACCCCGCGGGAGCGCACCTTGCGGCGGACCGGATTGCTGGTCCGACGGACGTCGATGTAGCCGAGCCGGGTGAGCCGGTGACTCACAGCCCGGTGTCCCCGTCGCGGCCGAAAAGCGACGAAATGGTGCAGGTATCGGCGGTCTCCACGCAACCCTCCGCACGCCGGGGCGCGCGCCAGCGCGCTCAACTCTTCGTAATCCTGACAGCTGCTGCGCGAAAGCGATAGGCATATCTCCGGCGTAGGGCTAGCTTGTGACCGAAGCCACATTTGCCGAGCGGGAGGTTCGCATGACGGCTAACGGCCAGGCGGTCGCGGTGTCACCGGCCGATCGGATTCGCGACAAGCTCGACGACCCGCAGGTCGCCGCGTCCCTGACGAACCTGCTCGACCACGCCGATCTGTTGGCCGTGCTGGTCACCGGTCTGGACGGCCTGGTGCGCCGCGGCGACACCATCACCGATTCGCTGTCGTCGGCCGTCAACGACCTCAAGGGTGCTTCGGCGGCGGGCGTGGTTCCGGGTGCCGACGCCCTCAAGGGTGTCGACCTGCAAGGATTGGCGCAAAGCCTTGCAACACTGGCGAATTCGCTTGTCGGAGCAACCCCGGCGCTGAACACCCTGCTGTCCTCCCGGCTGACCGACCCGCAGGCCGCCGACGTGCTGGCGCAGGTGGGCCAGGCGCTGGTGGAGGGCAAGGCCGCGGCGGCCGCGGAGCCCGGCGGGCCGAAAGGTCTCTTCGGCTTGTGGAAGGTGACCAAAGACCCTGACGTACTGCGCGGCCTCGGATTCATGATTCAGGTTGCCCGGGCCTTCGGCCGCCAAGTGGGCCAGTAGTGGCCTCCGCCTGTCTGCCGCCGCCTCGTCGAATTGTCGCTTCAGCCCGCACATTTTCGGCCTCGCCCCGGGTCGTGATCTGAGAGGAGTTCGCCCATGGCTTCGGTTCTGTGGTTTCAGGGAGGCGCATGTAGTGGCAACACCATGTCGTTCCTCAACGCCGAGGAGCCCAACGTCGTCGACCTGATCGTCGACTTCGGTCTCGACCTGATCTGGCACCCGTCGCTGGGTCTGGAACTCGGCGCCAACGCCCAGAAAGTGTTCTGGGACTGCGCCAAAGGTGACCGGCCGCTGGACATCTTCGTCTTCGAGGGCAGCGTCATCGAGGCGCCCAACGGCACCGGCCGGATGGACATGTTCGCCGACCGTCCGATGAAGGACTGGGTCACCGACCTCGCCGGAGCCGCCCAGATCGTGGTCGCGATCGGCGACTGCGCCTGCTGGGGCGGAATTCCCGCGATGGAGCCCAACCCGTCGGCCTCGACCGGCTTGCAGTTCCACAAACGGGACAAGGGTGGCTTCCTGGGGCCGGACTTCCGCTCCAAGATGGGCCTGCCTGTCATCAACATCCCGGGCTGCCCCGCGCACCCGGACTGGATCACCCAGATCATCGTCGCGCTGGCCACCGGCCGCGCCGGCGACATCGCCCTCGACGAGCTGCACCGGCCCGAGACGTTCTTCAAGACGTTCACCCAAACCGGTTGCACCCGGGTGCAATTCTTCGAGTACAAGCAGTCGACGATGTCGTTCGGCGAAGGCACCCGCACCGGCTGCCTGTTCTACGAGTTCGGTTGCCGCGGGCCGATGACGCACTCGCCGTGCAACCGCATCCTGTGGAACCGCCAATCGTCGAAGACCCGCGCCGGCATGCCGTGCCTGGGCTGCACCGAGCCCGAGTTCCCGCACTTCGACCTCGCCCCCGGAACGCTGTTCAAGACCCAGAAGGTCGGCGGCGTCATCCCCAAGGAAGTGCCCGAGGGATCCGATCACCTCACCTACATGGCGCACGCCGCGGCGGCCCGGATCGCGGCTCCGCAGTGGTCCAAGGAAGACATGTTCGTGGTCTAGCCGAATCCGCCAGCACTGCTACAGCCCAATTCCTATGGAGGACTTCACATGACCGCGCTCGACCTGTTCGTCAGCCCACTGGGCCGCGTCGAGGGTGACCTCGATGTCCGGGTCACCATCGATGACGGTGTCGTCACCTCGGCCTGGACCGAAGCCGCGATGTTCCGCGGCTTCGAGATCATCCTGCGGGGCAAGGACCCGCAGGCCGGGCTCGTCGTCTGCCCCCGTATCTGCGGCATCTGCGGCGGCAGCCATCTGTACAAGTCGGCCTATGCCCTGGACACCGCCTGGCGTACACACATGCCACCGAATGCCACGCTGATCCGCAACATCGCGCAGGCCTGCGAAACACTGCAGTCGATTCCGCGCTACTTCTACGCGCTGTTCGCCATCGACATGACGAACAAGAACTACGCCAAGTCGACGATGTATGACGAGGCAGTACGTCGCTTCGCCCCCTACGTCGGCACCAGCTACCAGAAGGGTGTGGTGCTGTCGAATAAGCCCGTCGAGGTCTACGCCATCTTCGGCGGCCAGTGGCCGCACTCGAGTTTCATGGTGCCCGGCGGCGTGATGTGCGCCCCGACGCTGTCCGACGTGACCCGTTCGATCGCGATCCTGGAGCACTGGAAGGACAACTGGCTCGAGGCGGAGTGGCTGGGTTGCAGCATCGACCGCTGGCTGGAGAACAAGACCTGGGAGGACGTACTGGCCTGGGTCGACGAGAACGAGTCGCAGTACAACAGCGACTGCGGATTCTTCATCCGCTACGCCCTCGACATCGGGCTGGACAAGTATGGGCAGGGGGTGGGTAACTACATCTCCACTGGCACCTACTTCGATCCGACGCTGTATGAGAACCCGACGATCGAGGGCCGCAACGCCGCGCTGATCGGCCGCGGCGGGATCTACGCGCAGGGCCAATGGCACGAGTTCGACCAGGCCAACGTCCGTGAAGACACCAGTCATTCGTTCTATCAGGGCAGCAAGCCGCTGCACCCGTTCGACGGTGAGACCATCCCGATCGATCCCGAAGAAGGTCGCAAACAAGGCAAGTACAGCTGGGCCAAGTCCCCGCGCTACGCCGTCGGTGACCTGGGGACGATCCCGCTGGAGGCCGGGCCGCTGGCCCGTCGGATCGCCGCGGGTGGCCCGAACGCGGCGCCGCACCAGGACAACGACCCGCTGTTCGTCGACATCCTGAACAAGATCGGCCCGAGCGTGCTGACCCGTCAGCTCGCGCGCATGCACGAGGCGCCGAAGTACTACAAGTGGGTCAAAGGCTGGCTGGACCAGCTCGACCTCAAGGAAAGCTTCTACACCAAGCCCACCGAGTACGCCGAGGGCAAGGGCTTCGGCTCCACCGAGGCCGCCCGGGGATCCTTGAGCGACTGGATCGTCATCGAGGACAACAAGATCAAGAACTATCAGGTCGTCACGCCCACAGCGTGGAACATCGGCCCGCGCGACGGCAACGACGTTCTCGGCCCGATCGAGAAGGCTCTGGTGGGCTCGCCGATCGTCGATGCCGACGATCCCGTCGAACTGGGGCATGTGGCGCGCAGCTTCGACTCGTGCCTGGTCTGTACCGTGCACGCCTACGACGGGAAGACCGGCAAGGAACTGTCGAAGTTCGTCATCAACGGAATGGTGTGACCGCGGCGCTCGAACCTGGGCCACCGGAGTCCCGCAGCGGCCCAGACGGTTCGGATGTCCAGCCCGCTGAGCTGGATATCGAACCGCCCGGGTGCGAGGTGTTGGTGGTGGGCTGCGGCAACCTGCTGCGCGGTGACGACGGGGTCGGGCCCGTGCTGGTTCGCCACCTCTGGGATCGTGGGGTGCCGGCAGGCGCCCGGCTGGTCGACGGCGGCACCGCCGGCATGGACGTCGCCTTCCAGATGCGCGGCGCGGGGCGGGTGGTGATCATCGACGCCGCGGCGACCGGGGCGGCGCCCGGCACCGTGTACCGGGTCCCTGGCGAAGAGTTGGCCGAATTGCCGCCACTGCAGGGCCTGCACACCCATTCGTTTCGGTGGGACCACGCGATCGCGTTCGCCCGCTGGGCGTTGGGAGAGGCCTGCCCGACCGACATCACCGTGTTCCTCATCGAGGCAGCCGCCGTCGACCTGGGTGCCGAACTCTCCGAGCCGGTCGCGGCGGCGATGGAACACGTGATCGACCTCGTCGAGCGCGACTACCTGGGTCCGCTGCGCCCACCGCCCGCCGAGGAGGTGTCGGTGCAGTTCACCGCCGACGGCTACCTGCGCGTCGATGCGGTGCTGGCGGCCAGCCGATTTCCCTCGGACGCGGTGGCCGCCGTGCTTCGTGACGACGCGCTGTGGCTGATCCCGTTGCGTGGGCCGCGCAGCGGGGGGTTGCTGCTCAAGCAGCGCAACCCGGCCGGTGACCGATCGCTGTTGGTCCGCGAGGTTCTCGACGATCGTCCCGGAGATCGCCCCGTCATCGGGGTGCATCGGGCATTCTGGGACGATGCCCAACAAGCGTTGCGCATCCCGTTGGAGCCGGCGCGGTGATCCTGATGTGTGACGAGCCGCGCCCGAAGACCACCGTCCGCAGGGACAGTTCGATCGACGAGGCGCTCGACGTCCAGACTGTGGTGGTCGAGGAGCGAGGCCGGTGGGCCGTCGACATCATCGTCGTATTCGCCGACGGCGTGGTGCGCAGACGCATCGACACCCACAACACCAGGGCTCGTGCCGAGCTGTCGGCCGGGCTGATCAAACGCGCCGCCGAGCGTGACATCCGCGGACCCCTGCACGGCTGAAGGAAGGCCTGTCGTGACCATAGTGGCAAACACCGAAGTGGCGAATACCGACGCGGCAACTGCCGACGAGGCAACTGCGGACGGGGCAAATGCGAACGTGGTAGACACCGCCGTCCTGGCGAATCGGCCCCAGCCCCTGGGTGCCTTCCCGCTTCCGTTGGGTTACCTCCTGATTCCGGCCTCACCCGACACCGAAGCGGCGCGGGCGGCCCTGCTGGCCGGTGAGATCCCACAGTGGCCGGCGGAATTGCGCGCCCACGAACGGGCGCTGGTCGGTGACCGCGACGGTGCCCTGGCGCTGCTCACCGGTTCAGATCCGGTGAGTCGTTACAACCGGTTCGTCATGGACCCCGACGGGGATGACCCTGCCGAATTACGTTCGGTGCTCGGTGAGTTCGCGGTGCTGGTGGATGTCGTGCTGTTCGCGATCGGTCGCTGCGACGCGCCCCCGGAGCTCGGGTCGGCCACCGCCGAGCTGGCTGCCCTGGTGCTCTCGACCCAAGCGAGCAAGGCCTTCAACGATGGTGACGGCGCAGCGGCCACGGCGCTGCTCGACCAGGCGGCCGACGAGGCGGCACCCGTCTCCCGCCCGCTGTCCGGCGTGCTGCTCGGCGCGGCGGCCTCGATCGCCGCGCACGGCGGCCACCCGGATGCCTACCGCCGCTACGAGACCGCACTCACCGCCCTGGACGGCGCCGACGGGCTGCGCGTCGCGCGGGCCGAGCTGCACCTGAACCTCGCCGGCATGCTGCACGAACAGGCACAGGACCGGCCCGAGATGCTGACAGCGGCTGTGCCGCACTATCATTCGGCGCTGCAGTTGGTGCTGCGCGAGGAGGCCCCCCTGCTGTGGGCCTCGGCGCACGCCAATCTGGCCACCGCCTACCTGACGATGCCGATGACCGAGGCCTCCGGCCAGCTGCGCCTGGGGATCGCCGCCCAGTCACTGCGATCGGCACTGAAGGTGTACACCCGCGAGGACTATCCCGAGCAGTGGGCCAGCGTCCAGCTCAACCTGGCCAACTCGCTGGTCTACACCCCCTCGAAACACCAGGCCGACAACCTGGTCGAAGCCGTCGAACTCTACGAAGCCGTCCTGGAAGCGCGCGACCGCGACAGCGATCCGCTCGGCCGGGCGCGGGTGCTGGCCAACCAAGGCAACGTGCTGGCCCATCTCGGCGCCTTCGACCAGGCGAAGGCCAAACTCTACGAGGCGCGGTTCCTGTTCGAGGAACTCGGCGACGACGACTCGGTGCGCGCCGTGCGCGGGGTGCTCGACGAGGTCGCCAGGCAGACCACACTGAGCCGGACGGACGACCACGATGTCGACCACCACTGAGCGGGTTTCGGCCGAGCCCGGTTTCGAAGATCTCGCCGCCCGCGTCGATGCGGCCGTCGCGGCGTTGGCGGACCTGGACCCGGCCGCCCGCGCGGTAGCCGAGGAGTTGAAGTCGGCGGTCGAGCAGATCCACCGCGCCGCGCTCGTCACGATCGTGCGCCGGATGCGGGCCGACGACGCCGCCCGCTCGGTGCTGTTCGACTTGGTGGACGACCCCACCGTGCACCTGTTGTTGTCGTTGCACGGCATCGTGCGGCCCGACCCCGTCACCCACGCCGAGCAGGTGCTGGCCGCCGTCCGTCCCCAGTTGAACAGCCACGGCGGGGACGTCGCGTTGGTGCGGGTGCAGGACGGCACCGCCTACGTCCGCCTGGAAGGGGCCTGCAACGGCTGCTCGATGTCCTCGGTGACGCTGCGTACCCTGGTCGAAGACGCTCTGGTGCAGCAGGTTCCGGCGGTCTCGGCGGTCGAGGTGCTGCCGAACGAGCCCTCACCGACGCTGATTCCGGTGGAATCCCTGCTGGTCGGGCGGGATCGCGCCGGCGAGGGCTGGGTGCGGGTCGGGCCGGCCGCCGAGCTGCCCCTCGACGACCTATCGGCACTGACGCTGTCCACGGCCACCGGCGAGGACGTCGCCGTGATCGTGGTGAACGCCGGGAATCGACTGTCGGCTTACCGCAACGAATGTGCGCACGAAGCACTGCCGCTGGACAACGCGGTCCTCGACCTGAGCAGCAACACGCTGACCTGCCCTTGGCACGGCTTCTGTTACGACGCGACCTCGGGGGAGTGCCTCAGCGCGCCCGGCGTCCAGCTGGAGCAACTGCCGCTGCGAGTCGACGACGGCGTGGTCAGCGTGCGTGTGGGTGTATGAGCCGATACACCGTTCGGCACTACAACCCGGCCGAGGGTCGCGACATCGGCGGCCCCAGCGTCCGCGCTGACGCTAGCCCACAGGTCGATCTGACCGACGGCTGGGCACCGGCGTTGTGGCTGGGGGCACCGGCGCCCGGTGGACTGGCGCTGCCACCCGCGCAACCATCGATGGCGTGGATGTATTCACCGCGCGGGGTGTTCGTCGGCGAACGTCACCTGGTCGTCGCCGACTCGGGCAATCACCGGGTGTTGATCTGGCACGAGCCGCCGTGCCGTGACGAGCAACCCGCCGACGTGGTACTCGGCCAGCCCGACGGCGAGACCGAAGGCCACGCGGCGGGCGGGCGAGGCCCGCAGCAGGGGATGAACCTGCCAACCGGGGTGCTCATCCACGACGGCCGGTTGGTCGTCGCCGACGCCTGGCATCACCGCATCCTGGTCTGGGACACGGTGCCCGAAACCAGTGACGTGGCACCCGACGTGATCCTCGGGCAGCCCGATTCCGTCTCGGTGCAGGAGAACCGCGGCGGTGAGTGCTCGGCCGCGTCGCTGTACTGGCCGTTCGGCATTGCGATAATCGGCTCCACCTTCTGGGTCGCCGACACCGGCAACCGCCGGGTCCTCGGCTGGCACAGCGGCATTCCCGAGCCGGACCAGCCTGCCGACGTCGTGCTCGGACAGCCGGACGGCGCCGCCCGGGAAGAGAATCGTGGTGGCGCGGTCGGACCTGCCAGCTTCCGCTGGCCGCACGCCATCACCGGGCACGGCGACATGCTGGTGGTGGCCGACGCCGGAGATCACCGGCTGCTCGGGTGGTCGCCTCAGCCGGTGGCCGACCGGGACGCCGACCTGGTGCTGGGCCAGCCCGATTTCACCAGTGCCGTGGAATGGCCCTACGGCCCGCACACCGCCGACCGCTTCCGGTTTCCCTACTCGGCATGCCTGGACGCCGACCGGCTCGCGGTGGCCGACACCGCCAACAATCGAATCCTGTTGTGGGACAGCCTCCCCGCCGATGGGCGCGGTGCCGACCATGTACTGGCTCAACCGGACTTTGCCGCCAACGGTGAGAACCGTTGGACCTCGGTACAGCGCGACACCCTGTGCTGGCCGTACGGGCTGTCGCTGCGCGGGGACACGCTGGCCGTCGCCGACTCCGGCAACAACCGAGTCATGGTGTGGCGGAGATCCCGATGAGGCCGCGCATCATCCAGGCCGACGGCCAGATCGGCTTCTACTGGGCCACTGCCGACGGGGTGCGGACCTCGCTGCAAGCGCTGCTGGCCGACCCGGCCTACTCCGACGACGAGCCGGATCGGTTGGTGGCCACCCATCTGGAAGCCCTCGACGACGCGCTGATCATCGCCGCGGCCCGGTTCGGCGACATCCTCGGCGGCGGCCGGGCGGTGGAACCCTCCGAACGCGACGACCTGGCCGAGTTATATCGGACGCTGGACCGGCTGTGTTTCGAATACGCTGCCGCACTGGAGGAGTCCGGCCTGACGGCCGACCTGCGCGCGGGCAAGATCGTCGGCACCGCGGCACTGTTCTCCATCCGGGCCCGGTTGCCGTTGGACCTGCTCGGCCCGGCGCCCCTCGACGGCGAACTCGACGACCCCTCGATCGGGGTGGTCGGCGGCTTCGGTGAATTCCACCACGTTGATCCGGCGAAACCGTGGACCGGTGGTCGCTGGGTGGTGCGCACCGAAGCGGGCCAACGATTTCCGCTGACCCTGTCGATGCTGTTCTTCGACAGTTCGGGGGTCAACAAGGACGCCGCCCGCAAGGAGCATCGTGACGCGCTGCGCTCGGTGGTGGGGGCCGCGGCCGCACCGCAGGCCGATCCGTTGGCGCTGACCTGTGCGGTGGACTGGCTGCTCTACGACTGGCTGATGGCCCACCGCGACGGCCCGGACAGCGCGGAGATCGTCTTCCCTAAGGGTTACGAGGACGATGCCGCCCTCGTGGTGTCCGCCGCCGCGGCATCCGTGGCCGCCAGGGCCACCTTCGACCCCGGCCTGGTGGGCCTGACCGGGTAAAGCCGGTCGGCGCTTAGGTGTTGTCGGCGTTGCTGCGCGGGAAGCCGCCGCCCTGCGGGAACAGCGGGAACACCACGTCGTCCAGCTTCTCGGCATCGCCGGCGGTGCGGTTGATCGTCGCGCCCCAGATGTTTCCATCCGGCGCCACCTGCAGCGCCCAGGCGTGGCCGTGGGTGTCCTGCCGTACCACTTCCGGCTCCCCGGTCACCGCGCCGGTGCCCTGTGCCAGCCGCACGGCGACGGTCTGCTTGGCGTTGACCAGGTTCACCAGGATCGTGCCGTCCAGGGCCGCGCAGCCGGCGACGCCCGGCCGGTCCGGCCAGGTCCACACCAACGAGGTCTTGGAGTCCGGGCCGATCCGCTGCAACCGGTCACCGGTCGGCGTGCGATCGGTGATGTAGAGCGACTTGTCCGTCGGGTCGATGCACATGCCGCCGCCCGACCCCATTCCGCTGAGCGCTGTGGTCGGTGCCGCCTGGTTGACCGTCGTGGGTTGCTCGATGCGAATTACCTTGCCCGCCAACGAGTTAGGATCCGCGGCAAGTGCCGGATCGCCCGCGTCGCCGGTCTGCACGACCAACGTCGTCGGGCTGGTGAAGATCAGCGACCCCATGTTGCCGGTGGCCCCCTTGGGGATCCCGGTCAGGATGTCCTTCGGCATGTCGCCGTCGGCCACTCGAATCACCCGGTTGTCGGTGGGCGTGCTGATGTAGGCGTACATCAACCGGTCCTGCGAATACGTCGGCGAGAGCACGATGTCCATCAACCCGCCATCGCCGCTCGGGTCGACCGGGATCACGGTGTGGATCTTGGGCTCGGCGCTGACCGACACCTCTTTGATCGCGCCGGTGGTCCGCTCGGCCACCAAGGCCGTCTTGCTGTCGGCGCCCATGATCAGACCGCTGGTGCTCTCCAGGCACCCCTGCATCACGTTGGGAGCCGGGCACGCCTTGGGGAAAGGCTTCGGCGGCAGTGGGGGCGGCGGCGGTGGCGGTGTGCTCGAACCGGGTGCCAATTCCGGTGCGGTGGTGAACGGCTGCGAGATCGAGTTGTTGAACTTCGCGCAACCCGCCGACGATTGGGCTACGACCGTCGCCACGCACAGCACGGCCAGCACTCCACGGACCGGCCGGCGTAGCTGCATGCCCGCCAGATTACGGACACCGAGCCGATGTTCGCCACGAAGCCCTATTGGCCGCCCCGTTGGCCGCCCCGCACGCCGCGCGACACCAGGCAAGACTTGCCTGTTCGAAGCGCCGCTCAAATCCCCGATTTGCGCCGATCTGCACTTACTCTGACTTTTGTGACGAGTCAAGGCCCCGATCCGCGCTGGCAGCGACCCGACGACTCCTCGGCTCGGCCGGCGTCGGCCCAGCTGGTCGACCCCGAAGACGACCTCCCGTCCGCCACCTACGGTGGCGACTTCGAGACCACGACGATCCCGCACTACGGCTCCGGGTTACCAGGCTCCTCGTCGACCGGCTCGACCGGTTACGGCCTGCTGCACGATCCCGAGCCCCTGCCCTACGTCCAGCCCCACGTCGATCCCACGCCGTCGATGGCCACGCCGATGGAGATCGAACCGATCGACGCCGAGGAACGCGCGAAGGCCGCCGCCCGCCGCGGCACCCAGGATCTGGGTCTGCTGGTGTTGCGGGTCGTCATCGGTGCCATCTTCATCGGCCATGGACTGCAGAAGGCCTTCGGTTGGTGGGGTGGCCAGGGCCTCGATGGTTTCAGGACCGCACTGGCCGACGCCGGTTACCAGCACGCCAGTGTGCTGACCTACGCCGGGGCCGGCGCGCAGATCCTGGTGGGAGTGCTGCTGGTACTGGGCCTGTTCACGCCGCTGGCCGCCGCCGGGGCGCTGGCCTACCTGGTCAACAGCGTGATCACGGTCGTCGCGGCGCAGCGCCAGGCCGGCTACCTGTCGGTGTTCGGGCCCGACGGTTTCGAGTACCTGCTGGTGCTGATCGCCGCGGTGGCCTCGGTCATCCTGGTCGGCCCTGGCCGCTACGGCTTCGACGGCGGGCGCGGCTGGGCGCGGCGGCCCTTCATCGGCTCGTTCATCGCGCTGCTCGTCGGCATCGGCGGCGGCGTCGCGGCGTGGGTGTTCCTGCACGGACACAGCCCGCTGTCCTGACCGCGCGTCCTCCGGCGTTCATCGGCAGCTCACTGATACGGGTTGGGCACCCGTCCGCCGCTGGCCGCGGCCAGCGTGGGCAGCGTCGCGAAGGTCACCGCGGGAAGCAGCAGCTCGGAGCCGTCGAGCAGGTGGGCATGCGCCCAGGTACTGCGGTCGAAACGCAATCCGTCGATGTCCTGCCAGGACACCGTCCGGCTGCCGAGGAACGTCCGGGCGGTCAGCCCGTCCTGGTCGGCCACCGTGCGCAGCCGCATGATCGCCACCGAAGCCAGCACCGGGAGCACCAAGACCACCGCCGCCCAGACCGGAAAAACCGGGATCAGCGCCAGCAGGCACAGCGCCACGAATCCCGACGCGAAATGGGCCATCGGCGACATCCGGATCACCACCGGCTTCCGGTTCCGAGTGGTGGCCGAGGAGTCGGGTGCGCGCCGCGATGACATACCTGCATCATCCCATCACCGGTCAGGTACCCGGGATTTGACGCCTGAGCTGTGCGGAGGCTACCGTCGCAGGTTATGAAGACCGGCGGAATGCTCGTAGTAATTGGCCAGCGCGTTGGTGCCGCGCTTGCCCCGACCCGGGTATAGCCACACGCACCAGCGCGCAACCCTCGTACAGCCGCCGAAGCTGACGGGGGTTTTTTCTTGCCCGAAGAAACGAACAGCACCGTAAAGGACGACACCGTGAGCGCACCCACCACGCGACCACCCGAGCCAACGGCGGCCACCGCGCCGGCCAATGGCGGCGGAGCCGCACCGCAGATCGCAGGCACGACCGGCGCCGCCAGGCGCGTCGCCCCCCAGCAGCTCACGGGCGCCCAGGCGGTAGTCCGCTCCCTCGAAGAACTCGGCGTCGACACCATCTTCGGCATCCCCGGCGGCGCCGTGCTGCCGGTCTACGACCCGCTGTTCGACTCCACCAAACTGCGTCACGTCCTGGTTCGCCACGAGCAGGGTGCCGGCCACGCGGCCAGCGGTTATGCCCATGCCACCGGCAAAGTCGGCGTCATGATGGCCACCTCCGGCCCCGGCGCCACCAACCTGGTCACCCCGCTGGCCGACGCCCAGATGGACTCCATCCCGGTTGTGGCCATCACCGGGCAGGTCGGACGCAGCCTGATCGGCACCGACGCCTTCCAGGAGGCCGACATCTCCGGCATCACCATGCCGATCACCAAACACAACTTCCTGGTCCGCAACGGTGATGACATCGCCAGGGTGATCGCCGAGGCGTTCCACATCGCCTCCACCGGACGCCCCGGCGCGGTGCTCGTCGATATCCCCAAGGACATCCTGCAGGCGCAGTGCACCTTCGCCTGGCCGCCGCAGATCGACCTGCCGGGCTACAAGCCCAACACCAAGCCGCACAGCCGGCAGGTGCGCGAGGCCGCCAAGCTGATCGCCGAAGCGCGCAAGCCGGTGCTCTACGTCGGTGGCGGCGTCATCCGCGGAGATGCCAACGCGGAGTTGCTGGACCTGGCCGAGCTGACCGGCATCCCGGTGGTCACCACGCTGATGGCCCGCGGCGCGTTCCCAGACAGCCACCCGCAGAACCTGGGCATGCCGGGCATGCACGGCACCGTCGCGGCGGTGGCGGCCCTGCAGCGCAGCGATCTGCTGATCGCCCTGGGCGCGCGCTTCGACGACCGGGTGACCGGCAAGCTGGACTCCTTCGCCCCCGAGGCCAAGGTCATCCACGTCGACATCGACCCCGCCGAGATCGGCAAGAACCGCCATGCCGACGTCCCGATCGTCGGTGACGTGAAACTGGCGATCGTGGAGCTGATCGAGGCGCTGCGCAAGCTCGGCGGCGGGCAGGAGCGGAACAACTCCCAGGCCAACCTGGACAGCTGGTGGGAGTACCTCTCCGGGATCCGGGCCACCTATCCGTTGAGCTACAACCCACAGCGTGACGGCAGCCTGAGCCCGGAGTACGTCATCTCCCAGCTGGGCAAGATCGCTGGGCCCGACGCCATCTACGTCGCCGGAGTGGGTCAGCACCAAATGTGGGCCGCGCAGTTCATCTCGTACGAGAAACCGCGCACCTGGCTCAACTCGGGCGGCCTGGGCACCATGGGATTTGCGGTGCCCGCGGCGATGGGCGCCAAGATGGGCAGTCCCGAGACCGAGGTCTGGGCCATCGACGGCGACGGCTGTTTCCAGATGACCAACCAGGAGCTGGCCACTTGTGCCATCGAAGGGGTGCCGATCAAGGTTGCGCTGATCAACAACGGCAACTTGGGCATGGTGCGGCAATGGCAGACGCTGTTCTACGAGGAGCGCTACAGCCAGACCGACCTGTCCACCCACAGCCACCGCATCCCGGACTTCGTCAAGCTTGCCGAGGCGCTCGGATGCGTCGGATTGCGTTGTGAGCGTGAAGAAGACGTGATCGACGTCATCAACCAGGCGCGGGCCATCAACGACCGGCCGGTGGTGATCGACTTCATCGTCGGCGCCGACGCGCAGGTGTGGCCGATGGTCGCCGCCGGCTGCGGCAACGACGAGATCATGGCAGCGCGCAACATCCGGCCGCTGTTCGACGAGAACGAGGAGGGTCGGGCCTGATGGCGGGAAATCCTGTCACCCATACGCTTTCGGTGCTCGTCGAGGACAAACCGGGTGTCCTGGCCCGGGTGGCCGCACTGTTCTCCCGGCGCGGCTTCAACATCGAGTCGCTGGCGGTCGGAGCCACCGAGCAGAAGAACATGTCCCGGATGACGATCGTCGTCACCGCCGAGGAGACCCCGCTCGAACAGATCACCAAGCAGCTCAACAAGCTGATCAACGTGATCAAGATCGTCGAGCAGGACGGCGAGAACTCGGTGGCCCGCGAACTGGCGCTGATCAAGGTGCGCGCCGATGCCGGCACCCGTAGTCAGGTGATCGAGGCCGTGAACCTGTTCCGCGCCAAGGTCATCGACGTCTCCACCGAGTCGCTGACCGTAGAGGCCACCGGCACCCCGGAGAAGCTCGAAGCGCTGCTGCGGGTTCTCGAGCCCTACGGCATCCGCGAGATTGTGCAATCCGGCGTGGTGTCACTGTCGCGCGGGCCGCGCGGGATGACGAACAACAAGTAGAAAACCCCGTAATAACCAACCAGAAGGAAAGTTCAATCGTGTCAGTTGAGATGTTCTACGACGACGACGCCGACCTGTCGATCATCCAGGGCCGCAAGGTCGGCGTGATCGGTTACGGCAGCCAGGGCCACGCTCATTCGCTGAGCCTGCGCGATTCCGGCGTCCAGGTGAAGGTCGGGCTCAAGGAAGGCTCCAAGTCGCGCGAGAAGGTCACCGAACAGGGCCTCGAGGTCGACACCCCCGCGAACGTGGTCGCCTGGGCCGACGTGATCATGCTGCTCGCGCCCGACACCGCCCAGGCCGAGATCTTCCGCAACGACATCGAGCCGAACCTGGAAGCCGGCAACGCGCTGTTCTTCGGTCACGGATTGAACATCCACTTCGGGCTGATCAAGCCGCCGGCCGACGTGACCATCGGCATGGTCGCCCCCAAGGGGCCCGGCCACCTGGTGCGCCGGCAATTCGTCGACGGCAAGGGTGTGCCTTGCCTAATCGCCATCGAGCAGGACCCCACTGGTGAAGGTCAGGCGCTGGCGCTGTCCTACGCCAAGGGCATCGGCGGCACCCGCGCCGGCGTCATCAAGACCACTTTCAAGGACGAGACCGAGACCGACCTGTTCGGCGAGCAGGCCGTGTTGTGCGGCGGCACCGAGGAATTGGTCAAGACTGGCTTCGACGTCATGGTCGAAGCTGGCTACGCCCCCGAGCTGGCCTACTTCGAGGTGCTGCACGAGCTCAAGTTGATCGTCGACCTGATGTACGAGGGTGGCATCGCCCGGATGAACTACTCGGTGTCCGACACCGCGGAGTTCGGCGGCTACCTGTCCGGCCCGCGGGTCATCGACGCCGATACCAAGAAGCGGATGAAGGACATCCTCTCCGACATCCAGGACGGCACCTTCGTCAAGCGGCTGGTGGCCAATGTCGAAGGCGGAAACAAGGAACTCGAGTCGCTGCGCAAGCAGAACGCCGAGCACCCCATCGAGATCACCGGCAAGAAGCTGCGCGACCTGATGAGCTGGGTCGACCGGCCGATCACCGAAACCGCCTGACACCAGGCGCGTCTGGAACAACGAGCCGAAGCCACGCAGGAACTCTCCTGCGTGGCTTTGGTTTTGGACCGATCGTCGGTTTCCAAGCGATGGCCGTGGCGCCACGCTGGCGGAACGCGAATGTGACGCCGAGTCGACGACGTCGAATCATGACTGTACCGGCGCTCTTGGTTGTAGTCTCTGCGCTCAGAGTCGGTGCCGCCGACGGGGTGTGGGGGAGTCACTGTGCGGGTTGCAGATTCCGTTGAGCTGGTTCCGGGTAAGCCGAGCGCGGTCGCGAGCCGCGCCGGGATCGGATGTGCGCGCTACCTCGGGTGGGCCGGTGCGCTGACGGTCGCGCTGGGAGCCGCGGTCGTGTCGCTGTCCACGCCGGCAGCCGCCGACACCGGCGCGACAGCCACGGGCGGCAAGGCGTCTGCCGGTGCGTCGTCGGCCCGAACTTCTGCTGCGCACCGCGCTGCTCCCGCCCACCGCGCAACGCGCGCAGCGGTATTCACCGCATCACCGGTGCCGCGTGCGGGTTCGGCTCGTCCCGGGGTCGTCGCCGGTACCGGGGTTTCGGCCGCTTCCCCGACAGCGAAGTCCGTCCAGCAGTTGGTCGGCACCTTGGTCGGCAACGGTACCGCCGCTCATCCGAATGCCGGCCTGCTGATCGGCAACGGCTACAGCTGGACCGCGGAGACCTGCAATCAAGGTGGGCCGTGCACCGGTGGACGGTCCGGTCTGCTGTGGGGCAACGGCGGCAGCGGCTATGCCGGGGGTAACGGCGGCTCGGCGGGCCTGCTGGGCTCCGGAGGGGCCGGCGGTGCGGGCGTCGACGGTCGTGCCGGCGGCAATGGCGGCCGCGGCGGTCTGCTCGCGGGCAACGGCGGCTCCGGAGGAGCCGGCGGGGCGGTCACCGGCACCGGCCTGGTCGGCGGCGCTGGCGGTACCGGTGGTGACACTGGCCTGTTCTCGATTCTGGGCGTCGCCGGAGACGGCGGCGAGGGGGGCGCCGCGGCCGGCAACTACGGATTCGGCGGAGCCGGCGGCGCGGGCGGCAGCACGGGTCTGTTCTCGGTGTTCGGCTGGGCCGGTGCGGGCGGTGACGGCGGCGCGGCCACGGGCTACGACGGGTTCGGGGGCGCGGGCGGCAGCGGCGGCCAGGCGGGCGCGCTGTCGATCGCGAACGGTGGCGCCGGTGGCACCGGCGGTGCCGGGCCGCGTGCGGGTGGTGGCGCCGGTAGTGGCGGCGCGGCCGGGCTGATCGGTGCCGGCGGTGCGGGGGGCGCCGGCGGCTGGGGTGCGCCCGGTGGGACCGGCGGTGCCGGTGGCGTGTTCTTCGGTGACGGCGGTGCCGGCGGAGCCGGTGGGGCCGGTGGGGCCGGTGGTGCCGGTGGCAGTGCCGCAGTGATCGGCAACGGTGGCACGGGCGGAACCGGTGGGGCCGGGGCAGCCGGTGGCGCCGGCGGAGCCGCCGGTGTGTTCCTCGGCAACGGCGGTAGCGGTGGCGCCGGGGGAGTGTCCGCGCCCGGCGGTCCTGGAGGAAGCGGAGGTCTGTTCGGGAGGGACGGATCCGCGGGAGCCGCGGGTGGCGCGCCGACGATCAAGTTGACCTACGATGACACCGTCGACTTCGCGACAGTTCACTTCAAGGTCAACGGCACAGAGTTGAAGGACGTCGAAATCGATACCGGCTCAGCAGGTCTCGTCGTTCCGATCACCAAGTTGGACAGTGCCTCGCTGGGACCGACGCTCGGCGTCACAGGGATGATCCAGTACGCAACGTGGGGACGCTTCTACTACACCGTCTATGCAGCCTCGCTCAACTTCGGCGACGGGATGGTGACTGCCGGCACCCCGATCGCGGTCGTCGACTACATCGAGGAGAAGCAGACCGACGGCACGTGGGAGCCGGTTCCGCGATCAGAGTGGGACCAACCGAAATACGCCAGTGCCCTCGCCCCGACGATGGGCGTCGGCCCCTACACCGGAGCTGACATCTCCAGCCCGGTGCTGACACTTCCGGGTGGACTCGGTCAGGGGTTGCTGATCGACATGCCCGCCAGCCAGCTCACCTTCGGTGCAAACCCGTTGCCGAAGTCCACCAGCGTGCCCGGCTGGTTCTATACGAAGCTGTCGGTCGTGGTCACCTATGACGGGGTGTCGGTGACCACCCATGACGCCACCGCCACCATCGACAGCGGCGGTATCGGCGGCGGCGTCTCGGCCAGCATGCTGCCGCCCACCATTACCGGCCTCGCCGATTATGACTCTCTGCCCGCCGGAACCGTCATCGAAGTCTTCACCCCCGATGGCTCGACCCTCCTGTACCAGACGACGGTGACCACCCTCCAGGTGGCAGAGGGTGACTCGCCCGAGTTATGGCCGACCAGCCTGGGCTTCAACACCGGCATCATCCCGTTCCTGCAAGGACCGATCTACTTCTCGTACACGCCCGCCTACGTGCCGAATCCCGATGACTTTTATGGCGGCACTACGTACTTCGGTCTCGAATCGACCGCATAGACCCTGAGCGGGGCGGCGCTGCGACTAGGGCCGAAGCGCCGGCAGCGGCAGCCCGAACTCGCGGCGCAGCACGGTTCGTGCGGCGTAGTAGCCACACATCCCGTGCACGCCGGTTCCCGGCGGAGTGGCCGACGAACACAGGTACGCCCGCGGAATCGGGGTGGTCCAGGGGTTCCACCGCAGGGTGGGCCCGATCATCGCCGCGAACAGGGTGGCCCCGCCGACGATGATGTCCCCGCCGATGTAGTTGGCGTTGTGTGCCGGCATCTCGGCCGCCGGCACACAGCGCGCGGCGAGAACCAGATCGCGGAATCCCGGGGCGGCCTTCTCGAAGACGGCGGTGATCGTCTCGGTCAGGTCTGCGGTCGAATTCGCCGGAACGTGGGCGTAGGTCCACAGCGGACGGCGCCCCGCCTCGTCGATGCGGGACGGATCGCACAGGTGCGGTAATGCCGCCAGCGTCATCGGCCACTCGGCGTGCCGCCCGGCGGCGATCTCGTTCTCCGAGTGCGCCATCTGGGCCCTACTGCCACCCATGTGCAGGGTGGGCGAGTTCGCCATCCGTTCGTCGCGCCACGGGATCTCACCGGAGAGCACGAAGTCGACCTTGCAGACTCCCGCGCCGTAACGGTAGCGGCGCAGCGCCGCGGCGTACCGGTCCGGCACCCGAGGCCCGTAGATGTCCAACAGCGCAGTCGGTGCGGTGTCGTAGAGCACCACCCCTGCGGGCGGTTCCTGGACCGGCTCACCGACCACGAGTTCGCCGCCGTGCGCCTGCAGGTCGGCCAGCAGCGCGTCGACGATGACCTGGCTGCCGCCGATCGGCACCGGCCAGCCCGCGGTGTGCGCCACGGTGCCCAGCATGATTCCGGCCCCGCTGTTCACCGGGGACGGCATCGTCGAAATGGCATGCGTCCCAACGCCGGTGAACAACGCGCGGGCATCCTCGCCTTGCAACATTCCCCACGCTGGGCTGCCCTGCGCCAGCACCCGCAGGCCGGAGCGCACGGTGGTCGGCAGATCCGGCGGTACGGATCGCTTGTCGCCGAGGAAGAACCCGAGGACGCCGTCGGGGTGTTCGGCCAGCGGGCCGAACAGCCGCCGCCATGATCTGCCGTGGGACAGTTCGGCGCAGGTGCGCTCCAGCGAGCGGTAGGCGATCGCGGCGGGCCGGCCGGGCAGCGGGTTGGCGTAGGAAATCTCCGGGATCGCGAACTGCACGCCGCGGGCCCGCAGGTCGAACTCGGCGAAGAACGGCGAGGCCAACGCCAGTGGATGCACGGCCGAGCAGACGTCGTGGCGGATGTCGGGGTATTCGGGATCGGCGGCAGTGCGGGCCCCGCCGCCGAACGTCGGCTGACCCTCCACCACTTGGACCGCCAGCCCCGCGCGTGCGCAGATGACGGCCGCCGCGAGGCCGTTGGGACCGCTGCCGACGACGGTGACGTCCACCCGTCCAGTAGACCGCATAGCAGCCGCCGGTCGTGCGGCGGGCGGCACACATTAGGCTGACCGGCGTGAATCTGCCTGTTGTGTTGATTGCAGACAAACTTGCCGAATCGACCGTCGCCGCGCTGGGCGACCAGGTCGAGGTGCGTTGGGTCGACGGACCGGACCGGCCCAAGCTGCTGGCCGCCGTCGCCGGCGCCGACGCCCTGCTGGTGCGCTCGGCCACCACCGTCGACGCCGAGGTGATCGCCGCCGCGCCGAAACTGAAGATCGTCGCCCGCGCCGGTGTCGGCCTGGACAACGTCGACGTCGACGCGGCCACCGCCGCCGGGGTGCTCGTCGTCAACGCCCCCACGTCCAACATCCACAGCGCCGCCGAGCATGCGCTGGCCCTCATGCTGGCCGCGGCCCGGCAGATCCCGGCCGCCGACGCCACCCTGCGCGCACATACCTGGAAGCGCTCGTCGTTCAACGGCACCGAGATCTTCGGCAAGACCGTCGGCGTCGTCGGCCTCGGCCGCATCGGACAGCTCGTGGCCCAGCGGCTGGCCGCGTTCGGCACCCATGTCATCGCCTACGACCCCTATGTCCCGGCGGCCAGGGCCGCCCAGCTCGGGATCGAACTGCTGCCGCTCGACGAATTGCTGCCCCGCGCCGACTTCATCTCGGTGCACCTGCCCAAGACCCCGGAGACCGCGGGCCTGCTGGGCAAGGAGGCGCTGGCCAAGACCAAGCCCGGCGTGATCATCGTCAACGCCGCACGCGGCGGGTTGATCGACGAGCAGGCGCTAGCCGACGCGATCACCAGCGGGCACGTTCGCGGCGCCGGGCTCGACGTGTTCTCGACCGAACCATGCACCGACAGCCCGCTCTTCGAACTGCCGCAGGTGGTCGTCACCCCGCACCTAGGCGCCTCCACCACCGAGGCGCAGGACCGGGCGGGCACCGACGTCGCGGCGAGCGTCAAGCTGGCCCTGGCCGGCGAATTCGTCCCGGACGCGGTCAACGTCGGTGCCGGTGCGGTCAGCGAGGAGGTGGCACCGTGGCTGGACCTGGCCCGCAAGCTGGGTCTGCTGGTCGGGATGCTCTCGACCGGTGCGGCAACCAGTCTCTCGGTGCGGGTATGCGGTGAGCTTGCCTCCGAAGACGTTGAGGTGCTGAAACTTTCGGCGTTGCGCGGCTTCTTCTCCACGGTCACCGACCAGCAGGTGACGTTCGTCAACGCACCCAACCTGGCCGCCGAGCGGGGGCTGAACAGCGAACTGAGCACGGCCACCGAAAGCCCCAACCACCGCAGCCTTGTCGACGTCCGCGTCGTCGGGCCCGACGGCTCGGCGACCAACGTCTCGGGCACCCTGTCCGGGCCTGCGCAGGTCGAGAAGATCGTCCAGATCAACGGCCGCAACTTCGATCTGCGGGCCCGCGGCGTGAATCTGGTGCTGCACTACACCGATCAGCCCGGCGCCCTGGGCAAGATCGGTACCCTGCTGGGCAACGCCGGCGTCAACATCCTGGCCGCCCAGCTCAGTCAGGACACCAGCGGAGAGGCCGCGACGGTCATGCTTCGGCTGGATCGTGATGTACCCGAGGACGTCCGCGCCGCGATCGGTGCGGCCGTAGAGGCGACGACGCTGGAAGTGGTGGACCTGTCGTGAAATTGGCGGTGATCGCGGGCGACGGCATCGGCCCGGAAGTGATCGGCGAAGCGCTGCAGGTGCTCGACGTGGTGCTGCCCGGGGTGGACAAGACCGAGTACGACCTTGGCGCCCGCCGCTACCACGCCACCGGTGAGCTACTCACTGCGGAGACCATCGAGGAACTCCGGGGCTACGACGCGATCCTGCTCGGTGCGATCGGCGATCCATCGGTGCCCAGCGGCATCCTGGAACGCGGCCTACTGCTCAAGCTGCGATTTGCCCTCGACCACCACGTCAACCTGCGTCCGGGACGGCTCTATCCGGGCGTCGACAGCCCGCTGTCCGGGGTCACCGGCATCGACTTCGTCGTCGTGCGCGAAGGCACCGAGGGCCCCTACACCGGTAACGGCGGCGCGCTGCGCGTCGGCACACCCCACGAGGTGGCGACCGAGGTCAGCGTCAACACCGCGTTCGGTGTCGAGCGGGTGGTGCGCGATGCGTTTACCCGCGCGCAGTCGCGGCGCAAACACCTGACGCTGGTGCACAAAACCAACGTGCTGACCTTCGCGGGCAGCCTGTGGTCACGGGTGGTGGCCGAGGTCGGGACGGAGTTCCCCGATGTCGAGGTCGCCTATCAGCACATCGACGCCGCGACCATCCACATGGTCACCGATCCCGGACGTTTCGACGTCATCGTCACCGACAACCTGTTCGGCGACATCATCACCGACCTGTCCGCCGCGGTCTGCGGTGGCATCGGCCTGGCTGCCAGTGGGAACATCGACGCGACGCGCACCAATCCGTCGATGTTCGAACCGGTTCACGGCAGCGCGCCCGATATCGCCGGGCAGGGGATCGCCGATCCGACGGCGGCGGTGATGTCGGTGGCGCTGCTGCTCGGTCATCTGGGCGAGGACGCCGCAGCCGGCAGGGTCGACAAGGCGGTGGCCCAGCACCTGGCCACCCGTGGCGACGCGACGCTGTCGACCCGCGAGGTCGGCGACCGGATCCGCGCCGCGCTCTAGCCTCGGCTCGGCTCGGTGGCTGCCGACGGCTCGACCGGCACCAGTGGCAGTGCGATGAGCGGGAACAGCGCGCACACGGCGAAAGCCACCGGGTAGCCCAGCACCCCGATCAGCGCTCCGAACAGCGGTGGGGTCAGCCCCGCGGTGAGTAGCTGGCTGGTGTTCTGCGCGCCGAGTGCGCGCCCGCTCCAAAACGGTCCGGCGATCTCGGCGATGGCGGTGAACGCCAGACCGTTGTCGCTGACGGTGATCACCGACGCCGCGATGATCACCGCGATGGACAGCGGGGAGTGCAACGCATCCAGTGCCGCCAGCGCCGCCATGGACGCCGCGGCGGCGACGGCGATCAGGCGGATCGGCCGCAACCGCGAGCCCATCCAATCCGACCACCGCCCGGCCGCGATGCGGCCCAGCGCCCCGAGTACCTGGGCGCTCATGACCAGCACGCCGGCCGACTGCGCCGACCAGCCGCGGTCGGCGATCAGCCACACCAGCGTGAAGGTCCACACCACACATTGGGGCACCACCAGCAGCACCGAAACCGCATGGATGCGCCACAGCACGGGTGAGCCGCGGTAGGGGTTGGCCAGGTGTTCGGCCGGCGCGTCGGCGCGCGGGGGCCGGGGCGGATCGATCACCCCGACGGCGCACACCAGTGCGGCCACCACGCACGTGATCGCCGGGAACAACAGCGCGGACCCCACGCCGTGTGCCTGAGCCAGGCGGGGGATGACCAGGGCGCCGACGGCGACGCCCAACGGCTGGGCGGTCTGGCGAATCCCCATCACCAGCCCACGCTGGTGCGGGGGAAACCAGCCGACGACCAAGCGCCCGCTGGCGGAATTGCTGCTGGCGGCGGCCATTCCGCCGATCAGGAGGAAAACACCGACCAGGATCAGTGAATGCATCGCCGCAGCGGCGAACGCTGCCGCAGCGGTCAACGCCGAGCCGAGGGCCAGTACGAGGCGCTCGCCGACGCGGTCCACCACGTAACCCCAGGCGATCAACGTCACCACCATGCCGAAGCTCGGCATCGCCGACACCAGAGCGGCTTTGGCGAGATCCAGGCCCATCGTGGTGTGCAGAGTGGGGATGAGGAAGGCGGCACCGTTGATGAAGACGTTGGCGGACAACGTCGCGAACAAGCCGATGGCGAGCATCGACCAGCGCCGCACGGTGCTCAGCGTATCGACGGCCATTCCCCGATGATTCCACGCCATCCCAGGATGCTGAATTGTGATCCCACATTGTGAGAGCGGCGGGCGCTGCCGGCCCACCGGCCCGCGGATATTAGGCTGTGACGAATGCGCCTGGGTCGAATCGCCAGCCCCGATGGGGTCGCTTTTGTCAGCATCGAGGGGGATTCCGGAAGCGAGATCGTCCGCGAGATCGCCGAGCACCCCTTCGGCTCCCCGACCTTCACCGGCCGCAGCTGGCCGCTGGCCGACGTCCGGCTGCTGGCCCCAATCCTGGCCAGCAAGGTCGTCTGCATGGGCAAGAATTACCAGGCTCACATCGATGAGATGGGCGGCGAAGCTCCCGAGGACCCGGTCATCTTCCTCAAGCCCAACACCGCGATCATCGGGCCGGGGGCGACGATCCAGTTGCCGGCCAACGCCTCGCCGGTCCACCACGAAGGGGAGCTGGCGGTGGTGATCGGCCGCCCGTGCAAGGACGTGCCTGCCGCCCGGGCCGCCGAGAACATCCTGGGTTACACGATCGCCAACGACGTCTCAGCGCGTGATCAGCAGAAGGCCGACGGGCAGTGGATGCGCGCCAAGGGTCACGACACCTTCTGTCCGGTCGGCCCCTGGATCGTCACCGACCTCGACCCGTCGGATCTGGAAATCCGCACCGAGGTCAACGGCGAGGTGCGCCAGCTCAGCCGAACCTCGTTGATGATCCACGACATCGGCGCCATCATCGAGTGGATCTCGGCGGTGATGACGCTGCTGCCTGGCGATCTCATCCTCACCGGCACCCCCGAAGGCGTCGGACCCATCGAGCACGGTGACACCGTCAGCGTCAGCGTCGAGGGCATCGGGACGCTGACCAACCCCGTCATCCGGAAGGGCAACTGATGACCGCGGCCAGCGACTCGGTGCGGGTGCGCTTCTGCCCGTCGCCGACCGGTATCCCGCATGTCGGCATGGTGCGCACGGCGCTGTTCAACTGGGCCTACGCGCGCCACACCGGCGGCACCTTCGTCTTCCGGATTGAGGACACCGATGCCCAGCGTGATTCCGAGGAGAGCTACGCCGCTCTGCTCGAGGCGCTGCGCTGGCTGGGGCTGGACTGGGACGAGGGCCCCGAAGTCGGTGGGCCGCACGGGCCTTACCGGCAGTCTCAGCGCACCGACATCTACCGCGACGTGGTGGACCGACTGGTGGCGGCGGGGGAGGCCTACCCTGCCTACTCCACCCCGGAGGAGGTCGAGGCGCGTCACCTCGCCGCGGGGCGCAATCCCAAATTGGGGTACGACAATTACGATCGCGACCTGACCGACGAGCAGCGCGCTGCCTACGCCGCCGAGGGCCGCAAAGCGGTGCTGCGGCTGCGGATGCCCGACGAGGACATCAGCTGGCACGACCTGGTTCGCGGTACGACGACGTTCGCTGCCGGGACGGTGCCGGATTTCGCGCTGACCCGTGCCACCGGAGAGCCGTTGTACACCTTGGTCAATCCGGTCGACGACGCGCTGATGAAGATCACCCACGTGCTGCGCGGGGAGGACCTGCTGCCGTCGACCCCGCGTCAGATCGCGCTGTACCAGGCGCTGATGCGTATTGGCGTGGCCGACCGGGTGCCCGAATTCGCCCATCTGCCACCCGTTTTGGGTGAAGGCACCAAGAAGTTGTCCAAGCGTGACCCGGAATCCAACCTTTTCCTGCACCGCGAGCGCGGCTTCCTGCCCGAGGGCCTGCTGAACTATCTGGCGCTGCTCGGCTGGGGGATTGCCGAGGACCGCGACATCTTCAACCTCGATGAGATGGTCGCCGCCTTCGACGTCGTCGACGTCAACTCCAACCCGGCGCGATTCGACCAGAAGAAGGCCGACGCGATCAACGCCGAACACATCCGCCGCCTCGACGAGGCCGAATTCACCACGCGGCTCGCGGACTACTTCCGCGCCCACGGCCACGACACCGGTCTCGACGACGCCGGCTTTGCCGTCGCCGCCCAGCTGGTGCAGACGCGCATCGTGGTGCTCTCCGACGCCTGGGGGCTGCTGAAGTTCTTCGACGACGACGCCTACGAGCTGGACCCCAAGGCGGCCGCCAAGGAACTCGGTCCGGACTCCGCACCGGTACTCGAGGCGGCGATCGCCGCCCTGGAGGGGGCCGAGTGGACAGTGTCCGGCATCGAGGAGGCGCTCAAGGCCGCGTTGCTCGAGGGTCTCGAGCTCAAGCCGCGCAAAGCCTTCGGCCCGATCCGGGTCGCGGCGACCGGTGCCACCATCAGCCCGCCGTTGTTCGAGTCTCTGGAGCTGCTCGGACGGGAGCGCAGCCTGCACCGGCTGCGTGCCGCGCGCGAGCAGGCCGGGGTGGCGGAATAGACCACCGGAAATCTTTGGTAGTGTGCTCGTCGGCCCGCAACCCACGGCCAGAGCGCGCAGAGTCCCTCGCTTCACTGGGATGAAAGCCTCTGACCAGCGGTTATAGGCAGCCAATGGGGTATGGTGTAATTGGCAACACAGCTGATTCTGGTTCAGCCATTCTAGGTTCGAGTCCTGGTACCCCAGCACTTTGTCGGTACGGAGCGCAATTTCGTCGGTGCAGCGCTCTGAGCTATGCTGGCAAACCGGTGCGTCGCGAGACGCGCCACAGTTTGGTTCTGGCCCCGTCGTCTAGCGGCCTAGGACGCCGCCCTCTCACGGCGGTAGCGTGGGTTCGAATCCCATCGGGGCTACCAACGGAATCGCCCGGTCATTGACCGGGCGATTCGTCGTTGTGGCCCCTGTGCACGTCGGAACTGGTCGCACCACAGTCCAGCACGGTCCATAGGGCGCGACACCGGTGCCGGCGCAGGACCGCTGTCGGCGGCGCTACTGCGGCACGGAACGCTGGCATTCACCGGTGCGGACCATCGCCAGCGGCGGGCTTCGGCCAGCGCCCCGCGCCGGCCCGCCGGTGTTCACTGCTGCGGAGCGGTGGAACCGGCCAGTGGCATCGCCGGCAGGCCCAGCTTGCCGTGATCCCAGGACCGGGTGCGATGGGCGACGATGCGGACCGCCACCCGCTTGTTCATCATCATGTCGACGGCCGGCTTGAGATCGTCGGTGTAAGGCCCGTTGTAGCGCTCCCAGACGCTGACGCCGACCTTGAAGATGGTGTCGGGGTCGTCGACGATCTCGCCGACACCCTCGAACGAGACGCCGCGCAGCGTGTCATAGGTCATGCCGCCCTCGATGAGAAAGCTCACCCGCGGGTCGCGCCGAAGGTTGACCGCCTTCTGGGACTTGGCTTTCGTCTCGATCCAGATCTCGCCGTCGAGGACGCCGTACCACATCGCGACGAGGTGCGGTTGGCCGTCGGGACCGACGGTCGCCATGGTGCCGGTGCGGCTGGACGCCACGAAATCGGCGATCTCGGCCTCGCTCATAACAATCTGGTTGCGTTGATTGGTTCCCATGTCGTCAGTTTGGCAGGCCGGCCGGCGCTGCTGTCGCGCGGATCACAGCCGCCGGGTGAGCGCCTCGGAGGCGGCGAGCAGGTCGGCTGCCCAACGCGCACCGGGCCGTCGGCCCATCCGGTCGATGGGCCCCGAGACGGACACCGCGGCGATGACCGCGCCGTTGCGGTCGCGGACCGGAGCCGAGACACTCGCCACGCCCGGTTCACGTTCGGCGGCACTCTGCGCCCAGCCCCGTTTGCGAACCTCGGCCAGCGTGCGTTCGGTGAATTTCGCCTCGGGTAGCACCGCCTGTTGGGTGGCGGCGTCGCTGTGGGCGAGTAAGACTTTGGCGCCCGATCCGGCTGTCATCGGCAGCCGGGTGCCGACGGGCACGGTATCGCGAAGCCCTGCAGGTGGTTCCAGGGCGGCCACGCAGATGCGGGTGCTGCCCTCGCGGCGGTAGAGCTGGACGCTCTCCCCGGTGATCTCCCGCAGCCTGGGCAGCACCGCCGCGCCCGCCGCCAGCAGCGGGTCGTTGACCTGAGCGGCCAATTCGGTGATGGCCGGGCCGAGCCGCCAGCGTCCCGCGCTGTCGCGGGCCAGCAGACGGTGGACTTCCAGACCCGCCGCGAGCCGGTGCGCGGTGGCCCGCGGCAGCCCGGTGCGCTCACAGAGTTCGGCCAGCCCGCAGGGGGACTCGGCGATCGAGTGCAGTACGCACATGGCTTTGTCGAGCACGCCGATGCCGCTATCCTGTCTCATATCGAGATACTAACTTCCCGGAATGTGAGATATCTAGATTCACGTCCGGGGGTCGACGAACGAATCGAGACACCATGGCCCAGCCCGCCAAACCCAGAACCCTGCCCGAGAAGGTGTGGGATGACCATGTCGTGGCCGCCGGCGCCGGGAGCGGCGCGGGTCGCGAGCCCGATCTGATCTACATCGATCTGCACCTCGTCCACGAGGTCACCAGCCCTCAGGCCTTCGACGGACTGCGGTTGGCCGGCCGGCCGGTGCACCGTCCAGACCTGACCATCGCCACCGAGGACCACAACGTGCCGACGGTCGACATCGACAAGCCGATCGCCGATCCGATCTCGCGCACCCAGGTGGAGACGTTGCGGCGCAACTGCGCCGAGTTCGGCGTTCGGCTGCACCCGATGGGCGACGCCGAACAGGGCATCGTGCACGTGATGGGTCCGCAGCTCGGGCTGACCCAGCCGGGGATGACCATCGTTTGTGGTGACAGTCACACGTCCACGCACGGCGCCTTCGGCGCGCTGGCGATGGGTATCGGCACCTCCGAGGTCGAGCATGTGCTTGCCACTCAGACACTTCCGCTGCGGCCGTTCAAGACGATGGCGGTCAACGTTGACGGCGCGCTGCCCGCCGGCGTGAGCGCCAAGGACATCATCTTGGCGGTCATCGCCAAGATCGGTACCGGTGGCGGCCAGGGCTACGTCATCGAATATCGCGGCAGCACCATCGAATCGCTGTCGATGGAGGGCCGCATGACGATCTGCAACATGAGCATCGAGGCCGGCGCCCGCGCCGGCATGGTGGCGCCCGACGAGACGACCTATGAATATCTGCGTGGCCGGCAGTACGCGCCGAAGGGTGCGGACTGGGACGCGGCCGTGGCCGCATGGGAGGCGCTCAAGACCGACGAGGGGTCGGAGTTCGACACCGAGGTCTACATCGATGCGACCACGCTGACCCCGTTCGTGACGTGGGGGACCAACCCCGGACAGGGTGTGCCGCTGGGTGATGCGGTGCCCGATCCGGAGTTGATGACCAGCGATTCCGAGCGCCAGTCCGCCGAGAAGGCGTTGACCTACATGGGCCTTCGTGCGGGCACTCCGATGCGCGAGATCCCGGTGGACGCCGTGTTCGTCGGGTCCTGCACCAACGGCAGGATCGAAGACTTGCGGGTGGTGGCTGACGTCCTGCGCGGCCGCAAGGTCGCCGACGGCGTGCGGATGCTAGTCGTGCCCGGCTCGATGCGGGTGCGCGCCCAGGCCGAATCCGAAGGGCTGGGTGAGATCTTCACCACCGCCGGTGCGGAATGGCGTCAGGCGGGATGCTCGATGTGCCTGGGGATGAATCCCGATCAGCTTGCGGTCGGGGAGCGCTGCGCCTCGACGTCGAACCGAAATTTCGAAGGCCGTCAGGGCAAAGGCGGCCGGACCCACCTGGTCTCGCCGGCGGTCGCAGCGGCCACCGCGGTGCGCGGAACGCTGTCCTCACCTGCCGATCTCGACAACTGACCTGCTAAGGAGAACGCCATGGAGGCATTCCACACCCACACCGGCATCGGGGTTCCGCTTCGCCGCTCCAATGTCGACACCGATCAGATCATTCCGGCGGTGTACCTGAAGCGGGTCACCCGAACGGGTTTCGAGGACGGACTGTTTGCCGCCTGGCGCACGGATCCTTCCTTCGTGCTCAATCTGAGCCCCTTCGACCGGGGTTCGGTATTGGTCGCCGGACCGGATTTCGGCACCGGGTCGTCCCGCGAGCATGCGGTCTGGGCACTGATGGACTACGGATTCCGGGTTGTCATCTCGTCCCGATTCGCCGACATCTTTCGCGGCAACGCGGGCAAGGCCGGGCTTCTGGCCGCCGAAGTCGCCCAAGACGATGTCGAACTGCTGTGGAAGCTGATCGAGCAGAATCCGGGCCTGGAAATCACTGTGAATCTTCAAGATCGCAATATCACTGCGGGAACGGTAGTGGTGCCGTTCACGATTGACGATTACACCGCGTGGAGGCTGCTCGAAGGACTCGACGATATTGGCCTTACGCTGCGGAAACGTTCCGAGATTGAGGCTTTCGAGGCGGCCCGGCCGAGTTGGAAGCCGCGCATTTCGCTGACCTCCTGAAAGGGTCGGAACGCCGAATTCCCGCCCTGAATGGGGGGTTCGGGCCCCGGTGTATCACCGCCCTAGGGCGGCAAGCGGATTGCTGAAATCCACCTAAGTCGTGCCTGAAATTGGGCGTGGCTCTTGGAAATCTGCAGCACAAGGGTTTACCGTGTTCTGCAGTCGGTCCAAAGTGGACCACTGGCCGCGGAGGAATTGAATGAACAAAGCAGAGCTCATCGACGTACTCACGGAGAAATTGGGCTCAGATCGTCGGCAGGCAACCCTGGCTGTGGAGAACGTCGTCGACACCATTGTGCGCGCAGTGCACAAGGGCGACAGCGTGACGATCACCGGGTTCGGCGTTTTCGAGCAGCGGCGTCGTGCCGCCCGTGTTGCGCGCAACCCGCGCACCGGCGAAACCGTCAAGGTGAAGCCGACTTCCGTTCCCGCTTTCCGTCCCGGCGCCCAGTTCAAGGCCGTCGTCTCCGGTGCGCAGAAGCTTCCGGCTGAAGGTCCGGCCGTCAAGCGCGGCGCTGTCGCCGGCCCGGTCAAGAAGGCCGCCGCCAAGAAGGCCGTCCGCAAGGCGGTCGTGAAGAAGGCCCCGGCCAAGGCCCCGGTCAAGAAGGCCGCTCCGGTCAAGAAGGCTGCGCCCGCCAAGAAGGCCGCTCCGGTCAAGAAGGCTGCGCCCGCCAAGAAGGCCGCTCCGGTCAAGAAGGCTGCGCCCGCCAAGAAGGCCGCTCCGGTCAAGAAGGCTGCGCCCGCCAAGAAGGCCGCTCCGGCCAAGAAGGCTGCCCCCGCCAAGAAGGGCCGCCGCTAAATCACCGTGTCGAATGCGCCGCGGGCCCAGTGCCCGCGGCGTATTCGCGTGTGAGGGCCCGGTTCGGGTGCGGTCACGCTTTGGTGGCCAACGCACTGTCGATGTAGTCGGCGGCCAGAATCCGGCCGTCGTGCAATGACAACACCCACGTGCTGCCTTTGCGATTGCGTGACTTGTCCGGCTTGCCGGAGTCGCGCCACCAAGCCAGCAGGTAGGGAATCACCTTGCCCTGCGTGCAGATCACGGGTGTGCCGCCCCGCCCGGCGATTTCAGCCACCCGAGCATGCGCGGCCGCGGGATCCACCGCATAGGCCTCTTCGGTCAGGCTCGATTCCGTCGAGATTCTGACGCCCAGCTCCTGTGCCAGCGGTTCCACGGTCTGGATACAGCGGGCGCGATCGGCGGCATAGATGTCGGTGGCCCCGAACGCCATCAGCTGTCCGGCCAACGACTCGGCTTGCGCGCGGCCGTTCTTGTCCAGCGGCCGGCTGCGGTCGTCCCCGCGGTAGCGGGACTTCAGCCCCGCGGTGCCGTGCCGAACGATCAGGACGGTCTGGGTGTCGGCGGGGTGGGCGGCGAAGGCCGCCAGCACGTTCCGGTCATGAGGATAGGTAAGGGATTTCGCGACATCAGCGGCGCGCTGCCACTCCAGCCGGTCCACTTCGTCGCCGGGGGTGAACTCGCCGCCCAACGCCCGGGCCACCCAGTAGTGGACCGTCTTGTGGCCCTGCGGAACCGAATAGTGCGTCTGGATCAGCCGACGGCCGAGGTGGGCCCGTTGACCGGTCTCCTCCCATATCTCGCGCACCGCGGCCACCGGTTCGTTCTCACCGGGGTCGACTTTGCCCTTCGGCAGCGACCAGTCGTCGTACCGCGGCCGGTGTATCACCGCCAGCAGCGGCTCGCCGGTCTCGGGATCGGGCCGCCACAGCGCGGCGCCGGCCGCTACCACCCGACGCGGCGCCGCTGTGGCCTTCTTGACCGAAACCTTCTTTGTCGATTTGGTCTTCGAGCGGTCAACTGACGCTCTCCTGGCCACCTCAACTCCTGCAGGTTAATTCGGGTCCACGCCGGGGCGGGGACTGGCGATCACTAGCGGGGGTGCACTCAGTGTTGGCGGTGAAGTTCCATCAACCACACCTGGTGGTCGCGCACCTGGCGGCCGTCCTGCGGCGCCGCCGTCCAATGGCCGTCGGACCCCAGCTCCCAGCATCGGGTCGACGGATCCATAGCCGACTCGAACACCTCGTCGAGATAGGAGGTGAGTCGCGGATCCTTCACCTGGGCCAGCACCTCGACCCGCCGGTCCAGATTGCGATGCATCATGTCGGCGCTGCCGATGAAGAACTCGTTGATCGCGTTGAAGTGGAAGACCCGCGAATGCTCCAGGAAGCGGCCGAGAATGGAGCGCACCACGATGTTCTCCGAGAAACCCTCGGCTCCGGGCTTGAGCGCGCAGATGCCGCGGACCACCACCTCGACGCGTACCCCGGCCTGTGAGGCGCGGTAGAGCGCGTCGATGACCTGTTCGTCGACAAGGGCGTTGGCCTTGAGCCTGATCCGCCCGTTGCCGCCTTGGCGGTGGGCGTCGATCTCGCGCTCGATGCGTTCGACGATTCCGCGGCGCACCCCGTACGGGGCGACCAGCAGATTGCGGTAGCCGAGTTTGCGCGAGTAGCCGGTGAGCGAGTTGAACAGGTCGGTCAGGTCGGCGCCGATGTCGGGGGCGGCGGTCAGCAGGCCGACATCTTCATAGAGGCGCGCGGTTTTGGGGTTGTAATTGCCGGTGCCGATGTGGCAATACCGGCGAATCGTCGAACCCTCTCGGCGCACCACCAGACACGTCTTGCAGTGCGTCTTCAGCCCAATCAGGCCGTAGACCACATGTACGCCCGCATCTTCCAGTGTGCGGGCCCATTTGATGTTGGCCTGTTCGTCGAAGCGCGCCTTGAGCTCGACGAGTGCAACCACCTGCTTACCGGCCTGGGCGGCGTCGATCAGCGCGTTGACGATCGGCGAGTCACCGGAGGTGCGGTACAGGGTTTGCTTGATGGCCAACACATCCGGGTCGGCGGCGGCCTGCTCGATGAAGCGCTGCACGCTGGTGGAGAACGAATCATAGGGGTGGTGCACCAGGACGTCACCGTCACGCAGCGTGGCGAAGATGCTCTTCGGAGTTTCGCGTTCACCGAAGGCGGGGTGGGTGGCCGGCACGAACGGGCGGTCTTTGAGCGCCGGGCGGTCGACGCCGTACACCTGCCACAGGCACGAAAGATCGAGCAGCCCCGGAACCTGCACCACGTCACCGGGATGGACGTCGAGCTCGCGCAGCAGAAGCTCGAGCATGTGCTCGGTCATGTCGTCGGCGACCTCGAGCCGGACCGGGGAACCGAAGCGGCGCCGGGCGAGTTCGCGTTCCAGTGCCTGGAGCAGGTCTTCGTCGCGGTCTTCCTCGACCTGCATGTCGGCGTTGCGGGTGATCCGGAAGACGTGGTGCTCCACGATGTCCATGCCGGGGAACAGCACCGGCAGGAACGCGGCGATGAGTTCCTCGGTCGGCAGGAAGCGGACCACGTCGGTATCGCCGTCGGTGCCCTTGAGTTTGACGAACCGATCGACGTTGTCGGGAACCTTGATGCGGGCGAAGTGCTCGCCGCCGTCGTCGGGCGATTTGACGGTGATCGCCAGGTTCAGGCTCAGGCCGCTGACGAAGGGGAAGGGATGGGCGGGGTCCACGGCCAATGGGGTGAGTACCGGGAAGACCTGCTCGTGGAAGTAGGTCGACAGCTCGCTGCGCTCGGTGTCGGTGAGCTCTGCCCAGTTGACGATGCGGATGCCCTCCTCGGCCAGTGCGGGGCGCACCGACTCGAGGAACACCTGGGCTTGCCGCAACGAGATCTGGCGAGTGCGTTCACCGATGCGGCGCAACTGCTCACGCGGGGACAGCCCGTCCGCCGAGCGGACCGACAGGCCCATCTCGTCGCGGCGCTTCAACCCGGCGACCCGGACCATGTAGAACTCGTCGAGATTGGAGGCGAAGATCGCCAGGAACTTCGCCCGCTCCAGCAACGGCAGGGACGTGTCGGCGGCCAGCGCGAGTACCCGGGAGTTGAAGTCCAACCAGCTCAACTCGCGGTTGAGGTACCGATTCTCGGGCAGCTCGTTGTCGACGGTGGTAGCCGTGGCCGCGGGCGGAGCCTCCGGCGCGGCGTCACCGGGCTGCCAGTCGTCGTCCGCGGATCGCGCTTCGGTTTCAGTCTCGGTCACATCTGCGATCATCCCTCATCGGTGGGGCGTGCGGTTGCCGGCGGCCGAAAGTCGACCGCCGTTCAGTCTTTGTTCACCATCAGTGTCGAGTGATTGCCCTGGTCGTCGCCGGGCCGACACCGAGCCGGCGGGCCGCTCGAAGGTCTTCCAGGGTGTCGATGTCGCACCGCAGGCCCGGCCAGACGCCGGTGAGTTCCACCGCGCCGGAATCGCGATGGCGGCGGGCCGAATCCTTGCCCAGCAACGGCTCCAGTGCAGCGCCGAACGCGAACAGCGCGGCCGTGCCGCTGGCGTGCCGGTCGGCCACGAAGCTGCGCCGGTATACGCGGGCCTGCGCCAGCGCCTCGTCCAGCTCAACAGATCGTAGTGCGGGTAGATCACCTTGCAGCACAACGGTATTCGGTGTTCGCCGCGTCACGGCTGCCGATGCGAACCGGACGGCGGTGTTCAGTGGGTCGGGGTCGGTGGCCGGTGTCGGGTCGGCGATCGCCTCGGCCCCGAGCTCACGGACCGCGGCCGCCGCGGTGTCGTCGGGGGTGATGACGGTGATCGACTGCACGGCATCGACCGCGCGGGCCGCGGCGATCGTGTCGATCAACATCGCGAGCACGACCTGCTCGCGGGTGTCCGACGAGAACACCGGCGCGAGCCGGGTCTTGGCGGCAGACAGGCGCTTGACCGCGATGATCACGCCGACATCGGCAGCGCCGCTCATGTACCTATCCTGCTCTGGCGGTGTCGGCAGACGCAAAATGCCCCGACCCAGCGGTGCGTTACGTTGATCAGCATGACCAGCTCGGTGGGAACTGCCGCGGTGATGGGTGCCGGAGCCTGGGGAACCGCCCTGGCCAAGGTGTTGGCCGACGCCGGCTCCGAGGTGCGGTTGTGGGCCCGCCGCGCCGAGGTGGCCGAGGAGATCAACACCACCCATCTCAATTCCCCCTACCTGCCCGATATCGCCCTGCCCGCGGCGATCCGCGCGACCACCGACCCGGCCGAAGCGCTCGACGGCATGACCACGGTGTTACTGGCCGTCCCGTCCCAGACCCTGCGGCCCAACCTCGAGCGCTGGCACGGTTTCCTCGCCCAGGGCGCCACGCTGGTCAGCCTCGCCAAGGGCATCGAACTGGGCAGCCTGATGCGGATGAGCCAGGTCATCGCCCAGGTGAGCGGGGTGGACCCCAGTCAGGTGGCGGTGGTCTCCGGACCCAACCTGGCCGCCGAGATCGCCGACGAGCAACCCGCCGCCACCGTGGTGGCCTGCACCGACTCCGGACGGGCCGTCGCCCTGCAGCGGGCGCTGAGCACCGGCTACTTCCGCCCGTATACCAACGCCGACGTCATCGGCACCGAGATCGGCGGGGCGTGCAAGAACGTCATCGCGCTGGCCTGTGGGATGGCCGCCGGGGTGGGCCTGGGGGAGAACACCGCCGCGGCGATCATCACCCGCGGGCTGGCCGAGATCATGCGTCTCGGAATCGCGGTGGGCGCCAAGTCGGCAACGCTGGCCGGACTGGCCGGTGTAGGTGACCTCGTCGCTACCTGCACCTCGCCGTATTCGCGCAACCGTAGCTTCGGTGAGCGACTCGGTCGCGGCGACACCATCCAGGCCGCGCAACAGGCCGCCGACGGACACGTGGCCGAGGGGGTCACCTCGTGCGAGTCGATCCTCGCCCTGGCGTCGAGCTACGACGTCGAGATGCCACTCACCGATGCGGTGCACCGGGTGTGCCACAAGGGTTTGTCGGTCGACCAGGCCGTCGTACTGCTACTCGGACGCAGTACCAAACCGGAGTGAGTGGCCGATGACCGAGCACTGGGGCGACTCCACCCGCGCCGTCAAGGCCGCGAGTTCCGAACCGGTTCCGGGCCAGCCGGTCGGTCCCGAACCCGTGCTGGTCTCGGCGTTTCACCTGTCCCCGGATGAGGGCAGCGAATCCGACACCTACGGCCGTAGCTCCAATCCCACCTGGCGCCGGCTCGAGTCCGCGTTGGCTGCGCTGGAAGACGCCGCCGCGGCACTCGTCTTCGGCTCCGGGATGGCGGCCATCACCGCAGCGCTGCGGGTGACCGCCGTACCCGGCTCGGTGCTCGTCGTGCCGGCCGACGGCTACTATCAGGTGCGTCGCTACGCGGCGGAAAAGCTTGCACCGCAAGGCATCAGCGTGATCGAGGCCAATGCCGAGGAGATCTGCGCGGCAGCCGAAGGCGCCGATGTGGTGCTGGCCGAGACGCCGACGAACCCCGCGCTGGACGTGGTGGACCTGCGCCGCCTAGCCGGCATCTGCCGCCGCCGCGGCGCGCGCCTGCTCGTCGACAACACCACCGCCACGCCCCTGGGGCAGCAGCCGCTGGCGCTGGGGGCCGACCTGGTGGTGGCCAGCGCCACCAAAGCCCTGGCCGGGCACAGTGATCTGCTCGCCGGATATGCCGCTGGCAGCGACCCCGAGCTGATGGCGGCCCTGGATCGGGAGCGCCTGCTGTCCGGGGGGATCCTCGGTGCGATGGAGGCCTGGCTGGTGTTGCGCAGCCTGGGCAGCGTCGGCCTGCGCGTCGAACGGCAGTGCCAGAACGCGCTCGCCCTGGCCACCGCCCTGCGCGGGCACCCGAGGGTACGCGCGGTGCGCTATCCGGGGCTGCCCGACGATCCGTCCCACCCGGTGGCGGCCGCCCAGATGCGCCGGTTTGGCGGACTGGTCTCGATCGAGCTGGCCGACGCGGCGGCGGTGCACGCCCTGGTGCGCGACAGCGAGCTGCTGGTCGCGGCGACCAGCTTCGGTGGACTGCACACCTCGGTGGATCGGCGGGCCCGGTGGGGAGACCCGGTGGCCGACGGCTTCGCCCGGATTTCGGCGGGTATCGAGGACACCGACGACCTGCTGGCCGACGTCCTCGCCGCCCTCGACGCGCCATGAGCGACGACGTGGCTGCTCACGGCGCCGGATCGTGGGGGCAGCGCCCGGGCTGTAGCCTCTCTAGGTTGTGACTTCCCGTCTGCCCTCCCACGACCCGGCGTCGCCGGAGCCGCGCGGCTCTCGCATCCGGGTCGCGGTCGTCTACGGAGGCCGCAGCTCCGAGCACGCGATCTCGTGTGTGTCGGCCGGCAGCATTCTGCGCAACCTGGACCCGCAACGGTTCGAGGTAGTCGCCGTCGGCATCACCCCGGAAGGCTCCTGGGTGCTCGGCGACGGCCGCCCCGAGACCCTGGCCATCACCGATCGAAAGCTGCCGCAGGTCACCGGCGAGTCGGGCACCGCACTGGTGTTGTCCGCCGACCCGCTGCGGCGCGGTGAACTGGTGTCGCTGGGTCAGTCGGCCGACGAAGTGCTGGCGGCGGTCGACGTGGTGTTCCCGATCCTGCACGGCCCCTACGGGGAGGACGGCACCATCCAGGGGTTGCTCGAGCTGGCCGGCGTGCCCTATGTGGGCGCGGGTGTCTTCGCCAGCGCGGCGGGCATGGACAAGGAATTCACCAAGAAGCTCCTGGCGGCGGACGGACTGCCGATCGGCGACCACGTGGTGCTGCGACCGCGATGCCCCGGACTGACGCTGGATGAGATTGAACGCCTTGGCTTTCCGATGTTCGTCAAACCAGCGCGCGGCGGCTCGTCGATCGGGGTCAGCCGGGTCGGCAGCGCCGACGAGTTGCCGGCCGCCATCGCCGCCGCCCGCAGCCACGATCCGAAGGTCATCGTCGAGGCGGCCGTCCCGGGCCGCGAACTCGAGTGCGGGGTGCTGGAATTCCCGGACGGGTCGGTGCAGGCCAGTGCGATCGGTGAGATCCGCGTCGCCGGGCTGCCGGGGCAGGTGGACGGCTTCTACGACTTCGCCACCAAGTACCTCGACGACGGCGCCGAACTCGATGTGCCGGCCCAGATCGACGACGACGTCGCGGATGAGTTGCGCCGCTTGGCAATCCGCACCTTCAAGGCGCTGGACTGCCAAGGGCTGGCCCGCGTCGACTTCTTCTTGACCGAGGACGGCCCGGTGGTGAACGAAATCAACACCATGCCGGGCTTCACCACGATCTCGATGTACCCGCGGATGTGGGCCGCCAGCGGAGTGGACTACCCGACACTGGTGGCGACGATGGTCGAGACCGCACTGGCGCGCGGTACCGGTCTGCGCTGAGCTTTCAGTGCGCCGGGTTCGGGCTGATCGCCACCGCCGGCATGGTGCGCGCGAGCGCGTCGGAGAGCGCCTGGATGGGTGTCGGCCCCGAGTCGCGCGGCAGGGTCAGCGCCACGTAGACCGGCCGGTCCACGCTGACCCAGGTGCTGTGGTCGGAGGCGGCGTCGTCGAGCCGGAACCACTGCACCGCGTCGACCATCTGGATGGGGGAGCCGACGACGAATTCGGCCGGCCGGTCCACGCCACAGCGCATGATCACCGGATCGCCGTCGTCCCCGGCGCGCCAGGCCGCGGCACCGGCCGGTGCGGGCTGCGCAGGCGTCACCCGGTCGAAGTCGCCGAGCCGGGCAGGCACGGCGTCGAGCAGCGCCCGGCACGGGGCCGAGTCGGCCTGGGGCGCCGGCACCGCCGCGATGACCACCGGCTGTGCCTCGGGCGTGCGGTTTGCGGCGACGGCCAGCACGACGCCGATGGCGACAACGGCAACTGTGACCGCCGCGATCAGCACCGCGCGCGGTGGACCATCCGTTGTGGCGTCGGCGGAACGACCGTCAGCCGGCATCGGCGATGTGGCAGGTCAGCGTTCGGGTGATACCGGTGATCTGCTGGATGCTGGGCACGACGGTCGCGGTCAGCTCGGCCTCGCTGGCCGCACCGACGCGGATGACCACGTCGTAGGGGCCGGTCACGTACTCCGCGGACAGCACGCCGGGCAGCCCGGCGGCCTGCTTGGCGACGACTTCGGCACGGCCGACCTCGGTCTGGATCAGCATGTAGGCCTCCACCACCCGTCGACTCCTCGTCTCAAATGTCCGCACCTAGACTCGTGTCCTGGCAGGGACCAAAGGTACCGCAGGTTGCCGCACCGATCAGCGTGCGTGAGCGCAGGAGGGAGGCACGGTGACCGACGGTGGCGAACCCACCCTGCGTCAGCTTGGTGAGTTTCCGATGATCGACCGGCTGGTGGCTGCCCGCCGCCAGCCCGCGAATGTGACGGTCGGACCGGGCGACGACGCCGCGGTCCTCGCCACCTCCGACGGACGGGTCGTGGTCACCACCGACATGCTGGTCGAAGGCCGCCACTTCCGGCTGGACTGGGCGGGTCCGGCCGAGGTGGGCCGAAAAGCCATCGCGCAGAACGCCGCCGATGTCGAGGCGATGGGAGCGCGGCCGAGCGCTTTCGTCGTCGCACTGGGGGCGCCGTCGGACACCGCTGCGGCAGACGTGCAGGCGCTGTCCGACGGGATGTGGCAGGAGGCTGAGGCACTGGGCGCGGGCATCGTCGGCGGCGATCTGGTCAGCAGTCCGCAGTGGGTGATCTCGGTGACGGCCCTGGGTGATCTCGGTGGCCGCGCACCGGTCTTGCGCGGTGGTGCGCGCGCCGGGTCGGTGATCGCCGTCGCCGGTGACCTGGGCCGGTCTGCGGCGGGATTTCTGCTGTGGAACAACGACATCGACGGGTTTACCGAGCTGCGCGGGCGCCATCTGGTGCCGGCTCCGCCCTACGGGCAGGGGATCGCCGCCGCCGAGGCCGGCGCGCAGGCGATGAGCGACGTCTCCGACGGTCTGCTGGCCGACCTCGGCCACATCGCGGTGTCTTCCGGTGTGGCGATGCGACTCTCGGGTGCGGCGCTGCGCCCCGACGTGGAGGCGGTGGCGGCGGCCGCGTCCGCGGCCGCAGTCGACCCGTGGTCGCTGGTGCTCGCCGGTGGTGAAGATCACGCGCTCGTCGCCTGTTTTCCAGGCCCGGTACCGGCCGGGTGGCGGGTGATCGGCACGGTGACCGACGGTGCACCCGAGGTCCTGGTGGACGGTCGGATGTGGGACGGGCCGGTGGGCTGGCAGTCCTTCGACTGACCGCACGGGTTAGGTTGGCGTCCGTGACGACCACGGCCAGACCACTGACTGAACTCGTCGACCAGGGCTGGGCGCAGGCCCTCGCCCCGGTCAGCGACCAGATCGCCCAGATGGGCCAGTTCCTGCGGGCCGAGATCGCCGCGGGGCGACGCTATCTGCCCGCCGGGCCGAACGTTCTGCGCGCCTTCAGCTTCCCGTTCGAGCAGGTGCGGGTACTGATCGTCGGCCAGGATCCGTACCCGACGCCGGGGCACGCCGTGGGGTTGAGTTTCTCGGTGGCGCCCGACGTGCGGCCGCTGCCGCGCAGTCTGGTCAACATTTTCACCGAGTACAGCGCCGATCTGGGGTATCCGGCACCGTCCAACGGTGATCTGACGCCGTGGTCGCAGCGCGGCGTCATGTTGCTCAACAGGGTGCTCACGGTGCGGCCGGGTACTCCGGCGTCGCATCGCGGCAAGGGTTGGGAAGCGGTCACCGAGTGCGCGATCCGCGCGTTGGTGGCCCGCGATGAGCCGCTGGTGGCGATCCTGTGGGGGCGAGACGCGTCGACGCTCAAACCGATGCTGGCGCTTCCCGGCGGGCAGGAGCGAAGCGACTCGGGGATGAAGCCGAGCGGGCAGGAGCGAAGCGACTCGGGGATGAAGCCGAGCGGGCAGGAGCGAAGCGACTCGGGGATGAAGCCGAGCGGGCAGGAGCGAAGCGGAAGCCGGTGCGTGTCAATCGAGTCGCCACACCCGTCACCGCTGTCGGCGTCTCGCGGCTTCTTCGGCTCGAGGCCGTTCAGCCGCGCCAACGAACTGCTGACCGGGATGGGCGCCGCGCCGATCGACTGGCGGCTGCCGTGAGGGTTGAGCGCAGGCTCAGCCGCGGGTGACCTTGCCTGCCTTGAGGCAGGAGGTGCAGACGTTGACGCGGTGCTTGTTGCCGCCGGGACGGGTCACGGCGTGCACGGTCTGGATGTTCGGATCCCACCGGCGGCTGGTCCGGCGATGGGAATGCGACACCGACTTGCCGAAGCCGGGGCCCTTTCCGCAGATATCGCACACGGCAGCCATGTAGAACTCCTCAAATCAGTAGTCGATCAATACTGGGGCCAACAACCGTGCGACGGGTGACCCGACAACCTGCCTAGGATAGCCGTCCGGTGAACTGAACGCCAAAATCCGCCCCCCGGGCATCGGCTCATCAGCCTCGCTAGGCCCTCTTAGCTGCGTCTTTCGTCGCCCTGGGCGGTGGCTGTTGGCGGTGACGCCGAACTGTCGGGCGAACTGGATAGGCTGGCGCGACGAACGCCGTGTGCGTGCCTGACCGCGAGGAGGTGTCGATGCCCGACCGGCGGTTGGATGCGTCGGCCCTGCGCGACTGGGCCCACACCGCGGTCGGTGACCTCATCACCCACACCGACGAGATCAACCGGCTCAACGTGTTCCCGGTGGCCGATTCCGACACCGGGATCAACCTGCTGTTCACCATGCGCTCGGCGCTGGCCCACGCGAAATCGGCGGCCGGTTCCGGGGACGTCACGCAGGTGGCGAGCGCCCTCTCGGAGGGAGCGTTGCACGGCGCCCGGGGCAACTCCGGGGTGATCCTGTCGCAGATCCTGCGGGGCGTGGCCGACGTGACCGCCTCGGCCGCCGCCGACACCGGGGGTGCACTCGCCGACATCGACGCCGTTCTGCTCGGTGCCGCCCTGCGCCATGCCGTCGGGCTGGTGGTGTCGTCCATGGGTGGGCAGCTGGTGGCCGGCACCATCGTGTCGGTGCTGCAGGCGGTCGCCGACGCGGTGGAACAGTGGGCGGCCGACGGTGCCGAGCTGGGCGAGGCGCTCGCCGCCGGTGGGGACGCCGCCGTCACCGCGCTGGAACGCACCCCGCAGCAACTCGACGTACTGGCCGAAGCCGGAGTGGTCGACGCCGGCGGACGCGGGCTGTTGGTCCTCGTCGACGCGTTGATCGCCACCGTCACCGGTCACCCGCCGCACCGCCGCGTCTACGAGCCGAGTCCGCCGCGGGCCGACGGCGGTGTCATCGAGTCGGCCCCACTGCAGTTCGAAGTCATGTACCTGCTCGCCGACTGCGACCCGGCCGCCCTCGAGCGGTTGCGCACCCGGCTTCAGGAGCTCGGCGAGTCGGTGGCGATCGCGGCTTCCGGCGGCGGCACGGCGCCGGTCGACCCGGGCCACGCCAATGCTGTCCACTATTCGGTGCATGTCCACACCGACGATGCCGGCGCGGCGGTGGAGGCCGGGCTGACCGCCGGCGAGGTCAGCCGGATCCAGATCTCGGTGCTGAGCACCACCTCGACGCGGGTGTCCCCGGGCGGGTGGAGCCGGGAGCGCGCGGTACTGGCCGTCGTCGACGGCGACGGTGCCGAGGAACTGTTCGGCCAGGAAGGGGCCTGCGTGCTGCGGCCCGATCCCGCGTTGGCCGATCCGGCCAACGGGGTCAGCGCCCACCAGCTGCTGCGCGCCCTGGTCGACACCGGTGCCGCCCAGGTGATGGTGCTGCCCAACGGCTACGTCGCCGCCGAGGAACTGGTGGCCGGCTGCACCGCCGGAATCGGGTGGGGCATCGACGTCGTCGCGTTGCCGACCGGATCGATGGTCCAGGGGTTGGCGGCGCTGGCCGTCCACGACGAGGGTCGCCAAGCCGTCGACGACGGCTACACCATGGCCCGGGCCGCCGCCGCGGCCCGGCACGGCTCGGTCCGCGTCGCCGCCGAGCAAGCGCTGACTTGGGCGGGCACCTGCCAGCCCGGGGACGGACTCGGCATCGCCGGTGACGAGGTGCTGGTCGTCGCCGATGACATCACCGCCGCCGGGACCGGACTGATCGATCTGCTGCTGGTCGCCGGCGGTGAGTTGGTGACGGTGCTGCTGGGCCAGGGCACCGATCCGGCCGTCGGTGCGGCCTTGGCGGCGCACATCCACCGCCGCCATCCCGGCATCGAACTCGCGACGTATCCCACCGGGCACCGCGGCGACGCACTGCTGATCGGGGTGGAGTAGGCGTGGTGAGCCTCACCGACCGGCTGGACGGCATCGTGGGCGGCAAGGCCGCCGGTCTGCTCGACGAGATCTTCGGAATCCGCACCGTCGACGATCTGCTTCGGCACTATCCGCGCAAGTACATCCACGGGATGTCGGTGTGGGGTGAGGACGAGGCACCTCCCGAGGAGGGCGAACACATCACCCTGGTCGGTGTGATCGACAAGGCCGAGATCCGCTGGACCAACCGTCAGCCCAAACGCGAGTACCTGGTGATCACGCTGGGGCAGGGGCGGCGCAAGGTCACCGCGACGTTCTTCAATGCCAAGTACCTCAAGAAGGATCTGGTCTCCGGTGTCCGGCTGATGCTCTCCGGTGAGGTCGGCTTCTTCAAGAGCACGATGCAGTTGACCCATCCGGACTTCCTGGTGCTGGATTCGCCGAAGGGCCGGGTGTTCGGCAGCAAGTCGCTGAAGACCATTGCCGACACCGCGACCGCGCCGGGTGGCGGATTGGAGATGTCGGCGTTCGAGCGGGACTTCTTCCCGATCTATGCCGCCAGCTCCAAGTTGCAGAGCTGGGATATCTACGCCTGTGTGCGCCAAGTGCTCGCCGTGCTCGACCCGATTGCCGACCCCCTGCCGGAAAGCCTTGTCCGCCAACGCGGCCTGATATCCGAAGACACCGCCCTGCGTGCCATCCACAGCGCCGAGCGGGAGCCCGAACGGGAGGCGGCCCGCGAGCGACTGACCTTCGACGAAGCCATCGGCATGCAGTGGGCGCTGGCCCAACGTCGGCACGGCGAACTCGGCCAATCCGGTCCGCCCGCGCCGTACCGCGAGGACGGCTTGGCCGCCGCGCTGATGCAGCGCCTGCCGTTCGCGCTGACCGCCGGCCAGCGTGACGTGCTCGGCGTGATCACCGCGGAGATGGCCTCGGCCAAGCCGATGAACCGGTTGCTGCAGGGCGAGGTCGGCTCCGGCAAGACGATTGTGTCGGTGCTGGCGATGCTGCAGATGGTGGATGCCGGTTACCAGTGCGCGCTGCTGGCGCCGACGGAAGTCCTTGCCGCCCAGCATGCCCAGTCGATCCGCAGCGTCTTGGGACCCCTGGCGATGGCGGGTCAGCTCGGCGGCGCCGACAACGCCACTCGGGTGACGCTGCTGACCGGATCGATGTCGGCCGGCCAGAAGCGGGAGGTGCGCGCGGAAGTGGCGTCCGGAGAGGCCGGCATCGTCATCGGCACCCACGCGCTGCTACAGGATGCCGTGGAATTCTCCCGGCTGGGTCTGGTGGTCGTCGACGAGCAGCATCGTTTCGGTGTCGAGCAGCGGGACCGGTTGCGCGCCAAGGCTCCCGCTGGTCTGACACCGCATCTTCTGGTGATGACGGCCACGCCCATCCCGCGCACCGTGGCGCTGACCGTCTATGGCGACCTGGAAACCTCGACGCTGCGGGAACTCCCGCGGGGTCGCCAGCCGATCACCACCAACACGATCTTCGTCAAGGACAAGCCGCAGTGGCTGGCCAGGGCGTGGCAGCGGGTCAACGAGGAGGTGGGCGCCGGCAGGCAGGCCTACGTCGTGGCCTCCCGCATCGACGAGGACGACAAGCCCCCCACCGAGCAGGCTGGTCCACCGGCCGAGACGGTCATCGCTCTCTACGACCGGTTGCGTGCCGGGCCGCTGGCGGGTCTTCGGCTGGGGTTGATGCACGGCCGGCTCGGCGCCGACGACAAGGATGCGGTGATGGCGGCGTTTCGCGCCGGTGAGATCGACGTGCTGGTGTGCACCACGGTCATCGAGGTCGGCGTCGACGTCCCGAACGCCACGATGATGGTGGTCATGGACGCCGACCGGTTCGGCATCAGCCAGTTGCACCAGCTGCGGGGCCGCATCGGCCGCGGCGCGCATGCCAGCCTGTGCCTGCTGGTGAGCAAGTTCCCGGAAGCCTCGCGCGCCGGCGAGCGACTGAGGGCCGTCGCGGGCACACTGGACGGCTTCGCACTGGCCGATCTGGATCTGCAGGAGCGCCGCGAGGGGGATGTGTTGGGGCTCAACCAGTCCGGCCGTCCCATCACACTGCGGTTCCTGTCGCTGGCCGATCACCTCGAGCTCATCACCGAGGCCCGTGAACTGACGCAGTCGTTGTATGCCAGTGACCCCGCCAACCCGGGCATGGCCATTCTCGCCGGGCAGTTCACCGGTGGCGACCGCATCGAGTACCTGGACAAGTCGTGAGGCGTCGGCCGCTGGTCTGGCTGGCGGTGATCGCCGTTCTGTCGGTCGTCGTTGCCTGGCAGGTGTCGTCGTCGGCCGGGGACGCCGAACATCCGGTGGCCCGCGCCGACGTGCCGACGGTGGCCGCCGGCACCGACGTCCTCGCCGGTGTGGTGATTGTCCCCGAACGCGCCCGCGGCCACGACTACCGGCGCGCCGCATTCGGCGAGGCCTGGGACGACGACAACAGCGCACCCGGCGGGCACAACGGCTGCGACACCCGCGACGACATCCTCGACCGCGACCTGGTGGACAAGACGTACGTGGCGACCAGTCGTTGCCCGCAGGCGGTGGCCACCGGCGTGCTGCACGACCCCTACACCAGCGCGGTGATCACCTTCACCCGCGGCGCTCAGGTCGGGGCGGCTGTGCAGATCGACCACTTGGTGCCGCTGGCCTACGCCTGGGACATGGGCGCCCGAAATTGGCCGGACGCCATGCGGATTCGTTTCGCCAACGACCCCGCCAACCTGCTCGCCGTGGCCGGGCAGGTCAATCAGGACAAGGGCGACCAGCAGCCGGCCGACTGGATGCCGCCCAACCATGCGTTCTGGTGCCAGTACGCAATGCAGTTCATCGCGGTGCTGCGCGGGTATTCGCTACCGGTCGACCAGCCCTCCGCCGAGGAGTTGCGCGAGGCCGCGGCGACCTGCCCGAGCGGGTAGACGCGCAGCGAATCAGGCCTCCGGCGGCGAACACCGCAGGTCAAAAATCCGCACCGATCTGCGTATTCAAGGCCACACACAGAAAATGCGCACCAAGGATGCGGATTAATCTAACGTCACGTTCATGCAGCTCACGCGGTTCACCGACCTCGGGCTGAGGGCCATGATGCTGCTGGCCACCGGGCAGAGCCGCGAGCAGCGGGTCACCACCAAGGCAGTGGCCGCCGCGGCCGGCGCATCGGAGAACCACGTCGCCAAAGCGGTCTCGCGATTGACCGAACTGGGGTTGGTGCATTCTCGGCGCGGCCGCGCCGGCGGGCTGGAACTCACCCCCGCCGGTCGCGAGGCGTCGTTGGGCTGGCTGGTGCGCCGGCTCGAAGGCGATCGCGAAGTGGTCGACTGCACGGGGCAATCCGGCTGCCCGCTGATCGCGGGTTGCCGGTTGCGCCGCGTGCTCGCCGACGCCAAAGAAGCCTTCTACGCCGAGCTCGACCGCTACACCGTCGCTGATCTAGTCGGCAGCCAGATGCTGCCCATCGTCATGCGACTCACCTCAGAAAGGAATCCGAAATGAGTGCTCCCGCAAGCGAAACGGCACAGCCCCGGGAACTGGAACCGCAGCACGTTGAAGTCGTCCGGGCGACCCTGCCCTTGGTGGGCGCACACGTCGACGAGATCACGCAGGTGTTCTACCGGCGGATGTTCGCCCGCCACCCCGAGCTGCTGCGCAACCTGTTCAACCGCGGCAATCAGGCGCAGGGATCCCAACAGCGTGCCCTGGCGGCGTCGATTGCCACGTTCGCCACCCATCTGGTGGACCCCGAGCTGCCCCATCCCGCCGAGCTGCTGTCGCGCATCGGCCACAAACACGCCTCACTCGGCGTGACCGCCGACCAGTATCCGATCGTGCACGAGCACCTGTTCGCCGCGATCGTCGAGGTGCTGGGCGCCGACACCGTGATCGCCGAGGTCGCCGCGGCCTGGAACCAGGTGTACTGGATCATGGCCGACACCCTGATCGCGCTGGAGCGTGATCTCTACCGGGGTGCCGGCGTCGCAGCCGGGGACGTTTTCCGCCGACTGCGGGTCACCGCCCGTGAAGACGACCCCTCCGGCACGGTGTTGGTGACCGTGGCCGGGGAAGGGGTCTCGAATGCAATTCCCGCCCAATATGTTTCGGTGGGCGTGACGCTGCCCGACGGAGCGCGCCAGCTGCGTCAGTACAGCCTGGTCAATCCGCCGGGTGCCGCCGAGCTGACCTTCGCGGTCAAGCCGGTGGAGTCCGACGGTGAGCATCCGGCTGGGGAGGTGTCGAACTGGATTCGTTCATGCGTGCGGGTGGGGGATCTGCTCGATGTGACGGTGCCCTTCGGGGACCTTCCGCAACCGCCCAGCGGTGCGCCAGTGGTGCTGATCTCCGCCGGCATCGGTGTCACTCCGATGATCGGCATCCTGGAACACCTTGTGGAGCATGCGCACAGCGCGCCGGTGCAGGTTCTGCACGCCGACCGCAGCGAGGCGAGCCATCCGCTGTCCAAACGGCACCGCGAACTCGTCGGCATCCTGCCTGACGCCAGCCTGGCCCTCTGGTACGCCGACGGCGTGGACGGCGACTGCGCCGGAGTCCACGAGGGACTGATGAACCTCGACGATGTCGAGCTGGTCGACGGAGCCGAGATATACCTCTGCGGCAACACCGGTTTCGTGCAGGCGGTGCGTGCACAACTGAGCGCACGCGGGGTGGCGAACAACCGGGTGCACTGCGAGTTGTTCAGCCCGAACGACTGGCTGCTCGACAGTTGATGCGGTACTGGACTGTTACGTACCGGTGTAGGTCTCCGGGTTCGGCCGGAACCGGGTGCCGTCGTCGAGTGCGTTGAGGGTCTCGACCTCGGCCTCGGTCAACTCGAAATCGAACACGTCGGCATTCTCGGCGATCCGCGCCGGGTGCGACGAGCGTGGGATCACCACGTTGCCGAGCTGCAGGCTCCAGCGGATCAGAACCTGCGCCGGGGACTTGCCGTGCGCGGCGGCGACGGCGCTGATCGCCGGATGCTCCAGCAACTTGCCCACGCCCAGCGGGCTGTAGGCCTCGGTGACGATGCCGTACTCGGCATGGACCGCACGCATCTCGGCCTGGTTGAGCAGCGGATGCAGCTCGATCTGGTTGATCGCCGGGGTGAAGAAGCTCAGGTCGACGATGTTCGACAGGTGCTCGGGGGTGAAGTTCGAGACGCCGATGGACTTGATGTAGCCGTCCTCGCGAGAGCGCAGGATGCCGCCCCAGGCGTCGATGTACTTACCGTTCTGCTCCGCCGGCCAGTGGATCAGGTAGAGATCCACGTACTCCATGCCCAGCCGCTCGAGGCTGGCCTTGACGGCGTCCTGCGAGGACTGGAAGCCCTGGTCGGCGGTGGCCAGCTTGGTGGTGATGAACAGCTCCTCGCGGGCGATGCCCGAGGCGGCGACGGCGCGGCCGACGGCTTCTTCGTTGCCGTAGATCGAGGCGGTGTCGACCAGGCGGTAGCCGGCCTCCAGCGCGCTGGCCACCGCGCTCTCGGTCTCCTCGGGGGAGAGCTCTGCCACGCCGAGGCCCAACACTGGGATGGTGTTGTCGTCGTTGAGCGTGACGGTGGGGATCTCGGCCGCCGGCGTCATGTCACCTGCCTGTGGGATCGAAGGTTTCCGGGTCGGGACCCGCGTGATCGGCTCTGGCGTTTCACCGACTTCGGGAAGACGATAGTACCCACCCCGATAAGTCATTTGAGCAGGTCGGGCGCGGGTGTCTCCCGATCCGCTCGCCGGCCGGAGCAAATTGTTGTGCTGGTCAACAAAGAATGCAGGCCAGCGGGCCGGCGCGGCCACCCTGCAACCGGGGATGGCGTCGTGCCGTACGCTGCGGCGCACGAGTCTTTCGCACACCCGGCCGAAGCGAGGGAGCAGCGATGACAGGGAGTGTGTCAGGCACGGCCCCCACTGACTTGCCGTCGGAGACGGCGGCCAAACGCGGCCGCTGGCTCAAGAAGGCGCTGGCGGTCGGCAACCGCGCCGGGGTCAAGGTCATCCCGCACCTGCCCGGCGGGCTGAAACGACTGGTGTCCGGTGGCCGGGCGATCGCCATCGACGGCAACACCCTCGATCCGTCGATCCAGATGATGCTCGCCGCCCAGCGCGCGGTCGGGATGAGCAGCCTGGCGGTCACCGGGGATCCGATCGCCACTCGGCGTCAGAACCGGGAAGCCACGGCTAGCCTCGACGAGGCCGATGTCCACGTCGCCGCGATCTCCCCGCTCGACATTCCCGGGCCCGCCGGAACCATTCCAGCCCGGCACTATCGCCCCGGCGACGGCGACGGCGCGCCGCTGCTGGTCTTCTACCACGGCGGCGGATTCGTCTTCGGCGACCTCGAAACGCACGATTCGGCCTGCCGGCTGATCTGCCGTGACGCTGGTGTGCACGTCGTGTCCATCGATTACCGGCTGGCGCCTGAACACAAGGCACCCGCCGCCGTCGACGACGCCTACGCCGCCTACCTGTGGGCCGTGTTGAACGCCGCGGAGTTGGGCGCCGACCCCGACCGCATCGCGGTGGGCGGTGACAGTGCGGGAGGCAACCTGGCGGCCGTGGTGACCCAGCTGGCCCGCGACGCCGGCGGCCGCCAGCCGAGTCTGCAGTGCCTGATCTACCCGGCCACCGACCTGCGCGGCGGAACCCGTTCACGCACCCTGTTCGCCGACGGCTTCCTGCTGTCCAAACGCGACATGGACTGGTTCGCCGACGCCTATGTCGACGGATCCGGCGTCGACATCGCCGATCCGCGAGTCTCGCCGTTGCTGGCCGACGATCTCAGCGGGCTCGCACCGGCGCTGGTCATCACCGCGGGGTTCGATCCGCTGCGCGACGAAGGCGAGCAGTACGCCGCAAAGCTGCAGGCAGCGGGCGTACCGACCGACTTGCGACGGATGGGTTCGATGACCCACGCATTCCTCAACCTGAATGCGCTGGGTGGGCACGTCAGCCGGGCCAACGCCGAGATGATCTCCGCGCTGCGCGCGCACCTTGCCCGGGGTTGACCGGGTGTCCTCGCCGCGCCGGTACGCTAGAGGCGCCAACACCGAGTTCTGAACAGCGAGGATCAGCCGACCCGTGGCCACCAATAAGAAAAGCGCACCGCGTTACGACCTGCGCGCACAGGACCGTAAGCGCAACCTGGCTATCCAGCTGGGGCTGACCGCGATCGTCGTCATCTTCGCCGTCGGTCTTGTGCTCTACATCGTGATGGGCCACGACAAGAAGCTCGCCGCCGGCGATGCCAAGCCGGTCCAGATCACCTCGAGTGCGCTGATCAAGAAGGACGGCACCGACGAGCCCAAGGCGGTGCTGGCGGTCTACGAGGACTTCCAGTGCCCGCACTGCCGCGACTTCGAGAAGGCCTACAGCTCCACCATCGACAAGCTGGTCCAAAGCGGGGCGGTCGCCGTCGACTACTACCCGGTCGCGATCCTGAACTCGTCGTCGAACAAGAACTACTCGACCCGCGCCGCCAACGCCGCGTACTGCGTCGCCGACGTGGACAAGGAAGCCTTCGTCCGGTTCCACTCCGCACTGTTCGCCCAGCAGCCGGAAGAAAACTCCGGCGCCGCTCCGGACAACAACGCGCTGATCGAGACCGCCCGCCAGTCCGGGGTGCCGACCGACAAGGTCTCCTCGTGCATCAACTCCGGCAAGTACTCCTCGATGGTGGAGGGGCTGGCCGCGGCCACCAAGATCACCGCGACGCCGACGATTCGGCTCAACGGCCAGGACATCAGCCCCGCCTCCCCGGATGACCTGATCGCCAAGGTGAAGGCGATCGTCGGCAACGTCCCCGGACTCGCGTCGGCGCCGAGCCCGGCTCCGGCAGCCCCGGCTCCCGCCGCGCCATGAGCCTGGCGACACCGGCCCCGGTCGAACCCACCCAGCCCGCCGTGCCGGCGGATGCGGCGGGTGGCGTCACGGTCCGGCCGCCCAGCGCGTGGTGGGTGCTCATCGCCGGCGTCATCGGACTCGTCTCCTCCCTCACGCTGATGATCGAGAAGGTCGAGATGCTCAAGAACCCGGCCTATGTGCCGAGTTGCAGCATCAACCCGGTGCTGTCCTGCGGTTCGGTGATGGTGACCCACCAGGCTTCGGTGTTCGGATTCCCCAACCCGCTCATGGGTGTCGCCGGGTTCTCGGTGGTGGTGGTCACCGGTGTGCTCGCGGTGGCCAAGGTGCGGCTCCCGCGGTGGTATTGGGCGGGCTTGGCGGTGGGCGTGGCCGGCGGTGCGGTGTTCGTGCACTGGCTGATCTTCCAGACGCTCTACCGGATCGGCGCGCTGTGCCCGTATTGCATGGTGGTGTGGTCGGTGACCATCCCACTGCTGGTGGTGACCGCCGCGATCGCGCTGCGGCCGCTAGCCGGTAACCCGGTCGCCCGGGTGCTCTATACCTGGCGCTGGTCGATCGTGGCCCTGTGGTTCACCGCGATCGTTCTGATGATCCTGGTCCGGTTCTGGAATTACTGGTCGACGCTCATCTAGCGTGACGCTGCGGCCGAAACCCGAAGGTAGGGTCTGCCTGTGATCTCCAAAGTCCTCGTCGCCAACCGCGGTGAAATCGCGATCCGTGCCTTCCGTGCCGCCTACGAGATGGGCATCGGGACGGTGGCGGTCTTCCCGTACGAAGATCGCAACTCGTTGCACCGGCTCAAGGCCGACGAGTCCTATCAGATCGGTGACATCGGCCATCCGGTACGCGCGTATCTCTCGGTCGAGGAGATTGTCGACACGGCGTTGGCATGCGGGGCGGACGCCATCTATCCCGGTTACGGATTCCTCTCGGAGAATCCCGAACTCGCCGCCGCCTGCGCCGCAGCGGGCATCACCTTCGTCGGCCCTGGTGCGGAGATCCTAGAGCTGACCGGCAACAAGTCGCGGGCGATCGACGCTGCCCGCGAGGCCGGGCTGCCGGTACTCGCCTCCTCGGCGCCGTCGTCGGAGGTGGCCGAACTCGTCGAAGCCGCCCAGGCCATGGATTTCCCGTTGTTCGTCAAGGCGGTCGCCGGTGGCGGCGGGCGCGGCATGCGCCGGGTCACGGACCCAGCGGCGCTGCCCGAAGCCATCGAAGCGGCCAGCCGCGAGGCGGAATCCGCCTTCGGCGATCCAACGGTGTTTCTCGAGCAGGCGGTGGTCAACCCGCGCCACATCGAGGTCCAGATCCTCGCCGACAATCACGGCAACGTCATTCATCTCTACGAGCGCGACTGCAGCGTGCAGCGCCGCCACCAGAAGGTCATCGAACTCGCCCCGGCGCCCAACCTGGATCCCGCGCTGCGCGACCAGATCTGCGCCGACGCCGTGGCGTTCGCCCGGTCCATCGGCTACCGCTGCGCCGGCACCGTGGAGTTCCTGCTCGACGAGCGCGGTCGGCATGTCTTCATCGAGATGAATCCCCGGATCCAGGTGGAGCACACCGTGACCGAGGAGATCACCGACGTCGACCTGGTGTCGGCGCAGCTGAGGATCGCGGCCGGCGAGACCCTCGCCGATCTGGGTCTGAACCAGGACGCGATCCGGCCCCATGGTGCGGCACTGCAATGCCGTATCACCACCGAGGACCCCGCCAATGGCTTCCGGCCCGACACCGGTCGCATCACCACCTACCGCTCCCCGGGCGGAGCGGGTATCCGGCTCGACGGCGGCACTCATCTCGGTGCCGATGTCACCGCCCACTTCGACTCCATGCTGGTCAAGCTCACGTGCCGCGGTCGTGACTTTCCGACCGCCGTCGCCAGGGCCAAGCGGGCGGTCGCCGAATTCCGCATCCGCGGTGTGTCGACGAACATCCCGTTCCTGCAAGCGGTTCTCGACGATCCCGACTTCCAGGCCGGGCGGGTCACCACCTCGTTCATCGACGAGCGTCCGGAACTGCTGACCGCACGCACGTCGGCCGACCGCGGCACCAAGATGCTCAAGTTCCTGGCCGAGGTGACCGTCAACTCGCCCTACCGCGACCGGCCCCGGTTCTATCCGCAGGACAAGCTCCCCGACGTCGACGTCGTGTCCAGTGATCCGCCGCCGGGCAGCAAGCAGCGGTTGGTCGAACTGGGTCCCGAAGGATTCGCCCGTTGGCTCAGGGACTCCCCGGCCGTCGGCGTCACCGATACGACGTTCCGCGACGCCCACCAGTCGCTGTTGGCGACCCGGGTGCGCTCGTCGGGACTGCTGAAAGTCGCCCCCTACATCTCGCACATGATGCCGGAGCTGCTGTCGATCGAATGTTGGGGTGGTGCGACTTACGATGTGGCGCTTCGCTTCCTGAAGGAAGACCCGTGGGAGCGGCTGGCCTCGCTGCGGGAGGCGATCCCCAACATCTGCCTGCAGATGCTGCTGCGCGGCCGTAACACAGTGGGGTACACGCCGTACCCGGAGACGGTGACGCATGCCTTCGTCGACGAGGCCGCCCGTACCGGCGTGGACATATTCCGAATCTTCGACGCTCTCAACAACATCGAATCGATGCGACCGGCCATCGACGCGGTGCGCGAAACCGGTTCGGCGGTGGCCGAAGTCGCGATGTCCTACACCGGCGACCTGGCCGACCCGGCCGAGACGCTGTACACACTGGACTACTGGCTGCGGCTGGCCGAGCAGATCGTCGAGGCGGGCGCTCACGTGCTGGCGATCAAGGACATGGCCGGCCTGCTGCGCCCACCCGCAGCGGCGACACTGGTGTCGGCGCTGCGCAGCCGCTTCGACCTGCCGGTGCACGTCCACACCCACGACACCCCGGGCGGCCAGTTGGCCACCTACACCGCGGCGTGGCATGCGGGAGCCAGTGCCGTCGACGGCGCGGCGGCCCCGCTGTCGGGCACCACCAGCCAGCCACCGCTGTCGGCGATCATCGCCGCCGCGGCGCACACCCCGTTCGACACCGGCCTGAGCCTGGCCGCGGTCTGCGACCTGGAGCCCTACTGGGAGCTGCTGAGGCGGGTGTACGCCCCCTTCGAGGCCGGCTTACCCGCACCCACCGGCCGCGTCTACACCCACGAGATCCCGGGCGGCCAGCTGAGCAACCTACGGACGCAGGCGACGGCGCTGGGCTTGGGTGATCGGTTCGAGGATGTCGAGGACGCCTATGCCGGCGCCGACCGGATCCTGGGCCGGCTGGTGAAAGTAACGCCGTCGAGCAAGGTGGTCGGCGATCTGGCGCTGGCGTTGGTCGGCGCGGGAATCACCGCCGAGGAGTTCGCCGAAGACCCTGCCCGCCACGACATCCCCGACTCGGTGATCGGCTTCCTGCGTGGCGAGCTGGGTGATCCCCCTGGCGGCTGGCCAGAACCTTTGCGCACCAGGGCATTAGAGGGCCGTGGGCCCGCCAAGCCCGAACAGCCGCTGTCGGTCGAGGACGAGAAGGTGCTCGCCGAACCCGGCGCGACCCGGCAGGCCGCGCTCAACCGGCTGCTCTTTCCCGGCCCCACCAGAGAATTCGAGGCACACCGCGAGGAGTACGGCGACACGTCGGGGCTGTCGGCCAACCAGTTCTTCTCCGGCCTGCGCCACGGCGACGAGCATCGCATTCAACTCGAGCGCGGCGTCGAACTCATCGTCGGGCTGGAGGCAATCTCCGAGCCCGACGAGCGCGGGATGCGTACGGTCATGTGCATCATCAACGGCCAGCTGCGTCCGGTGCTGGTGCGCGACAACAGCATCGCCGAGACCGTGCCGGCCGCCGAGAAGGCCGACCGCACCAACCCCGACCACGTCGCCGCGCCGTTCGCCGGAGTGGTCACCGTCGGGGTGACCGTCGGCGACGACGTGGCTGCAGGCCAGACCATCGCGACCATCGAGGCGATGAAGATGGAGGCCGCCATCACCGCGCACAAGGCAGGCACCGTCCGCCGGGTCGCGGTCGGCAGCACCGCGCAGGTCGAAGGCGGTGACCTGCTGGTGGTGATCGGCGCGTCAGGTGAAGCGGCGGGGGGACAAACCTGACCCGTATCGTCGCGGGCACTGCCGGTGGCCGGCGTATCGACGTGCCCGCGCGGGGAACGCGGCCCACCACCGACCGGGTCCGCGAAGCGCTGTTCAACGTGCTGACCGCCCGCTGCGACTTCGACGGTATGCACGTGCTCGACCTCTACGCCGGCTCTGGCGCGCTCGGGCTGGAGGCGCTGTCGCGCGGTGCGGCCTCGGCGCTGTTCGTCGAAAGTGATTCGCGCGCAGCCGCGGTCATCACACGCAACGTTACGGCCCTGGGTCTGGCGGGCGCCACGGTGCGCCGCGGCACAGCGGCCACGGTGGTGGCCGGCGCGGCCGAACGAACGATGGACTTGGTGCTCGCCGACCCGCCTTATGCCGTGACCGGCGCCGAGATCGCCGACGTGCTGACGGCTCTTGACCGCAACGGCTGGGTGGCGGCGGGCAGCGTCGTCGTGGTGGAGCGCCCGGCATCCGCGCCGACGCTGACCTGGCCACCGGGCTGGACGCCGTGGCCCGAACGGCGTTATGGGGATACCCGCATCGAATTGGCCGCCTGCTAGCGTCTCCGCTCATGAGTGGCGCGGTATGCCCGGGATCGTTCGATCCAGTGACGCTGGGGCACGTCGACATCTTCGAACGTGCCGCCGCCCAGTTCGACGAGGTGATCGTCGCCGTCCTGATCAATCCGAACAAGGCGGGCATGTTCGCGATCGACGAGCGCATCGCGATGATCCGCGAGGCCACGCCGCACCTGCCGAACCTGCGGGTGGAGTCCGGCCAGGGGCTGGTCGTCGATTTCGTCAACCAGCGGGGTTTCACGGCGATCGTCAAAGGTCTGCGCACCGGAACCGATTTCGAGTACGAGCTGCAGATGGCCCAGATGAACAAGCACATCGCGGGCGTCGACACTTTTTTCGTGGCGACCACGCCGCAGTACTCCTTCGTGTCATCCTCGCTGGCCAAAGAGGTTGCCGCACTGGGCGGTGACGTTTCGGCCCTGCTGCCGGAATCGGTTAACCGGCGGCTACAGGCGAAGCTGGCCCAGCGCACCTGACCTGTGGCGCCCGGCCGTCCGGTGCGTCTCGATCGGGTCGCGGATGCGCTCGTGCTGGACAGCCCACCGGGAAGTTCTTTTCGACACACCGACACGCCAGCACAGTCACAGCCGTAACAACAGGCACACTGGTCACTACCAACAAGGCCAGGAGGGTGGCGCCGTGTACCGAGTCTTTGAGGCACTCGACGAACTGAGCGCAATTGTCGAAGAGGCACGCGGCGTGCCGATGACGGCTGGTTGTGTGGTTCCGCGCGGTGATGTGCTGGAGCTGATCGATGACATCAAGGACGCGATCCCGGGTGAACTCGACGACGCCCAGGATGTCCTCGACGCCCGCGACAACCTGTTGCGGGAGGCCAAGGAACATTCCGACTCCATGGTGTCCACCGCGACCGTCGAGGCCGACTCGCTGCTCAGCCATTCCCGCGCGGAGGCCGACCGGCTGCTCGCGGACGCCAAGTCTCAGGCTGACCGCATGGTCGCCGAGGCTCGCCAGCACAGCGAGCGGATGGTTCACGAAGCCCGCGAAGAGGCCACCCGCCTGGCCGCGACCGCCAAGCGCGAATATGAGGCCGCCAGCAGCCGGGCCAAGGCCGAGGCGGACCGGCTCGTCGAGAACGGCAACATGTCCTACGAGAAGGCCGTGCAGGAAGGGATCAAGGAGCAACAGCGTCTGGTCTCGCAGACCGAGGTGGTGCAGGCCGCCAACGCTGAAGCCAGCCGGCTGATCGACACCGCGCACGCCGAAGCCGACCGGCTGCGCGGCGAGTGCGACATCTACGTCGACAACAAGCTGGCCCAGTTCGAGGACTACCTCAACGGCACGCTGCGTTCGGTAAGCCGGGGTCGCCACCAGCTGCGGACCGCCGCGGGCACCCACGACTACGTCCAGCGCTGAACCCCGCCGCCACCGCCTATTGGCTCGATCGGGCCGGGCCGAGCCCTAAGATCACCTGTATGGCGACGCTCAAGAGTGCACACCAACGGCACCGTTCGCGCTCGCCGCTCGTGATCGACATCTCGCGGCTGGGTCGACGTCCGGGCACCATGATGGAGCTGCGGCAGAGCGTGCCGAGCCCTTCGCGGATCGGGCTGGACCTGATCGCCATCCAGCCCGGTGCGGACCTGAACCTGGATCTGCGCCTTGAGTCGGTCTCCGAGGGCGTCCTGGTCAGCGGAACCGTGCAGGCGCCCACCAGCGGCGAATGCTCACGGTGCCTGACCCCGGTCACCGGCGAGATCGAAATCTTCCTGACCGAGTTGTACGCCTATCCCGACAGCGCCACCGAATCCACCACCGAAGAGGACGAAGTCGGTCACGTCGTCGACCAGACCGTCGACCTCGAACAGCCGATCGTGGACGCCGTCGGGCTGGCCTTGCCGTTCGCACCGTTGTGCAGCGAGGACTGCCCGGGGCTGTGTCCGCAGTGCGGCGTTGCGCTGGCCACCGCCGAGCCGGATCACGACCACGACCTGATCGACCCCCGGTGGGCCAAGCTCGTGGGCATGCGTCCCACCGCGGAGGAGGCCCCGGAGAAGGGAAACCACCCCGAGCCGGGGGCCGGTGCTTCGTGAGCCCGACCCGCGAGAGTCTCCAGGCGGCCCTGGGCGTGATGTTGCCCGAAGAACTGCTGACCCTGGCCCTGACGCATCGCAGTTACGCCTACGAGCATGGCGGTCTGCCCACCAACGAGCGGCTGGAGTTTCTCGGCGACGCCGTGCTCGGGCTGACCGTGACCGATGAACTGTTCCATCGCCACCCTGACCGGTCCGAGGGTGACCTGGCCAAGCTGCGGGCCAGCGTGGTCAACACCCAGGCGCTGGCCGACGTGGCCCGCGGGCTCACCGAGCAGGGTCTCGGCGCGCATCTGCTGCTGGGGCGGGGCGAAATGAACACCGGTGGCGCGGACAAGTCCAGCCTCCTGGCCGATGGCATGGAGTCGCTACTCGGCGCGGTGTACCTGCACCACGGCATCGATGTCGCTCGGGAGGTGATCCTGCGGCTGTTCGGCGAGCTGCTGGACACCGCCCCGACGCTGGGCGCCGGCCTGGACTGGAAGACCAGCCTGCAGGAGCTCACCGCGGCCCGCAATCTCGGTCCGCCGTCCTACGTCGTCACCTCCACCGGACCCGACCACGACAAGGAATTCACCGCCGTGGTGATGGTGATGGAGCGCGAATACGGTTGCGGCGTAGGCCGGTCGAAGAAAGAGGCCGAGCAGAAGGCCGCCGCGGCGGCCTGGAATGCGTTGGAAAACGCTTGAGCAACAACCACTTCCGTCGTCACGGCGATGCCTGAACTTCCCGAGGTCGAGGTCGTGCGTCGCGGTCTGCAGGCGCATGTCGCGGGCCGGTCGATTGCGGCGGTGCGGGTGCACCACCCCCGTGCGGTGCGCCGCCATGAAGCCGGGGCCGCCGACCTGACCGCGCGGCTGCTGGGTGCGCGCATCAGTGCGACGGACCGGCGCGGAAAGTACCTGTGGCTGATTCTCGACTCCGATGAGCCGCTTGCGCGAAGAGAATCAGACACCGACGAGACGGCGCTGGTGGTGCACCTCGGGATGAGCGGGCAGATGCTGCTCGGCGAGGTGCCCAACACCGACCACCTGCGCATCGCAGTCCTGCTCGACGACGGCACCGCGCTCGGCTTCGTCGACCAGCGCACGTTCGGCGGGTGGCAACTGGCCGATCTGGTCACCGTCGACGGCAGCCGGGTGCCCGCTCCCGTCGCCCACATCGCCCGCGACCCGCTGGACCCGCTGTTCGACCGCGAATCCGTGGTTACGGTGTTGCGCCGCAAGCATTCCGAGATCAAACGCCAGTTGCTGGACCAAACCGTCGTGTCGGGGATCGGCAACATCTACGCCGACGAGGCGCTGTGGCGGGCCAAGATCAACGGCGCCCGGCTGGCCGAGAAACTGACCCGGCGCGAGCTCGGCGAGCTGCTGGACGCCGCGGCCGAGGTGATGCGCGAGGCACTGGGCCAGGGTGGAACGTCGTTCGACTCGCTCTATGTCAACGTTAACGGGCAGTCCGGCTACTTCGACCGGTCGCTGAATGTCTACGGTCGCGAAGACCGTCACTGCCGGCGCTGCGGATCGGTGATCCGGCGGGAGAAGTTCATGAACCGCTCGTCGTTCTACTGCCCGAAATGTCAGCCCCGTCCGCGGCGTTGATGGACATCGAGATCGACGTTTTGGCGTGATTTACTCGCACATTCTCGCCGAAACGTCGGTTTGGGCGGAAAACGAAGGAGTGGACGACACATGACCGAACTGTGGGTGGAGCGCACCGGCGTGCGCCGCTATACCGGCCGCAGCAGCCGCGGCGCGGAAGTCCTGATCGGCTCGGAGACCGACGACGGCGTCTTCACACCCGGTGAGCTGCTCAAGATCGCGCTGGCCGGCTGCAGTGGCCTGAGCAGCGACCAGCCGCTGCGGCGCCGCCTCGGCGACGACTACCCGGCGGTGATCAAGGTCTCCGGGGCGGCCGACCGTGAGCAGGAGCGCTACCCGCTGCTCGAGGAGAACCTCGAGATCGACCTGTCGGCGCTCTCCCCGGAGGAGATCGAACGCCTGCTGGTGGTGGTCAACCGCGCCATCGATCAGGTCTGCACCGTCGGGCGCACCCTCAAGAACGGCGCCGAGGTGCGCTTCGGCGTCACCGACACCGGGTCATGACCGAGCAGGTCCGGCTGACTGCCTGGGTGCACGGCCACGTCCAGGGCGTGGGTTTCCGCTGGTGGACGCGGTCTCGAGCGCTGGAGCTGGGCTTGGTCGGCTACGCCGCCAACCAGCCCGACGGCCGGGTGCTCGTCGTCGCGCAGGGCCCACGCGCCGACTGCGAGCGGCTGCTGGAACTGCTGCGCGGCGGTTCCACCCCCGGCTCGGTGGACACCGTCGTCGCCGAGCTGACCACCGACTTCCCCGAATCCGGCGAGCCGATGAGCGGGTTCCGCGAGCGCTGATCGCCGCGCCGGTAATCTCACTGCTCGTGTACCTCAAGAGTCTGACGCTGAAGGGCTTCAAGTCCTTCGCCTCGTCGACGACTCTGCGGTTCGAACCCGGCATCACCTGCGTGGTCGGCCCCAACGGCTCGGGTAAGTCCAATGTCGTCGACGCCCTGACCTGGGTGATGGGCGAGCAGGGTGCCAAGACGCTGCGCGGCGGCAAGATGGAGGACGTCATCTTCGCCGGCACCTCCTCGCGCGCGCCGCTCGGACGCGCCGAGGTGACGCTGACCATCGACAACTCCGACAACGCGCTGCCGATCGAATACTCCGAGGTGTCCATCACCCGCCGGATGTTCCGCGACGGCGCCGGCGAGTACGAGATCAATGGCAGCAGCTGCCGGCTGATGGACGTTCAGGAACTGCTCAGCGACTCCGGCATCGGCCGGGAGATGCACGTCATCGTCGGGCAGGGTCGGCTGGCCCAGATCCTCGAGTCGCGCCCCGAAGACCGCCGCGCCTTCATCGAGGAAGCCGCCGGTGTCCTCAAGCACCGCAAACGCAAGGAAAAGGCGGTCCGCAAGCTCGAGTCGATGTCGGCCAACCTGGCTCGCCTGACCGATCTGACCACCGAACTACGCCGTCAGCTCAAGCCGCTGGGCCGCCAGGCCGAGATGGCCCGGCGTGCCCAGACCATCCAGGCCGACCTGCGCGACGCCCGCCTGCGGCTGGCCGCCGACGACCTGGTGGCCCGCCGCGCCGAGTTCGCCGGCGCCAACTCCACCGAGACGACCCTGCGCCGTGAGCACGACGAGGCCGCCGAACGGCTGGCGGTGGCCACCGAGGCGCTCGCTGCGCACGAAGCGGCGGTCGCCACTCTGTCCGAGCGCACCGACGCCGCCCAGCAGACCTGGTTCCGGCTCTCCGCACTGGCCGAGCGGGTTAGCGCCACGATCCGGATCGCCAGCGAGCGTGCCCAGTACCTGGAGGCCGAGCCCGCCGTCAGCGCCGGCCCGGATCCCGACGCGCTGGAGGCCGAGGCCGACGAGGTGGCTGCCCGCGAACAGGAGGTGCTGGCCGAACTCGCCGAAGCGCAGTCCCGGCTGGAGTATGCGCGCGCCGAGCTCGGGGAGCGGGAACGGGCGGCCGCCGACGCCGAACGTGCCCACATGGCCGCCGTGCGCGCCGAGGCCGACCGCCGCGAGGGCCTGGCCCGACTGGCCGGTCAGGTGGAGACGGTCCGCGCGCGGGTGGAGTCCATCGACGAGGGAGTGGCGCGGCTGACCGCGGCCATCGAGGAGGCCGCGGCCCGCACCGAACACGCCAGGGCCGAGTTCGAGACGGTGCAGGGCCGGGTCGGCGAACTCGACCAGGGCGAGGTCGGTCTCGACGAGCAGCACGACCGCACGGTGACCGCCCTGCGGCTGGCCGACGAGCGGGTGGCCGAGCTGCAGACCGCCGAGCGCACTGCCGAGCGGCAGGTGGCTTCCCTGCGGGCCCGCATCGACGCACTGTCGGTGGGTTTGGAGCGCAAGGACGGCGCCGCCTGGCTGACCCAGAACCATAGTGGCGCAGGGCTTTTCGGCACAATCGCCAAGCTGGTGAAAGTGCGCGCCGGCTACGAGGTCGCGCTGGCCGCGGTGCTCGGCTCGGCCGCCGACGCGGTGGCCGCCGACGACTTCGGTGCGGCCAGCGCCGCGGTGCGGGCGCTGAAGGAAGCCGACGGCGGACGAGCCGCAATTATGTTGGGGGACTGGCCGATCAAGCCCCGAGCGCAGGACGGACCATTGCCGTTGGGGGCGCAGCGCGCGCTGGATCTGATCGACGCGCCGGCACGACTTCAGGGCGCGATGACCGCGCTGCTCGACGACGCCGCCGTCGTCGACGACCTGCGCGCCGCCCTCGAATTGGTCAGGGCCCGACCGGAATTGCGTGCGGTCACCCTCGACGGCGATCTCGTCGGCCCCGGATGGGTGACGGGCGGCTCCGATCGCAAGCCCAGCACCCTGGAGATCGCGTCCGAGATCGACAAGGCCAAAGCCGCGCTCGTCGCTGCCGAGACGCAGGTCGGCGAGTTGTCGGCCGCGCTGTCCGGGGCTCTCGGTGAGCAGGCCGACCGTCGCGAAGCGGCCGAGGAGGCCCTGGCCGCGCTCAACGAATCCGACGCCGCGATCTCGGCGATCTACGAGCAGCTCGGCCGGCTGGGCCAGGAGGCGCGGGCTGCCGAAGAGGAATGGCGTCGTCAGCTCGGCCAGCGCGAGCAGCTCGAGGCCGGCCGCGTGCAGACCGTCGAAGAACTCACCGAGCTGGAGAACCGGCTGGCCGCCGCGCAGGAAGGCCAGACCCCCGTCGAGGACGCGCCGATCGACCGCCAGGAGATGCAGGCCGCCGCCGAGGAGGCCCGCGCGGTCGAGGTCGAGGTGCGGCTCGCGGTTCGTACCGCCGAGGAGCGCGCGAATGCCGTTCGGGGCCGGGCTGATTCGTTGCGGCGAGCCGCGGCCGCCGAGCGAGAGGCGCGGGTGCGCGCACAACGGGCCCGGGCTGCGCGTGAGCACGCCGCTGCGGTCGCGGCCGCTGTCGCCGAGTCGGGGCGCGTCGTCGCCGGCAGGCTCGGCGGTGTGGTGGCGGCCGCGTCGCGGCGCCGCGACGAGTTGGCCGCCGAACGCCAGGAACGTGCCGCCGCGATGGCCGCCGCGCGCGAGGAGGTGACTGCGCTGAACAACCGGATCACCGCACTGACCGACTCATTGCACCGCGACGAGGTGGCCAAGGCGCAGGCTGCAATGCGCATCGAGCAGCTCGAGGAGATGGTGCTCGAACAGTTCGGCATGGCCGCCGACGACCTGGTGGCGGAGTACGGCCCGGACGTGACCCTGCCGCCGACGGAGCTGGAGATGGCCGAGTACGAGCAGGCCAAGGAACGCGGCGAGCAGGTGATGGCCCCGGCGCCGATGCCCTTCGACCGGCCCACTCAGGAGCGGCGGGCCAAGCGTGCCGAACGCGAACTGGCCGAGCTGGGCCGGGTCAACCCGCTGGCGCTCGAAGAGTTCGCCGCACTGGAGGAGCGGTACAACTTCCTGGCCACCCAGCTCGAGGACGTCAAGGCCGCGCGCAAGGACCTGATGGACGTCATCGCCGACGTCGACGGCCGCATCCTGCAGGTGTTCGCCGAGGCCTACGCCGACGTCGAGCGCGAATTCGAGCAGGTGTTCGCCACCCTGTTCCCCGGGGGCGAGGGTCGGCTGTTGCTGACCGACCCCAACGATCTGCTGACCACCGGTGTCGACGTCGAAGCCCGGCCGCCGGGCAAGAAGGTCAAGCGGCTCTCGTTGTTGTCCGGTGGCGAGAAATCCCTGACGGCCGTGGCCATGCTGGTCGCGATCTTCCGTGCTCGCCCGTCGCCGTTCTACGTGATGGACGAGGTCGAGGCCGCCCTCGACGACGTCAACCTGCGCCGGTTGATCGGACTGTTCGAGCAGCTGCGCTCACAGTCCCAGCTGATCGTGATCACCCACCAGAAGCCGACGATGGAGATCGCCGACGCGCTCTACGGCGTCACCATGCAGGGTGACGGCATCACAACGGTCATCTCGCAACGGATGCGGGGCCAGGAACTGGTCGCGAGCGCCGCTCAGCCCAACTGACGCCGGCTTCTCGGTGGTCGCCGACTCAGTTCACGGGCGTGACGCCGATGGCGCGCAGCGCGCCCAGGTCGGCCGCCGCGGCACCGTGCAGGCACACCCGCAGTTCCTCGATGAAACCGTCGAGCGCCTCCAGTGCCGCCGCCGGCGACTCGATCGCGGGCGCCAGCAGCGGGCGGGCCAGAGCGACCACGTCGGCACCCATCGCCAGCGCCTTGGCCGCGTCCATCCCGCTGCGGATGCCGCCCGAGGCGACCAGCGGCATCCCTGGCAGGGCGGAGCGCACTTCCTGTAGTGCCTGCGCGGTAGGCACGCCCCACTCAGCGACCCCGGGGTAGCGCACCTGCCCGTAGCGCACCAGCTGTTCGACCCGCGCCCAGGACGTCCCGCCCGCGCCGGCCACGTCGACCGCCGCGATGGGCAGCCCGCGCAGCCGTTCGGCGGCCGCCGAACCGATGCCGTGGCCGACCTCCTTGACCAGCACCGGGAACGGTAGCTCCTCGGCCAGCTGGCGCAGCCGCTGCAAGGTACCGCTGAAGTCGGTGTCGCCGTTGTCCTGCATGGCTTCCTGCAGCGGATTGATGTGCACGGCCAGCGCGTCGGCGCCGACCCGGCGTAGCGCGGCGGCCAGTTTGGGGATCACGTCGTCGGAGAGCTGCGCCAGGCCGATGTTGCCGATCAGCAGGATGTCGGGCGCCAGCTCGCGGACCTCGAAGCTGGCCGCCGCCGCGGTGCCGGCGGGGGAGTCGTCGAGCATGATGCGCTGGGAGCCCAGCATCATGCCGATGCCGAGCTTCTGCGCCGCTTCGGCGAGGTTGCGATTGATGGTCCTGGACAGCTCGGCGCCACCGGTCATCGCACCGACCAGAACCGGTGCCTGCAGCCGACTGCCGAGGAATCGGGTGCTCAGGTCGACGGCGCCGAGGTCGGTCTGGGTCAGCGCGTTGTAGGGCACCCGATACTTCTCGAAACCGGTGGTGACGGTCTGGTATTCGACGGGTCCGGTCAGGCAGGCATCGATGTGGCGCAGTTTGCGCGTCACCATCGGCCCCGGGTCAGTGCCAGCCATCGTCAGCGCGTACCCCGTTGGACAGGGGCGACGCGGCAGCGTATCGCGCCCTGAAAGAATGGCACGGTGTCACAGGGTCTCTGGATCGCTATCGCGGTCATCGCCGTCCTGATCGTCGCTGCACTCGTCCTCGGTCTGGTGCGGTACCGGCGGCGGCGGATCAGTCTGCGCCGCAGCTCAGAGGGTGCCACATCGATCGACCGCTCCGGCGGTTACGCAGCCTCGTCGGGCATAACGTTCACACAATCGTCAGGGACTGCGACGGCGGCTCCGCCGGTCGCCGACGAGCACGGCGATGCCGGACCGGACTTCGGTGCTGGCCGCCCGGGGGTCGGGGATGACGCCGCCGTACCGCGAGACTCGGTCAAGCGCCCCATCGCCGAGGTGCGGCTGCCCGAGCCGCCGGTCGCCGAAGCCCCTGCACCCGCGCCCGCGGCGCCCTCTCCGCCGGCGCCGCCGGCCGCCGAGACCGCCGTGGTGGCCCCGGATATCGACGCCATCGCACCTACCGAAGGCCGCTTGGAGCGGCTGCGCGGGCGGCTGGCCAAGTCCCAGAACGCACTCGGCCGCAGCATGCTCGGCCTGCTCGGCGGCGGTGACCTCGACGAAGCGTCCTGGGAAGAAGTCGAGGACACCCTGCTGATCGCCGACCTCGGACCGGTGGTGACCGCCTCGGTGGTCGAACAACTGCGCAGCAGGCTGGCCGCCAGCCCCGTGCGCACCGAGGCCGACGCCAGGGCGGTGCTGCGCGAGGTGCTGATCAGCGAACTGCACCCGGGGCTGGACCGCTCGATCAAGGCCCTGCCACACGCCGACAAGCCGTCGGTGCTGTTGGTGGTCGGTGTGAACGGCACCGGCAAGACCACCACCGTCGGCAAGCTGGCCCGCGTCTTGGTGGCCGATGGGCGACGGGTGGTGCTCGGCGCGGCCGACACCTTCCGTGCCGCTGCCGCCGATCAGCTGCAGAGTTGGGCGTCGCGGGTCGGCGCCGAGGTGGTCCGCGGTGCCGAGGGCGCCGATCCGGCGTCAGTGGCATTCGATGCCGTCGACAAGGGCGTCGCCGCCGGTGCTGACGTCGTCGTCATCGACACCGCCGGGCGGCTGCACACCAAGACCGGCCTGATGGACGAGCTCGGCAAGGTCAAGCGCGTGGTGAGCAAGCGTGCCGCCGTCGACGAGGTGCTGCTGGTGCTGGACGCCACCATCGGTCAGAACGGGCTGGCACAGGCACGGGTCTTCGCTGATGTTGTCAGCATCACCGGCGTGGTGCTGACCAAACTCGACGGCACCGCCAAGGGCGGCATCGTCTTCCGAGTCCAGCAGGAGCTGGGTGTGCCGGTAAAGTTGGTCGGGCTGGGCGAGGGCCCCGACGACCTCGCGCCTTTCGAGCCCGCTGCCTTCGTCGATGCGCTGCTCGGCTAGCCGCAAATCGCTTCCCAGCGGGGCGAATTGCGGGATGTAACACCCGCGAAACGAAGACTGCCAATCCGTTCACACGCGCGAAACACCCAGGCGTCCTAGTCGAAACAACCACTGCGCATTGTCTTGGCCTAGGTCAACGGTGCCTAACCGTGGCATGGGTGAAGGAGGAAACTGCGAGTGGACCAATTCCCGGTATTGGGCGCGCCGGACACCGGCGACACCGCGTGGATGCTTGCGAGCGCCGCGCTGGTGTTGCTGATGACGCCAGGCCTCGCCTTTTTCTACGGCGGCATGGTGCGTGCCAAGGGCGTGCTCAACATGATCATGATGAGCATCAGTGCCATGGGTGTGGTGACGGTGCTGTGGGTGCTCTACGGCTACTCGCTGGCCTTCGGCAACGACAAGTTCAACCTCTTCGGTGACCCCACCGAGTACTTCGGCCTCAAGGGTCTGATCGGCGGCAACTCGGTTGCCGCGGTATCGGCGGATCCGAGCACCGGAACCGCGGCGGTCGACGCGGTGAACATCCCGTTGGTCGGCACGATCCCCGCCACGGTCTTCGTCGCCTTCCAGCTGATGTTCGCCATCATCACCGTGGCCCTCATCTCCGGTTCGGTGGCCGACCGCCTGAAGTTCGGCGGCTGGCTGGTGTTCGCCGGTCTGTGGGCGACATTCGTCTACTTCCCGGTCGCACACTGGGTGTTCGCCTTCGACGGTGTCACCGCCGAGACCGGCGGCTGGATTGCCAACAAGCTCAAGGCAGTTGACTTCGCGGGTGGTACCGCGGTGCACATCAACGCCGGTACCGCCGGCCTGGTACTGGCGATCATCCTCGGCAAGCGGTCAGGCTGGCCCGGTACCCCGATGCGCCCGCACAACCTGCCCTTCGTGATGCTCGGTGCCGGTCTGCTGTGGTTCGGTTGGTATGGCTTCAACGCCGGTTCGGCAATCGGTTCCGGTGGCCTGGCGGGTTCGACATTCGTCACCACGACGGTGGCCACCGCCGCCGCCATGCTGGCCTGGTTGGTCACCGAGCGCATCCGCGACGGTCATGCCACCTCGCTGGGCGCGGCCTCCGGTATCGTCGCCGGCCTCGTTGCCATCACGCCGTCGTGCTCGTCGGTGAATGTGGTTGGCGCACTGGTGATCGGCGTCGTCGCGGGCGTGCTCTGCGCCCTCGCGGTCGGGCTGAAGTTCAAGTTCGGCTTCGACGACTCGCTCGACGTCGTGGGCGTCCACCTGGTCGGCGGCATCCTCGGCACCTTGCTCATCGGCTTGGTCGCCACCCCGGAGGCCGGTGCGGCCGTCACCGGACTGTTCTACGGCGGCGGGGTTGACCAGCTGTGGCGACAGGCTGTTGGCGCCGGTGCCGTTTTGCTCTATTCGGCCGTGGGCACCGCTATCTTGGCCTTGATCGTGAAGTACACCATCGGACTGCGACTTGATCGCGAGGAAGAGGCAACCGGCATCGACGAAGCCGAACATGCGGAAACCGCATACGACTTCGCAACAGCCGGCACCGGCTCGGTTCTCGGTCGTCACGGCGCGGAGGAATGAGGGAAATGAAGCTGATTACTGCGATCGTCAAGCCGTTCACGCTGGAAGACGTCAAGACCGGTCTGGAGCAGACGGGTATCCTTGGGATGACCGTCAGTGAGGTCCAGGGATATGGACGTCAGAAGGGCCACACCGAGGTGTACCGCGGCGCGGAGTATTCCGTCGACTTCGTGCCCAAGGTTCGCGTGGAGGTACTGGTCGATGATTCCGCCGTCGACAAGGTGGTGGACGTCATCGTGCAGGCCGCACGTACCGGCAAGATCGGTGACGGCAAGGTGTGGGTCAGCCCAGTGGAGACCGTCGTCCGGGTTCGCACCGGTGAGCGGGGGTCCGACGCTCTCTGACGCGTCCGATGTGACGTCTTCTTACGGCCACACCGAGTAAGCGTTAGTTGGGGTCGGCCGCAGGAGGACTGAAATGACAAAGAAATCAAGAGATTCCGCCGCCGGCGCCTCCCGATCGGAGGCACCGGCGGCGGCTCGCGTCGCCGGCCGGCCGGCGGTCGCACCGCCCAAACCCGCCAAGGATCTCACCGCCGCGGCTCATCAGTTACTGGAAGGCGGTCAGCGCCAGCTTGATTCGGCCGCGTTGCGCGACGCACTGCTCGACCTGCACGAATTCTGGCTGGCCACCAAGGCCACCGAGATCGGTATCACTTCCACCAGCGGGTTCGCCATCGTCGCCACCGGCGGACTCGGGCGCCGGGAGTTCGTTCCGTACTCCGATCTCGATCTGATGCTGCTGCACGACAACATGCCCGCCGACCTGGTGACCCAGGTCGCCGAACAGCTGTGGTACCCCCTGTGGGACGCCAACATTCGGCTCGACCACAGCGTGCGTACCGTGCCTGAGGCGCTCAAGGTAGCCAGTGAGGACATCTCGGCGGGGTTGGCGATGCTCGAGGCGCGCCACATCGCCGGCGACTCCGAGTTGTCGGCGCTGCTGATCGGCGGCGCCCGGCGCCAGTGGCGTACCGGGATCACGTCGCGCTTCGACGAACTCGTCGAGCACACCCAGGCCCGTTGGCAGCGCAGCGGACAGATCGCGCACCGGGCCGAGCCCGACCTCAAGTGCGGCCGCGGCGGCCTACGCGATGTCCAGCTGCTCAACGCGCTCGCGATAGCCCAGCTGGCCGACGTCTATCCGAACCACTCGGTGGTCTCGCCGACCGGCTCACTGGGCGGGGCGCACCTGTCGCTGCTCGACGTGCGCACCGAGCTGCATCGGGTGTCCAAACGCGGTCGCGACCAGCTGCTGGCCCAGTACGCCGACGACATCGGCGCCGCGCTGCGCATCGGTGACCGCTTCGACCTCGCCCGGGTGCTCTCCGACGCGGCGCGCACGATCAGCTACTACGTCGATGCCGGACTGCGAACCGCGGCCAATGCCCTTCCCCGACGGGGCCTTTCGGTTCTTCGTCGGCCGTCCCGTCGGCCGCTCGACGAAGGTGTCGTGGAGTTCGCCGGCGAGGTCATCCTGGCTCGCGACGCCCGCCCGGAGCGCGATCCGGGACTGATCCTGCGGGTTGCGGCCGCCTCGGCCACCACCGGGCTGCCGATCTCGGGTTCGACACTCAGCAGGCTCGCCGATTCGGCACCCGAACTGCGTACCCCGTGGCCGCGCGACGCGCTCAAGGATCTGCTGGTGTTGCTGGCGGCGGGTCCGACGACGGTGGCCACCGTGGAAGCGCTCGACCGCACCGGCCTGTGGGGGCGGCTGTTCCCCGAATGGGGTGCGGTGCGTGACCTGCCACCCCGCGACGTCGTGCACATCTGGACCGTGGACCGCCATCTGGTGGAAACCGTCTCGCGGGCAAGCGCGTTCACCACCCGGGTATCGCGCCCCGATCTACTGGTGCTGGGTGCGCTGCTGCACGACATCGGTAAGGGCCGCGGCGGCGATCACAGCGTCATCGGTGCGGACCTGGCCGTGCAGGTCGGCACCCGGCTGGGGCTATGGCCGTCGGACATCAACATGCTCTCGGCCATGGTCCGTTACCACCTACTGCTGCCCGACACCGCGACCCGCCGGGACCTGCAGGACCCGCGCACCATTTCCCGCGTCGTCGACGCGCTCGACGGCGATCCGGTCCTGTTGGAGCTGCTCGATGCGCTGGCCGAGGCCGACTCGCTGGCGACCGGGCCGGGGGTGTGGGGTGACTGGAAGGCCTCGCTGATCGGGGATCTGGTGCGGCGCTGCCGGCTGGTTCTGGCCGGTGAACCGCTGCCGCAGGCGGATCCAATTGACTCCCATCATCTTTCGCTAGCCGCCGACCGGGGGGTGCACGTCGAACTGGTGCCTGGCGACAGCGCGCACACCTACAACGTCGTCATGATCGCCCCGGATCGGCGCGGCCTGTTGTCCAAGGCGGCCGGGGTGCTGGCCCTCAATTCGCTGCGGGTGCATTCGGCATCGGTCAACAGTGCGGGTGGTTCGGCGATCAACACCTTCGTCGTCTCGCCGCACTTCGGTTCCCCGCCCGCGGCAGAGCTGCTCCGTCAACAGTTCATCCTGGCCCTCGACGGAGACCTCGACGTCATCACGGCACTGGAGAAACGGGACCGTGACGCGGCGCAGAACGGCACTGCCCGGGCCGGGGAGGCCAAGCCGGCGGTGCCGGTCAACGCCGCACCGGCCCCGCCGCGGATCCTGTGGCGCGACGGCAGCGCCGAAGGTCAGCTGCTCGCGGAGATCCGCACCACCGACCGCACCGGGCTGCTAGCCATGCTCACCGTCGTGTTCGAGCGGGCCGACGTGGACATCGCCTGGGCGAAAATCACGACACTGGGCTCATCGGTGGTCGACGTGTTCGGCATCTCCATACCGGGGGCGGCCACGGTCGACGACGTGCGAGCGCAGCTCGAACGTGAGCTCTACGCCATACTGCCGACGCCGCCACCGGCCAAGCCGGTGCAAGAGGCGAGTTAGCGCGACCTCGCGTGGCCCATTGTGGTGCGCGCGAGTGGCCACCTATGGCACGGATCGGGGCCAAACGCGTGCGTCAACTGGCCACTCGCGCCGGTGGGCATCGCGCCGTCGGCGCCGTCGCCCCGCTAGGCTTACCTCGTGTTCGAATCCCTGTCCGACCGGTTGACCGGTGCGCTCGCTGGCCTGCGTGGCAAGGGCCGGCTGACCGACGCCGACATCGATGCCACCACCCGCGAGATCCGTCTGGCGCTGCTCGAAGCCGACGTGTCGCTGCCGGTGGTCCGCGAGTTCGTCAACCGCATCAAGGAGCGCGCCAAGGGCGCCGAGGTCTCCGCGGCCCTGAACCCGGCCCAGCAGGTCGTCAAGATCGTCAACGAGGAGCTCATCGGCATCCTCGGCGGCCAGACCCGCCAGCTGGCGTTCGCCAAGAACCCGCCGACGGTCATCATGCTGGCCGGCCTGCAGGGCGCGGGTAAGACCACCCTGGCCGGCAAGCTCGCCAAATGGCTCAAGGGGCAGGGTCACACCCCGCTGCTGGTGGCCTGCGACCTGCAGCGTCCCGGTGCGGTCAGCCAGCTCAAGATCGTCGGCGAACGGGCCGGGGTCAACGTATTCGCGCCGCACCCGGGCACCGCTGAGGGTTCGCACGACTCGCCGCCGGGAGACCCGGTCGCCGTGGCCGCCGCCGGCCTGGCCGAAGCGCAGGCAAAACACTTCGACGTCGTCATCGTCGACACCGCGGGCCGCCTCGGCATCGACGAAGAGTTGATGGCCCAGGCCGCCGCCATCCGCGACGCCGTCCACCCCGACGAGACGCTGTTCGTCCTGGACGCGATGATCGGCCAGGACGCCGTGGCGACCGCCGAAGCTTTCGGGACCGGCGTCGGTTTCACCGGCGTGGTGCTGACCAAGCTCGACGGCGACGCCCGTGGTGGTGCGGCGCTGTCGGTGCGCGAGGTCACCGGCGTGCCGATCCTGTTCGCCTCGACGGGGGAAAAGCTCGAGGACTTCGACGTCTTCCACCCCGACCGGATGGCCAGCCGCATCCTGGGCATGGGCGACGTGCTGTCCCTCATCGAGCAGGCCGAGCAGGTCTTCGATCAGCAGAAGGCCGAGGATGCTGCCGCCAAGATCGGGTCCGGCGAGCTGACGCTGGAGGACTTCCTCGAGCAGATGCTGATGATCCGCAAGATGGGGCCGATCGGCAACCTGCTGGGCATGCTGCCCGGTGCCGGCCAGATGAAGGACGCCCTGGCCACCGTCGACGACAAACAGCTCGACCGGCTGCAGGCGATCATCCGCGGCATGACCCCGCAGGAACGAGCCGACCCGAAGATCATCAACGCCTCGCGGCGGCTGCGCATCGCCAACGGTTCGGGTGTGACAGTCTCCGAGGTCAACCAGCTCGTCGACCGGTTCTTCGAGGCCCGCAAGATGATGTCGCAGATGGCCGGTGCCATGGGCATGCCGTTCGGGCGTCGCTCGGCGAAGAAGAACGCCAAGGGCAAAAAGGGCAAGAAGGGGGGCCGCGGGCCGACTCCGCCGAAGGCCCGCAATCCGTTGCTTGCCGGCGGGCTGCCCGGTGGCTTCCCCGACCTGTCGAAGATGCCGGAGGGGCTCAACGAGCTGCCGCCCGGCCTGGCCGACTTCGACCTGTCGAAGCTGAAGTTCCCCGGCCAGAAGTAGTGCGCCCGACCAGCGCCATTCACGTCCGGGGGCGCGGCTTGCCCGACGGTGAGCCCGTCCAGTGGTGGATCGCCGACGGCGTCCTGCACCGCGACCCGGTCGCCGGCGCCGAGACCCTGTGGGACGGCGGTTGGATCATTCCCGGCCTGGTCGACGCCCACTGCCACGTCGGACTCGGTGAGCACGGCGAGATGCCGCTCGACGAGGCGATCGCCCAGGCCGAGGCCGAGCGCGACGCCGGCGCACTGTTGTTGCGCGACTGCGGTTCTCCGACCGACACCCGAAGCCTCGACGACCACCACGACCTGCCCAGCATCATCCGGGCCGGCAAGCACCTGGCCCGTCCCAAGCGCTACGGGCGGGGTCATGCCATCGAACTCGAGGACGAATGGCAGCTGCCCGAGGCGCTGGTGGCGCAGGCCCGCCGCGGTGACGGCTGGGTGAAACTCGTCGGCGACTGGATCGACCGGTCGGTGGGTGACCTGGCGCCGCTGTGGAGCGACGACGTCCTGCGCGCGGCGATCGCCGCGGTGCATGACGAAGGGGTGCGCGTCACCGCCCATGTCTTCGGCGAGGACGCCTTGCCGGGTCTGATCACGGCCGGCATCGACTGCATCGAGCACGGCACCGGCCTGACCGACGACACCGTCGGGTTGATGGTCGAGCACGGCACCGTGCTGGTGCCGACCTTGATCAATATCGAGAACTTCCCCGGATTCGCCGATGCCGCAACCAAATTTCCGACCTATGCCAGCCACATGCGGGAGCTCTACGCTCGCTGCCCGCAGCGGATCGCCGCGGCCCGAGAGGCCGGCGTGCCGATCTACGCCGGCACCGACGCGGGCAGCAACATCGAGCACGGCCGCGTCGCCGATGAGGTCGCCGCGCTCAGGGGCATCGGGATGAGCCCGACCGAGGCGTTGGGTGCGGCGTGCTGGGATGCGCGCCGCTGGCTGGGCAAGCCGGCGCTCGACGAGGGCGCCCCCGCGGATCTGCTGTGTTTCCAGCAGGATCCGCGCGACGGAGCGCACGTCCTGGCCAATCCGGACCGGGTGATCCTGCGCGGCCGTGTCTTCTAGTTGACCCGGAAGCCCCAGTCGAGCAGAGCGCGGCCCTGATCCCACAACTCGTCGCTGCCATACATCAGTACCGCGATCAGCCGCCGGCCACCTTGCTGTGCCATCGCGACGTAGGTCTCCTTGGCCAGGCTGGTGTAACCCGTCTTGCCGCCGATGAACCCGGGATAGTTCGGCAGCAGGTGGTCATGGCTGGCGATCTGTTTGACCCCACCCCTGCCGTCCGGGAACGCCGCGGTGCTCTGGTGGATGATCTGGCCGAACAGCGGGTAATTCAGCGCGGCTCGGTAAATCACGGCGAGGTCGTGGGGCGTGGTGACCGACTCCCAGCCCGGCCCGTCCAATCCCGAGGGCGAGCCGGCCCGTGTGCTGCGGGCGCCGAGTTGGTAGGCCTTGAGGTTCATTTTCTGGACCGCAACCCGATAGCCGCCGACCATGTCGGCCAGGGCGTTGGCGGCGTCATTGCCCGACACCATCAGCAGCGCGTCGAGTAGTTGGCGCGCGGTGTAGACCGCTCCGGGAACCAGACCGACGCAGGTGCATTCGACGTCGGTGTTCGCTGCCGTGGCACGCATCGCGGCTGCCGGGTTGACCTGATCCATGACGACCATCGCCAGCAGTGGCTTGATGGTGCTGGCCGGGGCGTGGGCGCCGTACGGGTCGCGGCTGCCCAGGATGCGGCCGCTGTCCAGATCGGCGACGAGCCACGCGGGCGCCGGTCCGTCGGGTGGTGTGACGGCCGCGCCGGCCAGCTCGGCGCCCGGTTGGGCCGCAACGGGCGACGCCAGCAACAGCGATATGGCGATGCTGAGCACCGCGACCAACGGGCGGGCCGGCATGACTGCCGAGGCTAACCAGCGATCACCTCGATGACGACGCGCGGCGGTCTCGAATGCATTGCGAAATCGCGGCGCAGCTAGAGCGCGGCGACGCTGTCCGAGCGGTTCTGGGCGAATCCCCAGTCCAGGAGTGCGGCGGCCTGGTCCCAGTAGGTCGGGCCGCCCTCGTGGATCAGGCCGTACATCATCGCGATGACCAGCCGGCGGCCGTCCCGGTCGGCGGCGCCGACGAAGGTCTTGCGTGCGGCGTCGGTGAAGCCGGTCTTGCCGCCGATCGCCCCGGGATAGCGCACCAGCAGCTCGTCCTGGTTGACCAGCGGCTTGTCGCCGGCGTCGGTGGGGAACATCGCCACCGGCTGTGCGGTGATCTCGGCGAACACCGGGTTGGCCATCGCCGCCCGGAAGATGGCCGCCAGGTCGTGCGGGGTGGTCCATCCCGGACCGCCCGGGCCGTCTAGCCCGGAGGGAGTGGTGGCGTGGGTGTTGCTCGCCCCGACGGCGGCTGCCTTGGCATTCATCTTCGCCACCGCGGCGTCGGAGCCGCCGAGCATGTCGGCCAGGGTGTTCGCGGCGTCGTTGCCCGACACCAGCAGGACCGCGTCGAGCAGTTGACGGGCGGTGTAGGTGTGGCCCGGCTTGATGCCGGCGCAGTTGCACTCCACCAGGGTGTCGGCGTTGTCGGCGACGACGGTGGCGTTGAGGTCGGGCAGTTCGTCCAGCGCGGTCAACGCCAGCAATGTCTTGATCGTGCTGGCCGGGGGATGGGCGGCATACATGTCACGACCGGCGAGCACCTGACCGGTGTCCATGTCGGCGATGATCCAGGCCGGCGCGGGGCCGTCCGGCACCGGCACCGACCCCGGCGGTTGATCAGCGATGTCCGCGTTGGCAATTCCGGTCGACGAGATCAGCAGGCTCAACGCCGTGGTGATGCCCGCGAGAAGTCTGCGCATGGGCCACGAGCCTAACCCGAGCCGCTGGGTGACGCCCAGGGTCAGTAGACGTCGCGCACGTAGCGGTGGGCTTTGATGAGCTCGTTGACATAGGAGTGCGCGGCCGCCTCGTCCATGCCGCCCTCGGACGCGACAATCCGGTGCAGTGCCAGGTCGACGTCCTTGGCCATCTTCTCGGCGTCCCCGCACACATAGAAGTGCGCTCCGTCGCTCAGCCAGCCGAAAATCTGCGCGGCGTTCTCGGCCATCCGGTGCTGGACGTAGCACGTCGGCGCGCCCGCTTCGCGGGAGAATGCCAGGTCCAGGCGGGTCAGGACACCGGAATCCCGGAATGCCGTCAGCTCGTCGCCGTAGAGGAAGTCGGTGGCGCGCCGACGGTCGCCGAAAAACAGCCAAGCCCTGCCCCGCGCGCCGGTGGCCTGGCGCTCGTGCAGGAACGCCCGAAAGGGCGCGATGCCGGTTCCCGGGCCGACCATGATGATGGGCACGTCCGGGTCGGGTAGCCGGAAGTTGTGGTTGGGCCGCAGATGGATCGGCACCGTCTGCCCGCGATCGGCCAGGAAGGTCGACGCGACCCCACCCCGGTGGCGTCCGCCGGATGTATAGCGCACGGTGGCGACCGTCAGGTGCAGCCGGCCAGGATGGGCCAGTGGGCTGGACGCAATCGAATAGTCGCGAAACTGTAAGGGCCGCAACGTTTCCAGGACCTCGCTGACGTCCAGGTCGGCCAGTTCGAGAAGGTCGACGACATCGCGCCCATACAACCAGGACGCGTCACCGGAACCAAGCGCGGCGGCGGCCTCGGCATCGCGTGTGCGGGTGGCGATCAGCGACTGCAACGCTCGCGACGGGGTCCGGAGTTCCAGGTGACGGGTGAGCAGTTCCCCCAGCGGGAGTGGGGATCCGGTGGTGACGTAGGTGTCGTCGACTCCCAGCGCCGTCAGGACCGCCTCGACCAGCTCCAGGGAGTTGTCGGGGTGCACGGCCACCGAATCTCCGGCCTGATAGGCGATACCGGAGTCGGCCAGATCCAGTTCGATGTGGCGGACCTCTTTGTCCGACTCCGGTGCCGTCAGCCGGCGATTGACCACGGCAGTGGCCCGGTAGGGGTGCGATTCCGGCCACGGGGTTGCCGCTGGGCGCCGCGCTGCGGCCGAGGGGATCGGCGCCGGGGCAGCAGCGGGTTGCGATGTGGCGGTGTGGGCATCCTCGAGCAGCTCGACGATCTCGGCCAGCCAGCCCCGGGCGTCGCCTTCGCGGTAGCAGTCCAATTCGACGCGCCCGGCCAGTGGCCGTCCGCCCAGTTCGGCCAGGCGGATGTCGATAAGCCGGCCGGCGTTGCAGAACAGTTCGTAGGAGCTGTCGCCCAGGGCCAGCACCGCGTAGCGCAGGTGTGCGAGGTCCTCGGTGCAGGCGCTGAGCTCTTCGAAGAAGACGGTGCCGTTGTCGGGCACCTCACCCTCGCCGAAGGTGGAGGTCACCACGACGAAGTGCGTCGTCGCGACGAGTTCGTCGAGGCGGATGTCGTTGAGTTCGGTCTCGGTGACGTCGATGCCGCGCGCCTTGGCGGCGTCGGCGAGCTGCATGGCGATGTACTCGGCGGTGCCCATGTCGCTGCCGTAGCCGATGATCAGGGAAAAGGTCGGGCCGTCCGCAACCACGTCTACGCTCCTCATAACTTGGTTAGGCTTACCTTAGTCGAGTGCGTCTCGCTGGTGTGGACTTCCTCGCCCCGGTGCTGGCGGTCCGGTGTTGAATCACGAGATGCTCAGCCTTGAAGAAATCTCCGACCGGATGGAGATCCAGCAGCTGTTGGTGGACTACTCCACCGCGATCGACAGTCGCCGATTCGACGACCTCGATCTGGTCTTCACCCCTGATGCGCACATCGACTACACCGAGCTCGGCGGGATCGCGGGCAGCTATCCCGACGTCAAGGCATGGCTGGCCGACGTGCTGCCCAACTTCCCGGCCTACTTCCACATGCTCGGCAACATCGACATCCGGTTGAACGGGGACTCCGCCACGTCGCGGGCCATCCTGTTCAACCCGATGTCCCTGGGGGACAACGGCCAGGTGATGTTCTGTGGACTGTGGTACGACGACGAGTTCATCCGCACGCCAGAAGGCTGGCGGATGACGCGGCGCGTGGAAACCAAGTGCATCCAGAAGGTCTTCTGAGCGATTAACACCTGATCAGCGCGATCTGGCAGAATGGGCCGCTGTCCGCGTGCGGCTTCCGGGAACGGATGCGCCGCACCGCGGTCACACACGCGAGGCAAAACCGGATCCGGCACTCCCGCCGTATCGCTGAATTGCAGCGTGACACCCACAGGAGTTCATTCATGGCTGTCAAGATCAAGCTCACCCGGCTTGGCAAGATCCGCAACCCCCAGTACCGCATCGCCGTCGCCGACTCGCGCACCCGCCGCGACGGTCGCTCCATCGAGGTCATCGGCCGCTACCACCCCAAGGAAGAGCCGAGCCTGATCGAGATCGACTCCGAGCGCGCGCAGTACTGGCTGTCGGTCGGCGCCCAGCCCACCGAGCCGGTTCTCAACCTGCTGAAGATCACCGGTGATTGGCAGAAGTTCAAGGGCCTGCCCGGTGCCGAGGGCACGCTGAAGGTCAAGGAGCCCAAGCCCAGCAAGCTCGACCTGTTCAACGCCGCGCTGGCCGAGGCCGACGGTGCCCCCGCCGGTGACGCCACTTCGCCCAAGAAGAAGAAGGCCCCGGCCAAGAAGGCCGAGCCGGCCGCCGAGTCCGCTGAGGCCGCGCCGGCCGCCGAGACCACCGAGGCCGCTGAGGTCGCCGCCGAATGAGCTCGGTCGTCGTCGACGCGGTGGAGCACCTGGTCCGCGGGATCGTCGACAACCCCGACGATGTCCGAGTCGACATGGTCACCAGCCGGCGCGGGCGCACGGTCGAGGTGCATGTCCACCCCGAAGACCTCGGCAAGGTGATCGGCCGTGGCGGTCGTACCGCCACAGCCCTGCGCACCCTGGTCGCCGGTATCGGTGGCCGCGGTATCCGCGTCGACGTGGTGGACACCGACCAGTAGTCCTGCGGGTAGCAGCGAAGCAACTCGGGGAGCGATATGGAACTCGTCGTCGGGCGGGTCGCCAAGGCGCACGGGATTACCGGCGAACTGGTGGTCGACGTTCGTACCGACGACCCCGACGATCGGTTCGCTCCGGGTAATCGTCTGTGGCTCAGGCCTTCCCGCGCAGGCGGCGGCCGTGAGGTCGTCGTGGAGTCGTCGCGCCCGCACGGTGCGCGGCTGCTGGTCCGGCTGGACGGCGTCTCGGATCGCAATGCGGCCGACGCGCTGCGCGGCAACCTGTTTGTGGTCGACTCCGCCAAACTGCCGCCGATCGAGGATCCCGACGAGTTCTACGACCATCAGCTCGAGGGGTTGGCGGTGCGCACCGTCGACGGCGCCGAGGTGGGCTCGGTCATCGAGGTGTTGCACACGGCCGGAGGTGAACTGCTGTCGGTTCGCACCGGCGATGACGCCGAATTGCTGGTGCCCTTCGTCAGTGCGATCGTGACGTCGGTGTCCATAGCCGACGGAATCGTCGAAATCGATCCCCCCGCCGGGCTTTTGGATCTGGACGGCTTGGAATAGGACGCGCGGCCGTGCATATTGACGTCATCTCGATCTTTCCCGACTATCTCGCACCACTGCGACAATCCTTGCCGGGCAAGGCCATCGAGTCGGGCATTCTTGACTTCGACGTGCACGATCTGCGCCGCTGGACCCATGACGTGCATCACTCCGTCGACGACGCACCCTACGGCGGCGGTCCCGGCATGGTGATGAAGGCGCCGGTGTGGGGTGAGGCGCTCGACGAGATCTGCACCGCGGAAACTCTTTTGGTGATCCCGACACCGGCAGGCCGACTGTTCACCCAGAAGGACGCCCAAGCCTGGACGGGGGAGCGGCACCTGGTTTTCGCCTGCGGCCGTTACGAAGGCATCGACCAGCGGGTGGCCGAAGACGCGCGGCGACGGATGCGTGTCGAAGAAGTGTCGATCGGTGACTACGTGCTGGCCGGTGGTGAGGCGGCGGCTCTGGTGATGGTCGAGGCGGTGGTCCGGCTGCTAGCAGGCGTACTGGGCAATCCGCGCTCGCACCAAGATGATTCGCATTCACCGGAGAAGGACGGTCTGCTCGAGGGGCCGAGCTATACCCGTCCGCCGACGTGGCGCGACCTGCCGGTGCCCGACGTGCTGCTCTCCGGTGACCACGGCAAGGTCGCGGCGTGGCGCCACGAGCAGTCGCTGCAGCGAACCCGAGACCGCCGCCCGGACCTGCTGGAACGGTGAGGTCCGGCGTGTCCGCGGCAGGCCGGGTTATCGAGCACTGCCGCAGGGTATGAAGGATGGCGTGACTCGTCCATCAACCGGCGCTCCGCCCGAGCCGGCGGCTGCGCAGGTGACGGGCCGCCGGCGCAACATGGTCTTCCTGGCTGTCGTGCTGGGCATGCTGCTGGCCGCGCTGGATCAGACCATCGTGGCCACCGCGCTGCCCACCGTCGTCGCCGATCTCGGCGGCGCGGGCCACCAGTCCTGGGTGGTGACCAGTTATCTGCTGGCGTCGACGATCGTGACCGCGGTGGTCGGCAAGCTTGGCGACACCTTCGGGCGCAAGACGGTGTTCCAGGCCGCGGTGCTGTTCTTCCTCGCCGGGTCTGTCCTGTGCGGGCTCGCCGAATCGATGAGCATGCTGGTCGCCTCGCGTGCCCTGCAGGGCATCGGCGGCGGGGCGATCACGGTCACCGCCGTGGCCGTCATCGGTGAGGTCATCCCGTTGCGCGAGCGGGGCCGCTACCAGGGTGCCCTCGGTGCGGTGTTCGGTGTCACGACCGTCGTGGGTCCGCTGCTCGGCGGGCTGTTCACCGACCATCTCGGCTGGCGCTGGGCGTTCTGGGTCAACGTGCCGGTCGCCGTCGTGGTGCTGGCCGTTGCGGCTTCTGCGATCCCAGCGCTCGGGCGCACCGCCCGGCCGGCCATCGACTACCCGGGCATCGTGCTGGTGGGCCTGGGTGCCGCGGGCCTGACACTGGCCACCAGTTGGGGCGGCACGACCTACCCCTGGGGATCGGTGACGATTGTCGGGCTGTTCGTCGGATCGGTGGCCGCGATCGTGGCGTTCGTCGTGGTCGAACTGCGCGCCGCCGAGCCCATCCTGCCGATGCGGCTCTTCGCCGACCCGGTGTTCGCGGTGTGCTGCGCGCTGTCGTTCGTCGTCGGGTTTGCGATGCTGGGCGCACTGACGTTCCTACCGACCTATATGCAGTTCGTCGACGGGGTGTCGGCGACGGTGTCGGGCCTGCACACGCTGCCGATGGTGCTCGGCCTGCTCACCACCTCGCTGACTAGCGGTGTGATCGTCGGGCGCACCGGCCGATACAAGATCTTCCCGGTCGTCGGTACAGCGGTCATGGCGCTCGGTTTCGTCCTGCTGTCCCGGATGGACGCCGACACGTCGACGGTCCTGCAGTCGCTGTATCTGTTGATACTGGGGGCCGGCATCGGGCTGAGCATGCAGGTGCTCGTCCTGACTGTGCAGAACACCGTGGACTTCACGGATCTGGGTGTGGCTACCTCGGGCGTCACCTTCTTCCGCACCATCGGGAGTTCCTTCGGGGCTGCGATCTTCGGCTCGCTGTTCAGCAACTTCTTGGCCGACCGGTTGCCTGCGGCGCTGGCCGCCAGCGGTACGCCAGCCGCGGCGGCCCAGTCGCCACAGGCGTTGCACCGTCTTCCGCATGACGTGGCGGTGCCGATCATCGCCGCCTACGCCGACTCGTTGAGCAAGGTGTTCCTGTTCGCCGCGCCGGTGGCGGTGGTCGGCTTCGTGCTCGCGCTGTTCCTCAAACAGGTTCCGCTGCGCGACGCCGCCGCCACGGGCAGCACCGATCTGGGCGAGGGCTTCGGCATGCCCACGACGGAACCGGCCGAAAAAGTTCTCGAGGTCGCCGTCAGCCGACTGCTGCGAGAGACCCGGGGCGCGCATTTGCAGGCGGTGGTCCGCTCCGGCGCCACCCGTCTGGACGCTCCGAGGATGTGGGCGCTGTTGCAGATCTACCGTCACGCGCAGGTCGCCGGTGCCGCGGACCTGGCTGCCATCGCCGCACACCATCGGGTGCCCGCGGAGATCCTCGAACCGACCTTCGATCGGCTCGTTGCGAACGGGTTCGCCTCGCGCACCGGGGACCACTTCGCTCTGACCGCGGCCGGCGCCGCGGAAGTCAACCATGCCCGCAATCTGATCGCGAGCTGGATTGCCGACACCCTGACCCGGTCTCCGGCGTTCGACGGACGTCCCGACCGCATGCAGGTGCAGGGTGTACTGGAACGGGTCGCCCGCAGCGTCTTGGAACAAGACGACGGAACCGATCAGACGGCCACCCGGCCGCTGGCGGTGGGTCCTCGACGTCCAGCGGCCGATCCGGCGGCCACCATGAGACTGCGCAGTGGGTTGCCCACCGTCGAGCTCGCCAACCAACCGACCCGGCCACTTCGCCCGCCGGTGATCCAACGACCGGGCCGGCCGCCGCGCTGACGCGGAGCGGCTAGATCCGGCCGCCGGGGAACATCGTCTTGATGGCCTGCGTCATCGTGTTGCGTGCGGTGGCGTCGTCGACGGGCTGCAGCGAGGCCATCGCGATCACGAACCGGCGGTCGGGTCCGACCACTCCGGTGGTCATGTGTAACCAGTTGCCGCCGTTCCAGCAGCACATCCACCCCTGCTTGACCGCAACGGGTTCGGCGTAGAGGCCGTCGGGGATCCCGAATCGCTGGGGGTAGCCGTCGAGGCCGTTGGGTGTCGATGCAGCCAAGTCGGACAAGATGACTGCCGCCTGGTCGGCGGGCAGCCCGCCGTCGCCGTCAAGCAGCATGTCGTAGTAGCGCACCAGATCACCGGTGGTGCTCATGGTGTTCCACCAGTGCCCGTCGTAGGGCGCGCTGGTCGAGCTCAGGCCATAGCGAGCGGTCACGCGACCGATGACCGCGCTGCCGCCGCTCTCGCTCCAGAACACCTCGGCGGCGCTGTCGTCGGAGGAGCGCAGCATCACGTCGAACGACTGCCGTTCGGCGGGCGTGAGCTGCCGTTGCCCCTTGGCCACCTGCAGCAAGAGGTCGTCGGCGATGAAGAGCTTGCTCACCGACGCAATGGGGAACGGGCTGTTGTCACCGCCGCTCAGCGTCTGGCCGGTGGTGCGATCGAGGATGGTGAAGCTGATGTCGGCGCCGCGGTTCTGGGCATCGGCGGCAGCCTGCCTGGCGCGGACGTCCAGGCCCACAGTGGGGTCCGGCGGAGCGTCGGCCAGCGGGCCCAGTGCGGGCGCCTGCGCGACGGCGCTGGGATCGACAGCCAGCAACGTCATCGGGCGCGCATCGGCGGGGGCTGTGCTGACCTGAGCCGAGGACGCCGCTACCAGAACACCGATCACCACCGCGGCCGATACCGTGACCAGCATCGATAGATGCCGTCGCATCGCCGTCTCCTCGAAAGTGTGGTGTATGAAATGCGGTGGGCTGCCACGCTGCCGCCCGGTCGATAACCAGGCTAATGGTACTGGTTGTATACCGCGCTTTCAGCTCGCCGACACATCGCGGTGCTGTCGACGGATCGCGCGATTTCACGGCTCGCGACCCATCTGGCACAATTGAGCAGTTGCTCGCGCGGGCCGGACCCCTTGTCCGCCTGCTGCGACCTACAACCACGTGCCCGAATCCATCGGCCCGGCGGCCGCCAGCGTAGTTACGCAGGTGGTCGGCTGCGCCGCGAACCGCAAGGAAGTGTCACCGATGAACACGCTGGATTTCGTCGACCAGGCGTCGCTGCGCGACGACATTCCGACCTTCAGCCCCGGGGACACCGTCAATGTCCACGTGAAGGTCATCGAGGGCAACAAGCAGCGCGTCCAGGTCTTCAAGGGTGTCGTGCTGCGCCGCTCCGGCGGTGGCATCCGGGAGACCTTCACGGTCCGCAAGGAGAGCTACGGCGTCGGTGTCGAGCGCACCTTCCCGGTGCATTCGCCGAACATCGACCACATCGAGGTCCTCACCCGTGGTGACGTCCGCCGCGCGAAGCTTTACTACCTGCGCGAGCTGCGGGGCAAGAAGGCCAAGATCAAGGAGAAGCGCTGAGCTTCGACATGGGGCGTAGAGAAGCGCTGAGCTTCGACATGGGGCGTAGAGAAGCGCTGAGCTTCGACATGGGGCGTAGAGAAGCGCTGAGCTTCGACATGGGGCGTAGAGAAGC
>NZ_JBSXPP010000006.1:0-207516 GCF_054073305.1 Mycolicibacterium sp. CBM1 | reverse complement strand
ATGGGGCGTAGAGAAGCGCTGAGCTTCGACATGGGGCGTAGAGAAGCGCTGAGCTTCGACATGGGGCGTAGAGAAGCGCTGAGCTTCGACATGGGGCGTAGAGAAGCGCTGAGCTTCGACATGGGGCGTAGAGAAGCGCTGAGCTTCGTGCGCGTCGCGTCCGGTGAGCGTGCGGGCCGGTCAGTTTCGCTGGCTACTCTGATCCCGTGACCGACGACAACCCGGCTCCGGGCGACGCCACGCCGGACAACTCCACCACAACGGAGCCCCGAGCGACCCCTACCGCCGATTCGGCCCCCGAACAGGGCGAGAAGAAGCGATCCGCGCTGCGCGAAGGCGCCATCCTCATCGGCATCGCGTTAGTTCTCTACTACGTGATGCTGACATTCGTCGCGCGGCCGTATCTGATCCCCTCGGAGTCGATGGAACCCACGCTGCACGGCTGTGCCGGCTGCGTGGGTGACCGGATCATGGTGGACAAGATCACCTACCGGTTCGGTTCACCCCGCCCTGGCGATGTCGTCGTCTTCAAGGGACCGCCGAACTGGAACGTCGGCTACAAATCGATCCGGTCGGACAATCCGGCCCTCCGTACCGTCGAGAACGTGCTCTCCGTCGTCGGCTTCGTGCCTCCGGATGAGAATGATCTGGTCAAGCGCGTGATCGCGGTCGGCGGTCAGACGGTCCAGTGCCGCGCCGACACTGGACTCACCGTCGACGGCAAGCCGCTCAAGGAGCCGTACCTCAACGCGCAGACCATGATGGCCGACCCGTTGGTGTATCCGTGTCTGGGAAATGAGTTCGGCCCGGTGAAGGTGCCCGAGGGCAGGCTGTGGGTGATGGGCGATAACCGCACGCATTCGGCGGATTCGCGCGCGCATTGCACCAGCACGCCGGCCGATGCCCAGAAGGGCATTCTGTGCACCGGCGATCCCACCGCCGGCACCGTCCCGGTGGGCAACGTCATCGGTAAGGCTCGCTTCATCGCATGGCCGCCGTCGCGCTGGGGTGGGGTGTCCTCGTTCGACCCGCAGCAGGGCTGATCGATGGCCGCGATGACGTGGCCGCCGCGTACGGTGATCCGCAAATCGTCGGGGCTGCGCACGCTGGAGTCGGCGCTGTATCGCAGTGGGTTGGGCCCGGTGGCCGGTGTCGACGAGGTGGGCCGCGGAGCGTGCGCGGGTCCGCTGGTGGTCGCCGCGTGTGTGCTCGGCCCGAACCGATTCGAGAGCCTGGCCGCCCTCGACGATTCGAAGAAGCTCAACGAGAAGACCCGCGAGGAGCTGTTTCCGCTGATCAAGCGCTACGCGCTGGCTTATCACGTGGTCTTCATCCCGGCGCCCGAGGTCGACCGGCGCGGTGTGCACGTGGCGAACATCGAAGGAATGCGGCGTGCGGTGGCGGGCTTGTCGCTGCGTCCGGGGTACGTGCTTTCCGACGGTTTCCGGGTGCCGGGTCTGCCGATGCCGTCGCTGCCCGTGGTCGGTGGCGACGCCGCCGCGGCCTGTATCGCGGCGGCGAGCGTGTTGGCCAAGGTCAGCCGGGATCGACTGATGGTCGCGATGGATGCCGACCATCCCGGTTACGGTTTCGCCGAGCACAAGGGGTACAGCACCGCCGCGCACAGCGCGGCCCTGTCCAGGCTCGGCCCGTCCAGCCAGCACCGCTATTCCTTCATCAATGTGCGACGGGTCGCCGGCGCCGGTGGTACCGAGGTGGTGGTCGAGTGCCCACCGCCGCGACGCGACGACGGAGTGTGAGTCAAGATGGAGGCCAGACCACGATGCGACGAAGAGGACCGCTGAACAGATGAGTGCGGAAGATCTCGAGAAGTACGAAACCGAGATGGAACTCTCGCTGTACCGCGAATACAAGGACATCGTGGGGCAGTTCAGCTACGTCGTGGAGACCGAGCGCCGCTTCTACCTGGCCAACAGTGTCGAACTGGTGCCGCGCAACACCGATGGCGAGGTCTATTTCGAGCTTCGCCTGGCCGATGCCTGGGTCTGGGACATGTACCGGCCCGCCCGCTTCGTCAAGCAGGTGCGGGTCATCACGTTCAAGGACGTGAACATCGAAGAGGTCGAGAAGCCGGAACTGCGCCTGCCCGAGTGAGTCAGCGCAGCGCGGCGTCGATGGCGTCGGCCGACAAAATGCGGTCGAGAACCAGCGCTGCGCTGCCGACGTTGCCGGCTTTGTCGCCGTAGGTGGACGGTACGACCTGCAGGTGGCGGGTGGCCAGCGCGGTGGCATTGCCGTACAGCGTCTCGCGCAGCCCGGCGACGAACACGTCGTAGGCGCCGGACATGTCGCCGCCGATGACGAGCACGGCGGGATTGAGCAGGTTCACCGCCGCGGCGATCACCTCGCCCACGTGACGGCCGCTCTCGCGCAGCAGGCGGCGCACCTCGCCGTCGCCGTGGTTGGCCAGTTCGACGACGTCCCGGATGTGGTTGACCTGGCGGCCCTGCTCCTGCAGCGTGCGCACCAGCGCCCAGCCGCCGGCGATCGCCTCCAGACAACCGGTGTCACCGCAGCGGCAGGCCAGCCCTTGCGCCGCCGCGGTCTTGTTGTGGCCGAACTCGCCGGCGGCACCGAGCGCGCCGCGCTGCAGCACACCTCCGGACACGATGCCGGCACCCAACCCGGTCGACGCCTTGATGAGCAGAAGGTCGTCGTAGTCCTTCAGCGGACTGCGCCGCTCCGAGAGGGCCAGCACGTTGGTGTCGTTGTCGAGGACGATCGGCGCCTCGGTGAGCTTGCGGAAGTATGGTTCCAGCGGCACGCCGTCCCAGCCGCTCATGACCGGAGCGGCCAGGCTGCAGCCGCGTTGTTGATCCACCGTGCCGGGCAGTGACACCCCGACCCCCAGCACGTCGACGGGAGTCCGGCCGCTCTCGTCGAGCAGCACTTCGAGGCGCTTGACGAGATCGGGCATCAGATCATCGGGACCGATGCGGATTTCGGAGTCCATGTCAGTCAGCGCCTGGATGTCGCCGGCCAGGTTGCACACCGCCAGCCGGGTGCGGCTGCGCCCGATCGCCGCCGAGAGCACCACGCCGGCCTCGGCGTTGAAGCGAACGAGGGCCGGGGGACGCCCGCCGGTAGACGGGGCCTCTTCACCCTCCGAGACCAGTCCGCGCCGGGCCAGGGCGGCCACCCGGGCTCCGACCGCGGTCCGGGACAGTCCGGTCATCATCCGGATGTCGGCACGCGTGGTGGCGACGCCGTCGCGGATCAGCGCGAAGACTTCCCCTGTCGTAGCGGGCGCGGCGGAACGCCTGGTGACGGGCATCTTTCCATTGAACCAAGATCTATCCATCCTTGATAGTAAAAGAGAGACCCATCACTTTGTCTTTTTTGAGACCTAAGTCTGTTGGAAGAACGGTCGAAGTCGGGCTAGTGTCGAGGAGAAGGTTCGAGCGCTGCACTGCGGCAGCAACCGAGGCCGCCGAATTCCGGTGACCGCCTGCCACCGCACAGAAAGTCGATGCTCCTGTGACCGTCACATCCCGACCACCAGCTGCGACCGCTACGCCGGCACTGTCCCCGACGCGCTCGCGGCTGGGCATCCTCGCCCTGGCGCTCGGGGGGTTCGGTATCGGCACCAACGAGTTCGTCTCGATGGGTTTGCTGCCCGAAATCGCCGCAAGCCTGCACATCAGTGAGCCGGTTGCCGGCCACGTCATCTCGGCCTACGCCCTTGGTGTGGTGGTCGGGGCGCCGGTCATCGCGGCGCTGACCGCGAAGTTCAACCGCAAGGCCGTGCTGATGACTCTGATGGCCGTGTTCGCCATGGGCAACGTCGCCACCGCGCTGGCGCCCAGCTATTCCGTGCTGATGGCGGCACGGTTCCTGGCCGGCCTACCGCACGGCGCGTTCTTCGGCGTCGCCGCCCTGGTGGCCGCGCAATTGCTCGGGCCCGCGCAGCGCGCCAAGGCCGTCGCGCAGGTAATGACCGGGCTGACCGTCGCCACCGTCGTGGGCGTGCCCCTGGCGTCCTGGCTAGGTCAGCTCCTCGGCTGGCGTAGCGCGTTCGTCCTGGTGGTTGTCGTCGGACTGGTCACCCTGGGTGCCATCTGGATGTGGTTGCCCGAACTTGGTCCCAACCATGCGACTAGCACCCGCACCGAACTGGGCGCCCTGAAACGCCCACAGGTGTGGTTGGCGCTGCTGATCGGAATGGTCGGCTTCGGCGGCATGTTTGCGGTCTACACCTACATCGCGACCACGCTGACCGATGTAGCCGGGGTGTCCCGTTCCTGGGTCCCGTTGGGGCTGATGGTCTTCGGTGTCGGCATGGTCGTGGGCAACCTCGCCGGCGGCCGGATGGCCGACCGCTCGGTGATCCGGGGTCTGTACGTGTCGATCGCGTCGTTGGCGGTCGTACTGGCGCTGTTCGTCGGCGCCGCCCACAATCCCGTCACCGCGATGCTGCTGCTGTTCGGCATCGGCGCCAGCGGAGCGGCGATCGCGCCGGCCCTGCAGACCCGGCTGATGGACGTCGCCGCCGAAGCTCAGACGCTGGCCGCGGCGCTCAACCACTCGGCACTGAACATCGCCAACGCGTCGGGAGCCTGGATCGGTGGGCTGGTGATCGCCGCCGGATACGGCTACACCGCGCCGGCAGCCGCGGGTGCCGGGCTCGCGGTCATCGGTCTGGCGGTGCTCACCGCCTCGGTGGCGCTGCAGCGGCACACGGCCAAGGTGGCCGGCGCATGATCAGAACGATGAGAGCATTGCTGTGGCGGTCGCGTGAACCTCTGCATATCGAGCTGAATCTTCCTGCCCTACAGCGCCTTACGGTCTTGGTCGGCACCGATACCGACACCGATCAGGAGGGAGACGAGTCGAGATGACCGATCAGGTGATCTTCCGCTACGACCCCGAGAACCAGCCCGAGATCACCTACCGCGGTGTTCCCAGCGGATGCAGCGGGGGAGCGAACACCATGGCCGAAGCGCGAGCTTCCTACCGAAGCTGCCTGTCGGCGCGGCTGCACGTCGACCGGCGGGCGCTGCCCGCCGTCGTGGAGCACATCGAGGGTCTTGTCGTGGGAATGTGGGTGCGCAGCAGAGTCGGTGCGGTGCATCGGGATCAGGCCAATGACCGAATGCTGCTGCAGACGCTGCTCTCGCCGGGTGCTACGCAGGACGCATTGCGGGGCGACGTCACCGGGCTGAGCGAGCGCGGCGCTCAGCCGATCGTCGTGCTCGCCGAACCCGAGCAGTCCGTCGGATCCCTCATCGACCAGATGCTGGCCCGAGACACCCTCGTCGTCGCCCACTGCGACGGCCGGGGCGGCGTCGCTTGGATGACCCTGCACGGTTCAGAATCTGCTGGGGCAGAGTCGTGTTCGAATGTTGTTGACGAGGACGGCGCGGAACCGGTGTCCAGCCTGACACGGGGCGCCGAGGGTGCGGCCGCGGTCGTGCGTCATCGGCCGGCTGCGGAGATCGCTTCATGACTGCCGTGCTCGACCATGCCGAACACCGTGTTCTGGCCGCGTCGACGGGGAACACTGGGGCCAACGACAGCACTGCCGTCGTCGAAGGGAGGATCGTGCGCTCTACGCCGCAATGCTGGCTGACCGACATGGACGGTGTGCTGGTGCGTGAGGAACACGCGCTCCCCGGGGCCGCGGAGTTCCTGGCCCGGCTCATCGACAAGCAGCGACGGTTCCTCGTGTTGACCAACAACTCGATCTACACCCCACGCGACCTCGCGGCACGCCTGTCGCGGTCCGGGCTCGACGTGCCCGAGTCGGCGATCTGGACCTCGGCGTTGGCTACCGCGGCCTTCCTTGTGGACCAGCTGCCCGGCGGGTCGGCCTACGTCATCGGCGAAGCGGGCCTGACGACCGCGCTGCACGAAGCGGGGTACACGCTGACCGACACCGGTCCGGATTTCGTGGTGCTCGGGGAGACGCGCACCTACTCCTTCGAGGCCATCACCAAGGCGATCCGGTTGATCGGCAAGGGTGCCCGGTTCATCGCCACCAATCCCGACGTCACCGGGCCGTCGGCGGAGGGGCCGATGCCCGCGACCGGATCGGTCGCCGCGATGATCACCAAGGCCACCGGCCGGGAACCGTACTTCGTCGGAAAGCCCAACCCGATGATGTTCCGCAGCGCACTCAACCGCATCGAGGCGCATTCGGAGAGCACCGTGATGGTCGGAGACCGGATGGACACCGACGTCGTCGCGGGTATCGAGGCCGGGTTGGAGACCATCCTGGTGTTGACCGGTTCGACGACCGTCGAGGATGTCGAACGCTACCCGTTCCGGCCGGCCCGGATCCTGCCGTCGATCGCCGAGGCCGTCGACCTGATCTGAGGGCTCAGGCGCGCTCGCGCTGGGGATGAGCGTGGGTGTGGGGACAACCCGGCGTGTCCTGGTCGCCACGGGTGGTCGTCCGTCGGTGACTGTCGGCCGTTGCGCCGAAGCTGCTGTCATGACGACGTTGACGCGCAACCAGTTGGGGGCGCTCGGGGAAGAACTGGCCGTCGAGCACTTGCGATCGCTCGGGGTGCGGATCGTGGCCCGTAACTGGCGGTGCCGCTACGGCGAACTCGACGTGATCGCCGCCGAGGGCGAACGCACGGTGGTGTTCGTCGAGGTGAAGACTCGCACCGGTGACGGCTACGGCGGATGGGAGCAGGCCGTCACCCCGACCAAGGTACGGCGCATCCGCCGGCTGGCCGGGATCTGGCTGGCCGAACAGGACCAGCGCTGGGCGGCGATCCGCATCGACGTGATCGGGGTGCGCGTCGGCCGGCAGCGCACGCCGGAGATCACCCATCTGCGGGGAGTCGGCTGATGGCACTGGGACGGGCGTACTCGGTCGCCGTTCGCGGCCTGGACGGCGAGATCGTCGAGATCGAGACCGACATCAGCTCCGGGCTGCCCGGTGTGTACTTGGTCGGACTGCCCGACGCCGCCTTGCGCGAGTCCCGCGACCGGGTGCGGGCGGCGATCACCAACTGCGGCAACGAATGGCCACAGTCGCGCTTGACGCTGGCGCTGTCGCCGGCCACCCTGCCGAAGACCGGCTCGCTGTATGACATCGCGATCGCCGCGGCGGTGCTTTCGGCAAGTCGCAAGACACCGTGGGATCGCCTCGACAAGGCGGTGCTGCTCGGAGAGCTTGCGCTGGACGGCCGAGTGCGGCCGGTACGCGGCGTGCTGCCCGCCGTGCTCGCCGCCAAGCGGCAGGGCTGGCCCTCCGTCGTGGTGCCGGTGGCCAACCTCGCCGAGGCCAGTCTTGTTGACGGGATCGAGGTATTCGGCGTGCGGACGCTGCGGCAATTGCAGGGCTGGCTCAAGGGTTCGGGACGCCTCGACGAACGCGTCGATCCACCGGCTCCGGCGCCCGAGGCGGTGGCCGACCTGGCCGACGTGGTCGGGCAGACCCACGCCCGATTCGCCGTCGAGGTCGCCGCCGCCGGGGCGCATCACCTGATGCTGACCGGTCCGCCAGGTGTCGGGAAAACAATGCTGGCCCAACGACTTCCGGGTCTACTGCCCGCACTCAACGACAGTGAGGCGCTGGAGGTCACCGCCATCCACTCGGTCGTCGGGCTGTTGTCGGAGACCACCCCGTTGATCACTCGCCCGCCGTTCATCGCCCCGCATCATTCCTCGAGTGTGGCGGCCCTGGTTGGCGGTGGATCGGGCATGGCACGGCCCGGAGCGGTCAGCCGCGCGCACCGGGGTGTGCTCTTCCTCGACGAGTGCGCCGAGATCCGGGTCAGCGTCCTGGAGTCCTTGCGAACGCCGTTGGAGGACGGCGAGATTCGACTTGCGCGTCGTGACGGCGTGGCGCGCTATCCGGCGCGTTTCCAGTTGGTGTTGGCCGCCAACCCGTGTGCCTGCGCGCAGACAGATCCGAAGCACTGTGTGTGCACCTCGCTGGACAAGCGCCGCTATCTGGGCAAGTTGTCGGGACCGTTGATGGATCGGGTCGACCTTCGGGTGCAGATGCACATGGTGCGGGCCGGGGCGTTCGCCGCCGAGGCGGCAGAGAACACCGCGGCCGTGCGGGAGCGCGTCGCGGGTGCCCGTTCGGCCGCCGCCGAGCGGTGGCGACAGTACGGGTTCGCTACCAACGCCGAGGTGGCCGGTTCCCTGCTGCGTCGTAAGTTCCGACTGGGCGCCACCGCGATGGCCCCGCTGAAAACCGCATTGGAACGCGGTGTGCTGAGTATTCGCGGCGTCGACCGATCATTGCGGGTGGCCTGGACGCTGGCGGACCTTGCCGGCCGCACCACACCGAGTCTCGACGACGTCGCTGTGGCACTGAGCTTTCGGCAGGGAGAGGAGCGGCCGTGAGCGACGAGGCAACGGTACACGCCTGGGCGTATCTGTCCCGGGTGGCGGAGCCACCGTGCGCGGAACTGGCCGCGCTGGTCGGCAGTGTCGGGCCGGTGGAAGCGGCCCAGCGTATCCGCAGGGCCGAGGTCAGTGCCACGTTGGCCGAACGGACCGCCGCTCGCCGCGAGATCGATTCGGCAGCAGACGATCTAGCGATGCTGCAGCGCCGCGGTGGACGGCTGATCACACCAGACGACGACGAGTGGCCCACGTTGGCGCTGGTGGCCTTCGGCGGATCGGCCCTGCGCGACAAACCGCAGGGGCACCCACCGCTGGTGCTCTGGGCGATCGGGCCCGCACGGCTCGACGAGATCGCCCACCGGGCCGCCGCCGTTGTCGGCACCCGCGCGGCTACCGGTTACGGCCAGCACGTCGCCGCCGATCTGGCCGCGGGTCTGGCCGAAGACGATGTCGCGGTCGTCTCCGGCGGTGCTTACGGAATCGACGGCGTTGCGCACCGGGCGGCACTGTCGGCGGACGGTACCACCGTCGCCGTGCTGGCCGGTGGCATCGACATCCTCTACCCGGCAGGCCATTCGGCCCTGTTGCATCGGGTCGGTGCTACCGGCCTGCTGCTGACCGAATATCCGCCGGCGGTGCGGCCCGCGCGGCACCGGTTCCTGACGCGCAACCGCCTGGTGGCGGCGTTGGCGTCGGCCACGGTCGTGGTCGAGGCGGGTGTGCGCAGCGGTGCGGCCAACACCGCCGCCTGGGCAAGGGCCCTGGGCCGGGTGGTCGGCGCGGTACCCGGCCCGGTGACATCGACAGCATCCGCGGGGTGTCATACCCTGCTGCGCAGCGGCGCCGAGCTGGTGGCCCGGGCCGAGGACGTCGTCGAATTGGTCGGCAGACCAGGGGAATTGGCAGTCGAGGAGGAACACCCGGTGAGCCTGCTGGACCGCCTGTCCGAGGCCGAGCGGCAGGTGTACGAGGCGCTGCCGGGCCGTGGGGTGCGCAGCGCCGACGAGATTGCGGTGGCATCCGGACTGCCGCCCACCGCCGTGCTGGGTCCGTTGGCGATGCTGGAGATGGCCGGTTTGGTCCGCCGCGAGGACGGCTGCTGGCGGCTATGCCGGGCGGGTTAACGGGACGGTGACGCGGACGTGGGCGCCGTGGGGGACGTCCAGTATTCGCAGGGTGCCGCCGGCGGCTTCGATGCGGGCCCGTTGGGATGCCAGCTCGATGTGTCCCTGACACAGCCGGTCGGCGGCGGCATCGGGGAGATGCCGATCCCGTCGTCGACCACGTCGACCACGTCGACCACGTCGAGACGACAGACGCCGCCGTCGGCCCGCAGCGTCACACCGGCCCTGGTCGCGCGGGAATGCCGCACGACGTTGGACAACAACTCGCGGGCCACGGCGAAGACGATCGGGTCGGCCGGGGCGGTCTGCGGATAGTCGATGTCGGTACTGATGTCGATACCCGAGCGCTCGGAGTTCGCATCGGCCAACTGCGCGACCGCGCGAGCCAGACCCGCACCGGCGAGCACGGCCGGGTGCAGCTCGAACGTGGGCCTGGCGCATCTGGTCGGTGGCTTCCCGCAGGCCGGCCAGCGCCCGCTCCAACGCGTCATCGGGATTGCGTTTGAGCACCGAGGTGATGTCCTGCCGGGCCATCAACACCGACTGCAGTGGACCGTCGTGCAGGAACTCGGAGACCGTGCGCTGCTGTTCGTCGGAGGCGGTCGTGATGTCGACCAGCAGCGCCTGACGCGACGCACTCAACCGGGCGATCTCGTCGAGCTTTCGGCCCTGGGCATACACCGCCAGCGACACTGTGCAGCACAGGACCACGAAGATCGCGGTCGCCAACGTCATTGGGGCGAAACCGATCTGGGCCCGCATCACTGGGTCGGTATAGATCTCGACGGCGAAGGTCCCGGCGATCACCGCCAGCGCAACCGTTGCCCGCGGCCAAGAGACGTCGAGCACCACCATGATGGGCAGCAGCATCAACACCAGCAACGGGACGTAGGCGCCGTCGACGGAGATGATCTTGTAGGTGAGGCTAGCAGCGCGACGGCGACCACCGCGACGACTCCGTAGGCGTAGGGCACCCAGCTGAACTGCGGCCACTTGGGCCGCAGGCCGACCTGGGTGGCGATGGCCATCACCGTGGCCATACCGAGGCGGGCCAGCGCCACGGGCCTGCCGCGCTGGAGGCCATCCGTGAGCACCGGCCCGCGGTAGCGCTGCTGATCAGCTGCTCCAACGGCAAGGGGTACGTGCCCACCCCGGTGGCTAGTGGGCTGGTCAACGAGGTGCGGCAACGCTCCCGCGGCGACGCCACCCTGCTCTCCCCACGCGAGGCCGAGGTCAGCACGTTCATCGCCGAGGGCCTCTCGGTGCCCGACATCGCCAAGCGCCTGCACCTGGCGCCACCACCGTACGCGCGCACGTCCAGCACCTCTATGAAAACTCGGAGTCTCCGACCGGGCCGCTGTCTCGTCGAATGACGGAGCCGACCGGGGCATCCGCCCGAACCGTATAGTCGACAAGGTTGGCTAACAATCTTTGTCGGGAGGCGATGTGGCGGGTCGACCACTGCACACATTTCAGGTCGTCAGTACCGAACAGCTCGCCCCGCACATGGTGCGGGTGGTGCTCGGGGGCACCGGTTTCGACACGTTCTGTCCGGGAGAGTTCACCGATTCCTACGTCAAGCTCGTCTTCGTCCGCGAGGACATCGACGTCGCGGCGCTGCCGCAGCCGCTGACGCTGGACAGCTTCAACGATCTGCCGGCCGAACACCAGCCGACGGTGCGCACATACACGGTGCGGCGGGCCGATCCCGAGGCACGACAGATCACCGTCGACTTTGTGGTGCACGGTGAGCACGGTGTCGCGGGCCCGTGGGCGGCGGCTGCCCAACCTGGTGACACCCTGCACCTGATGGGTCCGGGCGGGGCGTACTCGCCCGACCCGGCCGCCGACTGGCACCTGTTCGCCGGGGACGAGGCCGGGCTCCCCGCCATCAGCGCCGCGCTGGAAGCGTTGCCGCCCAACGCTGTCGGCAAGGTGTTCATCGAGGTCGCCGGGCCCGAGGACGAGATCGAGCTGGCCGCGCCGGCATCGGTGGAGATCTCCTGGATCTACCGTGGCGGGCGCGCCGACCTGGTCGGCGAGGATCGCGCCGGCGACAACGCCCCGTTGATCGAGGCCGTCACCACCGCGCTGTGGTTGCCGGGGCAGGTACAGGTGTTCATCCACGGCGAAGCCCAGGCCGTCATGCAGAACCTGCGGCCTTACATCCGCAAGGAACGCGGCATCGACGCGAAGTGGGCGTCGATCTCGGGCTACTGGCGGCGCGGCCGCACCGAGGAGACGTTCCGCCAATGGAAGCGCGAGCTCGCCGAGGCCGAAGCCGGCCAGGACTAGGCCGGGGCCGGCACCTCGGTGTCGTCGCCGCCTTCGGGCTCGCTGCTTTCCGGCTTGGGTGAAATCGCGTGCATGCGCTCGCTGTAGGCCGGACGTTGGCGAACCTTGAGCGGCCACCAGAACCACGGGCCGAGGATCGCCGCGATCGACGGCGTCATCAACGACCGCACGATCAGCGTGTCGAGCAGCAGCCCGATGCCGATGGTCATACCGCCCTGGCCGACGTTGAGCAGGTCACCGGAGATCATCGAGCCCATGGTGAAGGCGAACACCAGCCCAGCGGCGGTGACCACGGTGCCGGTGCTGCCCATCGACCGGATGATGCCGGTGTTGATACCGGCACCGATCTCCTCCTTGAACCGCGACACCAGCAGCAGGTTGTAGTCGCTGCCCACCGCCATCAGGATGATCACCGCGAACGCCAACACGATCCAGTTGAGTTCGATGCCGACGATCCGTTCGAAGATGAACACCGACAGACCGAACGCGGCACCCAGCGAGATCACGACCGTACCCACGATCACCATCGAGGCCACCAGGGCTCGGGTGATGATCAGCATGACGATGAAGATCAGCGTCAGAGCGGCGAAGGCGGCGATCATGGTGTCGTACTTGGCGCCGGACGCGACGTCGCGGTAGGTGGCCGCGGTGCCGGTCAGATAGATGTCCGCGCTGGCGAGGGCGGTGCCCTTGACGGCCTCGTGCGCGGCGGTGAGTTCGTCGTCGACAACCGAGATTCCCTGCTCGGAAGCAGGATTCACGTCGTGGGTGATGATGAGCCGGGCCGCCTTGCCATCGGGGGAGAGGAACAGTTTGAGCCCCTTCTGGAAATCGGGATTGGCGAACACTTCTGGCGGCAGGTAGAAGTAGTCGTCGCTCTTGGACGCGTCGAATGCCTCACCCATCGCTGTCGCGGTGTCGGTCATCCGCTGCATCTGCGTGATGAGCCCGTCGAAACTGCTGTGGATGGTCTGCAGGGTGTTACGCATCGTGGTGGCCGTCGCGATGATCGGCGGGAACTGAGCGACCATCTGGGGGACCAGTGCGTCGATGTCACTCATGCCGTTGACCATCGAGTCCATGCGATCGACCATCGCGGTCATGTCGGTCTGCAATGCCGCCATATTGTCGCTGAACGTATTCACGCCATCCATCGCGTCGAACGCCGAGCGCACAGCCCAGCAAGCGGGGATGTTGAAACAGTTCGGCTCCCAATAGAAGTAGTTGCGCAGCGGCCGTACCTCGTCGTCGAAGTTCGCGATGTTGTCGCGCATCTGGTCGAGGGTGGCCTTCATGGTGTTCATGTCGGCGACACTGCGGTGCGCGGAGTCCACCATCCCGGTGCCCGCACCGACGGTGGTGTGCATGGCCGCGGAGAACTTCACCATCAGCGCCTGCATCTGCGTCATCGAGGCAATCATCGTGCCCATGTCGTCGGACATCGTGCTGATGTCACCGACGCGTTCCTTGAGGAACTGCAGATTCTGGGTGATCGGGACCGAGGACATGCTGACCTGGTACGGGATGGAGCTGTGCGCGATGGGCGAACCCAGCGGGCGAGTGATGCTCTGCACCATCGCGATGCCCTTGATTCGGAACAGCGCCTTGGCGATCCGGTCGAGCACGATCATGTCGGTGGGGTTGCGCATGTCGTGGTCGGACTCGACGGTCATGATGTCTGGGTTGAGTCGGGCTGTGCTGAAGTGCTTTTCGGCCGCGGTATAGCCGATGTTGGCTGGCACGTCGGCGGGGATGTAACGGCGGTCGTCGTAGCTGGTCTTGTATCCGATCATGGCTATCAGGCCGAGCAGGACGACGCTGGTGGCCGCGGCGAGAATCGGCTTGGGCCAACGGACGGTCGCGGTTCCGATTCGGCGCCATCCCTTGGTTTTCATCATCCGTTTGGGTTCCAGCAGACCGAAGCGGCTTCCCACGACCAAGACGGCGGGAGCGACGGTCATCGCGGCCGCGACGACGATGATCAGGGCCATCGACGAGGGATAGGCCAGGGAGTTGAAGTAGGACAGCCGAGTCAGGCGCAGGGTCAGCATGGCGCCCGCGATGGTCAGCCCCGAGCCCAGGATGACGTGGCCGACGCCGTGAAACGCGCTGTAGTAGGCGGATTCCGGATCCTCGCCGTTCTGGCGGGCCTCGTGGTAGCGGCCGATCAGGAAGATCGCGTAGTCGGTGCCGGCGGCGATCGACAGCGCTGTCATCAGCGGGACCGAGAAGGTCGAGAAGTCCATCAGTCCGAGGTGGCCCACCACCGCCACCGCCCCGCGGGCGGCACCCATCTCGATGCCCACGATCGCGAGAATGAGCAACACGGTGCTCGCTGACCGGTAGACCAGGGCCAGCATGATGGTGATGACGATCATCGTGACGACCGTCATCTTGATCATGCCCCGGTCGCTGGCCTCCAGTGAATCGGTGGTCAGCGGCGCCGGGCCGGTCACGTATGCGCGCAGACCTGCGGGCGGCGGAGTGTCGTGAATGATCGTGCGTACGGCGTCCACCGAGTGGTTGCCCTCGGTACTGCCCTGATCCCCGGCGAGGTTGAGCTGCACGTAGGCGGCCTTGCCGTCGGTGCTCTGCACGCCCGCAGCGGTGATCATGTCGCCCCAGAAGTCGTGGACGTGTTCCACGTGCTTGGTGTCGGCGGTGAACTTCTGCACCAGCGTGGCGTAGTAGCGGTGTGCCGCCTCGCCGAGGGGTTGATCGCCGACGAGCACGACCATGGCGATGCTGTCCGAGGTGGATTCGCCGAACTTCTGTCCCATTCGTTTGGCCGCGATCACCGCCGGTGCGTCCTGCGGGGACATCGACACGGCGTTTGCCATGCCGACTTTTTCCACCTGCGGGACAAGAAGATTCACCGCGGCGGTGAATGCCACCCACACAAGGATGATCGGAACCGCGAGCGTACGGACGGTGCGGTGCAGGAATGGGTGGCCAGCCGTGCCCACGCTCGTGCTGTGCTCGCTCATGCGGCTTTGTCCAGACAGAAGGCCTGGGCGTCGCGGCCCTCGGCGTAATCCTCGGCGACGAGATTGTCATTGACGAGGATCCGGCATCCCAGAGCAGCGGTGTCGCCCTGTGCAACCACATTGGCCAGCACCCCGGGGTCGGTGGTGCTCACCGTGACCGACCACGGCAACTCGGTGAAGCTGGCCTCGATCGTCCTTCCGTTGACGTCGAGGTAGCTGACGCGGCCGGATGCCTCTGCGGGCCCCACGATCTCGTAGGTCACTCGCTTGGTGTTGATCGGTTTGATGGTGTCGGCAGGCAGTGGTGCGCTGATGTAGGGCTGGTCGGAGTCGAAGAACGTGCGCAGTCGGCCGACCACGGCGATCGCGGCGATCAGGGCGACGGCGATGACGGCCGCCACCCAGAACCGTTTCATGAAGCCGAGCATCGGTGGCATCTCCCCTGTTGAGTGTTCCGTCGGACCGGTGCGGGTATCGCTCCGATCAACTAGATATACCATAGGGGGTATGGTATACAGAAGTGGTGAGTACGAATTCGGGCATCGAGTCGCTCGGCTGTGACGCCGCCATGTCGGCGACCCTGAACCGGCTGCGACGAGTCCACGGTCAACTCGGCGGCGTGATCGGGATGATCGAGGACGGCCGCGACTGCCGCGACGTCGTCACCCAGCTCGCCGCGGTGTCCAAGGCGCTGAACCGCGCGGGATTCACGATCATCGCGACGGGCCTGCGTGAGTGCCTCGACGCCTCGGGCGGGGCGGGATCCGGCGCGCCGAAGCTGACGATCGAAGAGTTGGAGAAGTTGTTCTTGAGCCTGGCGTGAGCCGGCCGTTGTCGAAAGGAATCACCATGTGTCGGGCTGTCAACTGTCGGGTGTGTGGGAAGACCACCTGGGCGGGCTGTGGCATGCACGTCGACGCCGTGCGCCGCAGCGTGCCTGCCGGGCAGTGGTGCCCGGGCCACGCCGCCGCCGAGGCTGCGCCCTCGCGCTGGAATCCGTTCAAGCGCAAGAAGTGACGCCGAGGCGCGCCGAGCGGGCCCGCGACGTGGTGAGCCGGGCCGGGAACTGGTAACAGCACGGACACAGCCCCGCGTCGGTCGGCTCCAATGCCGGGCATCGGTGCGAACGTAGGGGAGTGCATGAGCGCGGCGACCACCCGGCGATCCTCGACGAATACGCCGAGTACCTCGCCCTGGAGCGGGATCGATCCGAGCACACCCGTCGGGCCTACCTCGCCGACCTGCGTTCGCTGTTCGCCTTCCTCGACGAACGCGCCCCCGGCACCGGCCTGACCGGCCTGAGCCTGCCCTTGCTGCGCTCCTGGCTGGCGGCGCAGGCCGCGGGCGGCGCGGCCCGCACGACACTGGCCCGCCGGACTTCGGCAGTCAAGACGTTCACGGCCTGGGCCACCCGGCGGGGCCTGCTGGCCGAGGACCCGGCGGTGCGCCTGCAGTTGCCCAAGGCCCGCCGGACTTTGCCTGCGGTGTTACGCCAGGACCAGGCCCTGGCAGCCATGGCCGCCGCCGACCTCGGTGCCGAGCAGGGCGACCCGCTGGCGCTGCGCGACCGGCTCATCGTCGAACTGCTCTACGCGACCGGAATTCGCGTCAGCGAGCTGTGTGGCCTCGATGTCGACGACGTCGACACCGGACGTCGGCTGCTGCGCGTACTGGGCAAGGGCAACAAACAGCGCACCGTCCCGTTCGGCGCACCGGCGCTGGCTGCGCTGACCGCGTGGCTGGCCGACGGCAGGCCGGAACTGGTCAACGAAGACTCCGGGCCCGCGCTGCTGTTGGGCCCCAGAGGTCGTCGACTCGACCCCCGCCAGGCCCGCACCGTCGTGCACCAGACCATGTCGGCGGTGGACGGCGCGCCGGACATCGGCCCGCACGGCTTGCGGCACAGCGCGGCAACCCATCTCCTGGAAGGGGGCGCGGACCTGCGCATCGTCCAGGAGATCCTGGGCCATTCGACATTGGCGACCACACAGCTTTACACCCATGTGACAGTCGCCCGGCTGCGGGCTGTGCACGATCAGGCCCATCCGCGCGCCTGAAAGATCAGGTGCCGCAGAAGGTCTGGAAACACCGTCCGAAGTCTTCGGGTGCCGGTTCGGTGTAGCGCTCGAATTCTGGCCGCTCGTTGTAGGGGGAGCTGATCGCTGCGAGTAACCGGTGGAACGGCTCCATGTCACCGGTCACCGCGGCGGCTAGCGCCTCCTCGAGGAGGTGATTGCGTGGGATGTAGACGGGATTGACGCGCTGCATCGCACCGGTGTTCGGGCCGAGCTCGCGCCAGCGGGCGGCCCAGGGCGCCACGGCGGGATCGAACTCGCCGCGCGCCAGCCGGCGGAAGAAGGTGGTGTAGTCGATGCGCTCACTGGCCAGCAGCCCGACCATATCGTCGATCAGCTGTTCGGCGACGGCGTCGGCGACATCGTCGCCGAGTCCGAGTTTGCGCCGCATACCCGTCGACCAGGCCGTGGTGTAGCGCTGCGGGAAGTTCTGCACCGCCGCGGTCGCCAGCGCGACCGCCCGGTCCTGATCGTCGGCGATCAGCGGCAGCAGCGCTTCGGCAAAGCGGGCGAGGTTCCACGCGGCGACCGACGGCTGGTTGCCGTAGGCGTAGCGGCCCCAGGAGTCGATGGAGCTGAACACCGTCTGCGGGTCGAAGGCGTCCATGAATGCGCACGGCCCGTAGTCGATGGTCTCGCCCGAGATCGTCATGTTGTCGGTGTTCATCACGCCGTGGACGAATCCGACCAGCATCCACTGCGCGACGAGCTGCGCCTGGGCGGCCACGACAGCGTCGAGCAGGGCCAGATACGGATTGTCCGCCTGCGCGGCGGCGGGGTAGTGCCGATCGATCGCGTGGTCGGCGAGGCGGCGCAGCAGCGCGAGATCACCGGCGGCGCCGACGTATTGGAAGCTGCCGACGCGCAGATGGCTGGCGGCGACGCGGGCGAGGACGGCGCCGTCCAGCAGGGTTTCCCGCCGCACGCGGCTACCAGTGGCGACAACGGACAGCGCGCGGGTGGTCGGAATGCCCAGCGCGAACATCGCCTCGCTGACGAGGTATTCGCGCAGCATCGGGCCGACGGCTGCCAGTCCGTCGCCGCCGCGGGCGAACGGGGTGCGCCCCGAGCCCTTCAGGTGCAGATCGTGCAGCCGCCCCCGGCGGTCGGTCAGTTCGCCAAGCAGCAGGGCGCGCCCGTCGCCCAGGCGGGGCACCCAACCGCCGAACTGGTGGCCGGCATACCCTTGCGCGACCGGCTGCGCGTCGGCCGGCACCCGGGTCCCGACGAGCAGACCGATCCCCTCGGGGCTGCGCAGCCAACCGGGATCGAGATCCAGGCCGGCGGCTAGTGGTTCGTTGAGCACGAGCAGCCGTGGCTCTGGAGCGGCTTCGGCGTGCCACCGCACGGCGAGTTCGGGCAGCTCGGCGGCGAATCGGTGGCCGAGAACGACGGTCGCGTCGGGCGCAATGCTCATTGCTAACCAGCGTACGTACCCTGGCTCGCTCAGCTCACCCGCTCAGCCCAACCCCGCCAGTGGCTTGAGGCGGATGGGCGTGCCGGCCAGCAGGCCGGTCGGATCGACGTAGTCGGCCCGTGCCGCCGGCCCCCACATCGCACCCCAGTGCAGGCAGGCCGCCACCGGGCAGCCCGAATGGCCGGCGAGCAGCCGGCCCAGCACCGTCGAGGCGTCGAGGCGCTGGCCCACCCGCACCGCCGCCTCGACCGGCTCGTAGCTGGTACGCAAACCGCCGGGATGGGCCAGCGACACCACCGGCCGCCCGGCCAACTGGCCGGCGAACACCACGGTCGCCGCGGCCGCGGCGTACACCGGCTGGCCGGGCACGCCGGCCAGGTCCACCCCCCGATGCCCGCGCTGCCAGTCCGGTGCGGGCGCGTCGAAGACTCGGGTCACCGTCGGCGGCGGCCGCAGCGGCCAGCTCAACCGCTCCGGGTCGGCCCGAGCCGAGCCGCCGAACACCACCATGGCGAACAAGGACACCAGCGGCACAACCAGGAGTGGACGCATCGCACCAGTTCAGCGGGTTTCGCCGGGGCAAGTAAGGCGGTCCGGCCCGGTCTGTGGACCGGCGCGGTGCTGTGGACAGAGCACCCCCGCCGGCGGTGTAAACTTCCCTACGCAACTCGTGCAAGCGGGTTGACTTCGCGCGCCTGATGGCAAGTTCGCCGTGTCGACACTTGCCGCGCATGCCGGTTGGTCCCGACTGGAGGTATCCGGACGGGTCGGTGTGTGCGCAGGCGCCAGGGTCCGGCCTCACCCGAAGCCGGACGACAACCGACAATGAAGGCTGGGCACAACCATGGCTGTTGTAACCATGAAGCAGCTGCTCGACAGCGGCACCCACTTCGGGCATCAGACCCGACGCTGGAATCCCAAGATGAAGCGGTTCATCTTCACCGACCGCAACGGCATCTACATCATCGACCTGCAGCAGACGCTGACCTACATCGACCAGGCGTACGAGTTCGTCAAGGAGACCGTCGCCCACGGCGGGTCCATCATGTTCGTCGGCACCAAGAAGCAGGCGCAGGAATCGATCGCCGAAGAGGCGACCCGCGTCGGCATGCCGTACGTGAACCAGCGCTGGCTCGGCGGCATGCTCACCAACTTCTCCACGGTCCACAAGCGTCTCCAGCGGCTCAAGGAACTCGAGTCGATGGAGCAGACCGGTGGCTTCGAGGGTCGCACCAAGAAGGAAATCCTGATGCTGACCCGCGAGAAGAACAAGCTCGAGCGCAGCCTCGGCGGTATCCGGGACATGCAGAAGGTGCCCTCGGCCATCTGGGTCGTCGACACCAACAAGGAGCATCTGGCGGTCAGCGAGGCCATCAAGCTCGGTATCCCGGTCATCGCGATCCTGGACACCAACTGCGACCCCGATCAGGTCAACTACCCGATCCCGGGTAACGACGACGCCATCCGTTCGGCGGCGCTGCTGACCAAGGTCGTCGCCTCCGCCGTTGCCGAGGGCCTGAAGGCCCGTTCCGGTGCCGGCAGCGACAAGGCTGACTCCAGTTCCGGGGCTGCGGCCGAGCCGCTGGCCGAGTGGGAGCAGGAACTGCTCGCCAGCGCAACCGCGTCGGCCCCCAGCGAAGCGGGGCCGGTCGCCACCGAATCCACCACTGACGCTTCTTGAGTTTTTCAGAGGAAGGCTTTCATGGCTAACTACACCGCTGCCGACGTCAAGCGGCTTCGGGAGCTCACCGGTGCGGGCATGCTCGACTGCAAGAACGCCCTGGCCGACAGCGACGGCGACTTCGACAAGGCCGTCGAGGCGCTGCGCATCAAGGGCGCCAAGGACGTCGGCAAGCGCGCTGAGCGCGCCACCGCCGAAGGCCTGGTTGCCGCCAAGGACGGCGCGCTGATCGAGCTCAACTCCGAGACCGACTTCGTCGCCAAGAACGCCGAGTTCCAGAAGCTGGCCGACGATGTCGTCAACGCGGCGCTGGAGTCCAAGGCCGCCGACGTGGAGGCCCTCAAGGCCGCTCCCATTTCTTCGGGATCGGGGACGAAGACTGTCGAAGAGGCGATCGCTGCGCTCTCGGCCAAGATCGGCGAGAAGCTCGAGCTGCGCCGGGTGGCCTACTTCGACGGCAACGTCGAGGCCTACCTGCACAAGCGGGCGGCCGACCTGCCGCCGGCCGTGGGTGTGCTCGTCGAGTTCACCGGGGAAGACAAGGATGCGGCGCATTCGGCCGCCCTGCAGATCGCCGCGCTGAAGGCCAAGTACCTGACCCGTGACGAGGTCCCGGAGGACATCGTCGCCAACGAGCGCCGGATCGCCGAGGAGACCGCCAAGGCCGAGGGCAAGCCCGAGCAGGCGCTGCCCAAGATCGTCGAGGGACGCCTCACCGGCTTCTTCAAGGACGTCGTGCTGCTCGAGCAGCCGTCGGTGTCCGACAACAAGAAGAGCGTCAAGGCCCTGCTCGACGAGGCTGGCGTGACCGTGACGCGCTTCGTCCGCTTCGAGGTCGGCCAGCAGTAATCCAAACTTGGGCGGCGCACCAACCGTCCACCGGAAAACCCCGCGCCACATCCGGCGATCCCGGAGGCGCGGGGTTTTGCCGTCTTCAGGGCGCCCGGTGAGCCGGCGGCTCACCGGGCCGCTATTGAACACGTGCCTGCTAGCGTCGGGTGGATGCAGCATGTGCACGCCTTCGGCGACGACGCCCTGGGAACCCTCGACGCGGTGGGGCTGGTCGACGCGATCCGCACCGGCAAGGTCTCCCGCTCCGAACTCGTCGAGGCCGCCATCGCGCGGACCGAGGCGGTCAACCCCATCCTCAACGGAGTGGCCTACGAGACCTTCGCCCAGGCCAGGGCCCGGGCACAGGCGCCGGCCGGCGGCTACTTCGACGGCGTCCCCACCTTCATCAAGGACAACGTCGACGTCGAGGGCATGCCGACCATGCAGGGCACTGACGCATGGGACCCCCGCCCGCAAGCCGGCCACGGCGACTTCGCCCGCTTCTTCCTGGCCACCGGCCTAATCCCGCTGGGCAAGACGCAGCTCTCCGAATTCGGGTTCAGCGCGTCGGCCGAGCATCCGCGTCTCGGCGCGGTCCGCAACCCCTGGGACACCGACTACACCGCGGGAGCCTCGTCGTCGGGTTCGGGGGCGTTCGTCGCCGCCGGGGTGGTGCCCATCGCCCACGCCAACGACGGCGGCGGATCGATCCGCATCCCTGCCGCCTGCAACGGGCTGGTCGGACTCAAGCCGTCGCGGGGCCGGCTGCCGCTGGACAAGATGACCCGTCAGATGCCCGTCCGCATCGTCAACGACGGGGTGCTGACCCGGTCGGTGCGCGATACCGCCGCGTTCTACCGCGAGGCAGAACACATCTGGCGAAATCGGCGGCTTCCGCCGATCGGCGCTGTCACCGGTCCCGGCCGTCAGCGGCTGCGGATCGCGGTGGTCACCCAGTCGCTCAACCGTGCGGCCGACCCGAGTATCCGCGAACTGACCCTGCAGAGCGCCGAGTTGCTCGCCGGACTCGGCCACCAGGTCGAGTACCTCGACCACAACCCGATACCGCGCTACTTCGTCGACGACTTCCTGCTGTACTGGTCGTTGCTGGCGATGACCATGGTGCGCACCGGGCAGCGGACGTTCGGGGACTCCTTCGACCGCACCAAATTGGACAATCTGACGCTGGGACTGGACCGCCACGCCAGCCGCAACCTGCACCGGCTGCCGGTCGCCATCGCGCGACTGAGCCGCCTGCGCCGCGTCACCGACCGGTTCTACCGGACTTACGACATCCTGCTCACCCCGACGCTGGCGCAGGAAACACCGCGCATCGGCATCCTCGACCCGACCGCCGACTACCGGCAGATCATCGACCGGCTGATGGACTGGGTCGCGTTCACGCCGTTGCAGAACGCCACCGGTGAGCCGGCCATCTCGTTGCCGCTGGCCCGCTCGGCATCCGGTATGCCGGTCGGGATGATGCTGTCCGCGCCGATCGGGCACGAGCGCCGGCTGCTGGAGCTGTCCTACGAACTCGAGGCGGCCACGCCGTGGCCGCGCATCGACGTGTCAGGACAGCAACCGTTGTCGGACAACCTCACTGGCGCTAAGGGCGGCGACGACCCCATCGAGTAGCGCTTCGGCGCGCTCCTCGGTGATGATCCCGTCGACGTAGCCGAGGTTCAACGACAGGTCCGCACGGCCCACGGTCGCAGAAAGGATGAGATAGCCGCTGACCGAAATCCCGGACACCACCTGGGTTCCCGATACCGTCAGGCCCCCGATGTGGTCGGGCATGTCCGCGGCGTCGACCAGGCTCGTGCACAGGTTGCCCGGCCCGGCCGCGTCCAGCGCGCCGATGACGCGGTCAGTGAACAGCGGGGTGATCCGCGCCAGCAATCCGAGTAGCGGCAGGTTCGCCAGATGGTGACGCCCGCCGACGGCCTTCTGCAGCAGGGCATCCGACCGCGGCGCCGCGTCCCACACCGTTTCGCCGGGGACACAGGTGACCGGGATGGCCACCATCGCCTGGTAGCTTCCCGTCGCTTCGGGTTCGGGTTCGCGCACCAGGTGCGAGCGGAACGGAACCGATACGCTGACCGCGAAACGCGCTCGCGCACAGCCAGTGTCGACGGATGCGGCCATCGCCAAAGCGGTGACCAGGACGGCTTCGGGTGTCGGCCCGCTGTCTTGCCAGCGCTGACGCAGCGCGTGGAAGTCGGTGCCGGTGACGCTACGGTGCGCCAATCGGCTGCGGCGCCGGGCGGGTGGCACCGCAGTGGTGGCGGCGATGCGTACCAACGGCGGACCGCCGCGTTGCGCCGCCGCGTCGGCGATCATCCGAGTCAACGCCGCGCACTTGCCCGACACGCCGCGAAATCGCCTGGGCATCAGCATCTCTGGTGGTGGCGGGGCGCATATCTCCGGTTGCCAGTCGGCCGGTCGGGTACCGTCACCGGCCAGCTCCAGGAGCTGGCGGGCCAGTGTCACCATGGCAACCCCGTCGGCGACCGCGTAGGTCGAGGTGAGTACGAGGTCGTAGACATCCGGTCCGGCGGTGACGAGGGTGACCCGAAACAGTGGGCCGCCGGTGGCAAAGGGCTGCTGAAGCTCGCGCTCGGCTTCGCTTGTCCAACGACCGCCTTCGACCACCCGCAGCGGGATCGGTTGCGGTTGTGCGGGACGGAACGAGCCGCCGCTGATCGTCGCGCGCAACATCGGATGCCGAAGCACCAAGGCGCCCAGCGCGTTGCGCAGCACGGGCCGCTGGAGTGCGCCGGTGACGCGCACCCGGACGCAGATGTTCAGCGGGGACACTCGATCGGCCGTCCAGTGCCAGCGCTCCAGCGCCGACAGCGGGCGGGGCAGTGCGCTCGCTCCCTGGTCGTCACCGAGCCCAGGCCAGGTCATCGGCTTGGCCATGAAGTTCATCACCGTGCGCGTGCTCGCGTGCCGGATCAGCCGGCTTCGAGCGCCGAGCACCAGCGGGTTGGTGCTCTCCTCGATGCGGGCCAGCGACCGTGACCCGTCGACCAGGTCGGTCGTGCGCGGCAACCGGCGTCGTTCGTAGGCGTCCAGCGCGCGCTCTGGATCGGTGTCGCCGGCCAGCAGGTGGGCGAGGACGACGGCATCCTCGATAGCGGAGTTGGCGCCCTGGCCGAGGCTGGGCAGCATCGGGTGGGCTGCGTCACCGAGCAGCGTTACCCGGCCCCGGCCCCAACCGGTCAAGGATGCGCGATCCACGGCGGGCACCGTGATGATCTCCGATTCTGCTGTGGCGGAGACGATGTCGACTACGTCCGAGTTCCAGCCGTCGAGCCGGCGAAGCAGTGCGGCCTTGCCGAGCGGCATGTCGGTGTAGGCACGCGTGGTTGCCCACCAGTAGATCGTGCCGCGGCCGCAGTCATGCACGCCGAACCGCATGCCCGGGCTCCAGAAGTGGATGGACTCGCCTTCGGCCATCAGGTCGGGGGTGATTCGGGCCAGAGCCAGCCAACACACGAAATCGGCCCGGCGTGGTTCCTCGGCGCCATGCAGTTGCGAGCGGATCACCGAATTGATGCCGTCGGCGCCGATCAGGATGTCGGCCTCGAGCCGGCGGCCGTCGGCCAGCCGCAGTGCCACACCGTCGGCGTTCTGGTCGAACCCGACGGCCTCGGCTCCGGTCAGCACACGCAGTCCCGGGCCTGCGGCGTCGAGCAGGACATCGTGAAGATCCCTGCGGGCCAACACCACCGACGGAGCGCCCAGCCTGGCGTCGAGCGCATCCACCTCGATGCGGCGCAGCACCGCGCCGCCGGCAGTGCGGAAGCTGAACGTGCTGACCCGGCGCCCAGCGCGCAGCAAGGCCTCGTCGATGCCGAGATCCAGGGTGCGCAGCGCATTCATCGCGTTGCTCTGCACCGCCAGGCCGAAGCCGGCCGCCCGCAACTGCGGCGCCCGCTCGCACAGCGTCACCACGATACCGGCCCGCCGGAACGCGGCCGCGGCGGTCAACCCGCCGATGCCGGCGCCGACGACGAGCGCCGAGCGGGTCATGACGTCATCTCCAGCGAGCGGCTGGATTCGTCGACGATGGCCGCAAGGGCGGTCGCCAGCACGGCCACGTGCGGCTCGGTGACCATGCTCAGGTGGTCGCCGGGGACGTCGCGCACCTCCAATCGGCCCTCGACGTAGCGCTCCCAGCCGTTGGCCGCCTCGCCGTAGCGCGACCCCGCCGCGTCGTGGGCATGCCGCAGCGTCGGTGGCAGCGGTTCGCTGGCCCGCAGTAGTGTCACGTCCAGCGCACAGGCAGTCGGCCGATAGTCCGCCGCGGCCCGCCAGCAGGCGCGGAAGGTGCCGAACAGCCGGCGAAGCAGTGGCCGCGAACCGACCCCGGGCAGCGCACCGTGCTCGACGGCCGCGGCGAGGATGTAGTCCAAAGCCGCCTCGTCGGAGTCGACACTCGACGGAATGGCGGGGAGTGTGGTGACAGAACCCGCCGTGCCCCAGAGAAGTTCGGCAAAGAAGAACGAATAGAGTTGCTCGGCGGGAACTTCGGCGGGTGTCCCGGCGCGCAGGGTCATGGTGTCCAGTAGGAGCACCGATCCGAGTTCGTCACCCGCTTCGGACAGCTGGCGTGCCATCTCGAAGGCGATCAGCCCACCCAGTGACCAGCCGCCGATGTGGTAGGGCCCCCGGGGCTGGATCCGGCGGATGGCTCGCAGATAGTCGGCGGCCATCCGCGGCACGGAATCAGTTGCAGTGGTGCCCGGTTCGATGCCGGCCGCCTGCAATGCGTACAGCGGTTGATCGGCGGGCAGGTGGCTTGCCAGGTCGGCGTAGCAGAGCACCGTCCCGCCGATCGGGTGAACCAGGAACAGCGGCGGGCGCTCACCGGCCGGTTTGAGCGGGACGACCGGGTCGAGCGCCACCGCCCCGCGGTGTCGCACCCGCTTGGCCAGGTCGGCCACGGTCGCGCCGGCGGCGAGCATCGACATCGGCACACTCACCCCGAACCGCTGCTCGATCCCGACGATCAGCCGCACCGCCGACACCGAATCACCGCCGAGGCTGACGAAGTCGTCGAGCACACTCACGTGCGGTACCGCCAGCAGGTCCGCGACCAGCCCGGCGATCACCGCTTCATGGGCATCTCGGGGTTCGACTGCACACGTCACCGGCGCCGGCAGCGCCATCGTGGACAACACTGCGTCGGCCCGCTTGCCGCTGGGTGTGCAGGGCAGTGCGTCGATCCATTCGAAGCGTGCTGGTACCAGGTGGCCGGGCAGCTTGTCGTGCAGTGTCTTTCGGAGTCGCTGGGACACGTCCCCGGCGGGATTGCCGACCAGGAATGCGACGAGTTGTGTCGCCGCACTCGAGGAAGCCGACGTCGAGCGGGCGACGACGGCGACCTCTGCGACGGGCAGTCCGGCGGCCGCCCGCCGCAAGGCCACCTCGACCTCCATCGGGTCGACGCGGTGCCCGCGTACCTTGGTCTGGGTGTCGAGGCGACCGTCGAGCACGATCCGTCCGTCGGGGAGCCGCCGCCCCAAATCCCCGGTCCGGTATGCCGGCAACCCACCGGCTGGTGGAATCTGTTGGAATGCAGCATCGGTGAGGTCGGCGCGGCCCAGATAACCGTCGGCCACCGCGGCGCCGGCGATCCAGATCTCACCGGGCACCCCGTCGGGGACCGGGCGTTGCCGGGCGTCGAGGACCAACACGCTGACGTTGTGGATCGAGGTGCCCACCGGCGGCAGCGCCGGGAACTGCCGCGGGTCACCGGTCATCGTCTCGTGGGACACGACGTGTGTTTCGGTGGGGCCGTACTGGTTTTCCAGGATCACGTCGTCGATCGCCGCGCAGAACCGGCGGATCTCGTCGGTGACGCGCAGCTGCTCGCCGGAGGACACGATGACGCGGAGGCAGGCCGGCACCGACCCGCGCGCCACTGCAGCCTCCGCGAGCGGCTGCAGCGCCACGTACGGCAGGAACACCCGTTGGGTGCCGGTCGCATCCAGAACATCCAGCAGCGCAGGCAAATCCAGACGCTGGTCCTCGGAGATCAGCACCAGCGTGCCGCCACCGCACAACGTGGTGTAGATCTCCTGGAACGCCACGTCGAACGAGAGCGGGGCGAACTGCAGGGTCGAGGGCGCCCGGCCGGCCGGCTCGCACCATCCGCTGGGAACTGACAACTGCCAGTCGACCAGATTGCCCAGCGCCCGATGAGACATCACCACGCCCTTGGGCGTCCCGGTGGAGCCCGAGGTGAACAACACGTAGGCGGGCTCCGTAGCTCTAACGGTGGGCAGCGCAACGGATCCGGCGGGGGTGCCCAACAGGTCGGGCAGCGCCAGATGCGGCCGCCGGCCGGTCGGTGCCGGCCCGTCGGTGAGGACGACGGCCGGGGCCGCCTGGTCGAGCATCGCCGCGCGGTGCGCCGGCGGATAGGTCATGTCGATCGGTACACAGGCCGCGCCGGCCCGGGCGATGCCCAGTACCGCAGCGATCTGTGCGGGGCCCCGCCCGGTGCTCAACGCGACCAGATCGCCCGAGCGTGTTCCGTGGCGAAGCAACCCCGCCGCGACGCGATCGGCCATGGCATCCAGTTCGGCGTAGGTCAGGCTGGACGCTCCGGCTCGCAGAGCTACCTCGTCGGGGCGAGTCCGGGCCTGCTCGGCGAACCGCGCCGTCACCGTCTGGACCGTGGCGATCTCGACCACGGTGGCTGGCGGTGCGCTGAATGCGACTTCGGCATCGGGATCGCTGCAGATCCGTTGCAGCGCGAACAGGTATGCGGCCGCGATCTGGTCGAGCTGTTCGGCCGTGTACAGCGCCGGGTCGCCGTCGAGCCGCAGCGCGACGGTGCCGTCGCGGGGATCGCGCGACACCGTGGCCAACACGGCGAAGTTGGTGTCTTCGTTGATCTCGATGTCGAGGAGTTCGACGTCGGCGGCGGCGAGCAGCGAGCTGACCCTGCTGAAGTCGACGTAGTTGAAGGCCACCTCGACGGCGTGGTCGGTGGCGCGCTGGATTTCGGCCAGCGGGTAGCCGGCATGCGCCGCGTTGGCCCGCTCCCGCTCGAAAGCGGCGTGCACCACCGATCGCCAGGTCATCGCCGCGGTGTCGACGCGCAGCGCGACGGTGTTGAGGAACAGCCCGGCGACCCGATCGGCGTGGCTGCGCTGAGGCCGGGTATGGGTCACCACACCGGTGGTGACGTCGGTGCGGCCCGCGAACAGGCCGACGGCGATCAGGTGCGCGGCCAGGTAGAGCGACTTGACCGGAACGTGTTCGGTGGCCGCGACCCGGGTGATGCGCGCGGCCAGCGGCGCGGGGATGGCCAGCGTGTGGCGGATCCGCTCGTCTCGTGCGGGTGTGGTCTCGTAGATGTCCTGGGCCGGTGTCACGTGGCTGCGCATGCCGGGGATCCGGATGGCCGGTGCGTCGGCAAGCGTTTGAGTCCAGTGGTCGCGGTCGGCGTGGCCGGTGAGTGAACGCTGTTCGGCGCGAACATGTTCGGCGAACGAAGGTAGATCGGCACCGGTGACGGCGGGGACATCGGCGCCGCCGAGATGGCGGTAGTCCTGCAGGATCTCGGCAAGCACAGTGGAGACGCTCCAGCCGTCGAGGATCGCATGGTGGAAGGCGAACACCACGTCGATGCGGTCGGCCAGCAGGAAGATCCCGAAGTGGTAGAGCCCGGCCCGGTCCAGCAGGTAGCCGCCACGCCGGTGGGAGTCCACGTGGTGACGCAGCACGGTATCGGCCCGTGCGGGATCGGCGTCACGCAGGTCCACGATGTCGCAGTGCGCTGCTGCCCCGGGGTGAACGAGCGCCAGCGGTTCGCTGAAACCGGCAAGGTCGAACGACATGCGTAGCACCGGATGTCGCGCCACCGCGAGATTCAACGCCGTACGCCAGGCCTGCTCGTGCCACGGCATCCGCAGGCTGTAGCGGAACACGTCGTGATACACCGACGACCCGGCCCGCTCGAGGCTGTGGAACAGCATGCCGAGCTGCAGGCGGGTCAGCGGGTAGGCATCCGCCAGGCCGGTCAGCCGCGGTCGGTCCGCTCCGGCCACCAGTTCGAACGGCCGAACGGCGGGCACCGGATCGAAACCGGTTGTGACGTGTCTGGCCAGCTCGGCCACGGTGGGGTAGCGCGCGATGTCGCGGGTGTCCACCAGGATTCCGCGGGCTTCGGCCAGCGCCCGGACGCGCAGCGTCAGGATGGAGTCACCGCCGAGGTCGAAGAAGTTGTCGCCGATGCCGACCTGCTCGACGTCGAGAACCTGCTGCCACACCGCGACCAGCGCGGCCTGGACGTCGTCGTGCGGCTGCGTCACGACGGCCGGCGCGGTGTCGGACCAGCTGTCGAACAGGGCGGCCCGGTCGGGTTTCCCGCTGACGGTCAGTGGGATGGCGGCCACCCGGTGCAAGCGGGCCGGGACCATGAAGTCGGGCAGGTGGTCTGCCAGGTGGGCCCGCAGGGAGCCGGCGTCGACGAACGGGCCGGTTCCAGGGCAGACGTAGAAGGCCATCAAATGTGGTGCCCGCGTGTCGGTTTCGGCGGTGACGACGACGGCGTCGCTGACCCCGGGAACGGCGGTGATGGCGTTCTCGACCTCGGCCGGCTCGACGCGGTGACCCCGCACCTTGACCTGACGATCGATGCGGCCGAGGTAGTCGAGTTGACCGTCGGCGAGTCGCCGGGCGAGATCGCCGGTGCGGTACATCCGTTCACCGGGGTGGAACGGGTCGGCGACGAATCGCTGCGCGGCCAGATCGGGCCGGCCGAGGTATCCGCGGGCCAGGCCGGCGCCGGCGACGCAGAGCTCGCCGGGTACGCCGGTCGGCTGGGGGTGGCCGGTTCGGCCCAGGACATACAGCCGGATGTTGTCGATGGGTCGGCCGATGGGCACCCGGCGCGGGGCCCGCAGCGGGTCGCGCGGGCAGTCGAACGACGAGACGTCCACGGTGGCCTCGGTGGGGCCGTACAGATTGACCAGCCGTGGCGCGCGGTCGCCGAGATGGGCGAATGCCCGGTTGAAGCGGACTACCTGTTGCGGGCGCAGCGACTCACCGCTACAGAACACCACCCGAAGGCCGGCCGCCCGCGTGACCGCATCGGGGCGTTCCTCGAGCAGGTCGAGGAAGGGTGTCAACATCGACGGCACGAAATGCATGACCGTGACACCGAGCTGCGACACGGTATCGAGGATCTCGCGCGGATCCCGTTCGGCGCCCGGCGGTGGTAGTCCGACGGCGGCGCCGTGCATTGCCCACCAGAACAGCTCCCAAACCGAGACGTCGAAGGAGATCGACGTCTTGTGCATGATGACGTCCCCGGGACCGATCGGATAGTTGCGCTGCATCCATTCCAGCCGATTGATCAACGAATGGTGTTCGACGCCGACACCTTTGGGCTGCCCCGTAGATCCGGAGGTGTACATGACGTAGGCGAGTTCGCGGCCGTGCGGGCTGTCCCCGTCGAGTCGGCCGGCCGGCTGGGCGGTGCCGGAAGCCGGTCCCAGGACCGTGAATTGGCCGAGGTCGGCGCCCAGGGCGCCGTCGGCGATCACCGCTGAGACATCGGCGTCGCGCAGCACCTGGGTGACTCGCTCGACCGGATGCCGCGGGTCCACCGGCACGTAGGCCGCTCCGGCATGCATTACCGCCAGGATCGCCACCACCAGGTCGGGGCTGCGTTGCAGGACCACGCCGACGCGGTCTCCGCTGCCGATGCCGCGCTCGCCGAGGGCGGCGGTCAATCCGGCGACCCGAGCGCCGAGCTGGGCGTAGGTCAGCGGGGCGCCACCGAGGCTGAGCACGGCCGGCAGGTGGGGGTTCTGGGCGATCTGCTCGGCGATCCGGCCGATCACGCCGGCGGACCGGTCGCAGGGGGGCGTGGTCTGCCGATTCCGGTCGACGAGGGTGTCGTGGTCTTCGGCCGTCACCATCGGCAGTGTCCGCGGATCGCTGTCCAGTGCTGCGAGGCCGGCGTCGAAGAGGGTCTTGAGCGCCGCCTCGACGGCCTCGATTGGATAGTCCTCGTCGAAGACGTCGGTGGCGTAGTCGAAGATCAGTTCCATCGGGCCGTCCGCGTCGAACTCGTGCACGTGCACGGCCAGAGTGAGCAGGTCGGTGCCCTGGGGGAGGCCGTCGACGCTCTCGACGATCGGGGACAACGCGGCGACCTGCGGCAGTCGCAGGTAGTTGACCGTGACGTCGAACAGCGGTCCTACGTCGCCGCCGCTACGCCGCAACTCGGTCATCAGGTCGCCCAGTGCGAAGCGCTGCCGCGCTTTGGTGTCCTGGACGCGGCGCTTGACGTCGGCCACCACATCGGTGAGGTGGCGCTGATCGCCGAACTCGACGCGCAACGGGAGCGTGTTGGCCAGATGTCCGCCCGCGACCCCCGTTTCGGCGCCGATGCGGTTGTTCAGCGGAATGCCGATGGTGATGTCGTCGCTGCGCAGCACATGGCTCAGGTAGGTGCCCACGATGGTGCACAGGTAGGGGAAGAACGGCAGGCCTGCGGCGCGCACCCGGTCGGCGTACGAACGGGGCAGCTCGCAGCGGTACCGCGCCACCGGCGCGGGCTCGCGGCTGGGACGGTCGAACAGGACTGCCGGGGTGTCACCGGCCTGGGCGAGCAGAAAGTCGCGGTCGGCCTGCCATTGCTCGGACTGGCGGTATTCGTGTGCCCGGTCGATGCATTCCAGGAACGACGACCCCGCGACGTCGGCAGGTTCACCGGTCGTCGTGACGATGTTGTATTCCGCGAGGATGTGGGCGGCGAGGATGAACAGCCCGGTGGCGTCGGTGGCGACATGGTGCGAGCGCAGCAATACCCGGTAGGACGTGGCGCTCTCCCGCAGCAGGGTCAGCTGGAGCGGCACCCGTCCGTCCCGCAGGTCGATCGGTGAGCACATCGACGCGCCTATCACCGCGCGTGCCGCCGCTTCCGGGTCGGCGTGCGCGGACAGGTCGTGATGCTCGATCGGCGGCAGTTCGGTGGCGAACTCCTGGTAGGGCACTCCGTCGGCGACGCCGAAGCGCACCCGCATCCCGTCGTGGCGTTGCCAGGCCCGTCGGTAGCACGCGATGAGCAGATCGATGTCGATGTCGCCGACCAGGTGCGCCTGCAGTCCCGAGATGTAGCAGGGCACCCCGGGGAAGAGGTCGACGACCATCCACAGATCACGCTGGTAGGCGGTGAGCTGGCGACGCCATCGATGGATGCTGCGGTCCTGCGCGATGTCCACGCGTTCGATCACCCCTATGTGATGTGGCTTGTGTGCTGTCGCTTGCTTCCAGGCTGGGCTGCCCGCGCCGCCGAAGCGACACAGCGACACAGCCCTCAAAAAGCGGAGCCTAAGCGGGACCGAGTAGAAATTGGGGGCTACCTTTTTGACTCTTCGCTGTCACCGACCGGGCGCGGAGATAGCCGTGCGGGCGGACGGCGGTGTGGCCGGTGGGCGGGGTCGTCGGTTGGGGACACGTCGAATTAACAACACCGGTGCTGACTTAACCCGGCGGACATCATTGCGCTCTGATTCGCGAAACAGGCCGCGCTGAATATGTTCGGTGTGGAAACCACTGAGTCCACGGTGATTTCGCGGCCATCGGCGATCGCCACCTCATCGGGGAACAACACCATCGTGTGTCTTCTTCGGTTCGCCTGGGCGAATATCCGCCGCAGGCCCGAGCGCTTCGTCCTGTCCGTTCTCGGTATCGCACTGGCGATCACGTGTGTGATGGTGGTGCGCACCATCTCGTCGAGCTTCGCGATCACCGGTGCCGATTCGGTGACCGACGTCCTCGGCGGCGCCCAGTTGTGGGCGGTGCCCGCCGCCGGGGTGCACTACGACGGTGCCACCCAGGCGCTGATCGCCGACGGCGACGCCCCGGCCATCGCCGGCCCCGAGGGCTGGCGTGCCGTCAAGACGCTGTCGGGGACCACCGATGTCAACGGCGTTGCGGTGTCCTTGCGCGGCACCGACGAAATCTCGCCTGGGCAAGCAGTTTTGGGCTCAGGTATCGCCGAGCGCCTGGGCGTGCACGACGGCGACCGGATCGTGGTCGGCGGCCAGGATCTCAGTGTGCAGATCCGCGGCGCCGGCCAGTCGATCACGGTCGCCACCAGGCTTGCACAGTCGGTGGTCGGCGAGCACGGCTGGTGGACGGTCTACGCGCCGGCCGGGCAGGAGAAGAGCCGCACGCTGGGTGAGGTGTTCGGCGGTGCCGTCGGGCTGCCGTCGACATCGGATCCCTCGGTCAAGCCCGATCCCGGTGGCGCCGGGCTGATCTACGACACCGTCGGCGGCTCGGGCCCGCTTACCTTCGACCAGAAGTTTTCGGCGCTGTTCTCTGGCAAGGTCACCGGTTCGACGCTCGGCATCATCTCGATCATCGGCCTGGTGCTCGGCTTCATCATCGCGGTGTCGTCGTTCCTGGCCGCGGTCCAGGAACGCCGCCGCGAGTTCGGCATCATGTCGAGCATCGGGCTGGCCGACGAAGTGCTCTACTTCTTCCTCGTCGAGTCCGCGGTGGTATTCGTTGCCGCCTACGTGCTCGGGGTGGCGGCTGCCGGAATCGCGGTGGCACTGGTGATTCCCGGCATTGCGACCCCGATCGCCTGGCTGCAGGCCGCCGGCATGGTCGCCGGTTTCCTGCCCGCGATGGCCATCGTCGGCGCCCTCATCCCCGTGCACCGGCTGCTGCAGCAGCGGCCGGTCGATCTGCTCGGAGCCCGCTGATGATCACCTATGGACTGTCCTACGGCTGGCTGGCCGCGAGGCGGCGCGTGCGCGAGATCGTGTTGCCGATCGTCACCACGGCTACCGGTGCGTTCCTGGTCGTCATCGTCTTCGCGATGTCGGCGGGAATCCGAGAGCAATCCGCCTCGCTGGGCCACGCCGCCGAGATAGGCCGGGCCGTCATCCTGATCGCCATCACCGTGCTGCTGGTCGGCGTGGTGGAGGTGGCGGTGGCCACCACCCGCACCATCGCCCATCGCACCCGTGAACTCGGTGTGCTCGGCGCCACCGGTGTCCCCCGCCGGCCGGTGATCGCTGCCCTGCTCGTCGAACCCACGGTCGGTGCCACGCTCGGAGCGCTGCTCGGTGTGGTCCTGGCAGTCGTGGCCGCGGTGGTACTCGCCGCGCTGGGACTGGTTCCCACCGGGGTGTCGACGGCCGGGCTCGGGCTCGGCGCGGTGATCGCGATCGTGGTGAGCATCTTCGCCGCGTTGGCCACCAGCATCATCCCCACGTGGAACGCGGCGTCGCGTCCACCAATTCGCTCCCTGTCGACCGGAGGTTAGACCCGTGACCGCAGTCGAAGACGCCACGCCGCAGGCCACCCAGGCGCCCGAGCCGGCGCCGGTGATCGAGATCAGCGACGTGTGGAAACTGCACAAGCTCGGCGACGAGGTGGTCAAGGCGCTCATCGCCGCCGACCTGACCGTGATGCCGGGCGAATTCGTCTGCCTGATGGGCCCGAGCGGCAGCGGAAAGTCGACGCTGCTGAACATCATCGGCGGCCTGGACCGGCCCACCAAGGGGTCGGTGGCCATCGCCGGGCGAGACACCGCCAAGCTGACCGAAAGCCAGTTCGCCGCCCTGCGCCACGACACCATCGGCTTCATCTTCCAGAGCTATAACCTGATCCCGTTCCTGTCGGCGGTCGAAAACGTCGAACTACCACTGATGTTCGAGCCATACGATCGCAAGTCGCTGCGTGCGCGCGCCTTGGAACTGCTCGACCTGGTCGGCCTGTCCCACCGGGTCCACCACCAGCCGACCAAGATGTCCGGCGGTGAACAGCAGCGCACCGCGATCGCGCGGTCGCTGATCAGCAACCCGACCCTCGTGCTCGCCGACGAGCCGACCGCGAACCTTGACCACCGCACCGGTGAGACGGTGGTCCGCATGCTGCGCGATCTGTGTTCGACGCTGGGCGTCACGGTCGTCGCGAGCACCCATGATCCCACGGTGGCCGACGAAGCGAGCCGTGTCGTCCGTATGCGAGACGGACAAATCGTCAACTGATCCAAGCCGAATCACCTGACCTGAACTGGATTGGGAGTACACGTATGACGCAAGAACTCGAGGCTCCGGCGTCTGGCCAACGCGACAAGCTTCTGACTACCGAGCTCGTCCCCGAACAGGTGCTGCCCAAGGTGATGACGACGTTCGGCCTCACGGCCACCTACGTCTTCATCATCTGCTGGATCACCGGCTCGTCCATCATGGCGGCCGGCGGCTGGACCGCCATCCCCATGTGGATTCTCGGCATCCTCACGTTCCTCATCCCTGCGGGTATGGCCGTTGCCGAACTGGGCAACCTGTGGCCCGGTGAGGGCGGCGTCTACATCTGGGCGACCCGCACCATGGGGGAGACCTGGGGCTTCATCGGCGGCTACCTGTCGTGGATTCCGGTGGTGCTCAACTCGGCTTCGTCGCCGGCGATCATCCTGCAGTTCCTGCTGCTGGCGTTCCACGCCGAACTGGGCCTGACGCTGAGCATCATCCTGCAGGTGGCGTTGCTGTGGGCCGTCATCGGTTTGGCGCTGGCCAAACTGGCGGCTAACCAACGCATCATGAACACCGTCTTCGTCGTGTACTGGGTGCTGACCGCCGTCATCTTCATCTCGGGTGTCATCTATGCGTTCCGGAACGGGTCGGCGCAGGAGTTCACCGCGCACGCCGCGATGGTGCCCGACTTCGCCGGCGCCGGGTTCCTCTACGGCACCGTGCTGCTCTACCTGGTCGGCGTGGAGACGCCCTACAACATGGGCGCGGAGTTCCTCTCGGTGCGCAAGAGTGGACCGAAGATGGTCGTCTACGGATCGATCGCCCTGATCCTGATCTACCTGCTCACCACGCTGGGCACGATCATGGTGCTGCCGGCCGACCAGGTCAATCCGGTCACCGGTGTCATCGGGATGCTCGGTACCGCCGCACCCAAGGGCGTGATGGAAGTGGCGGCTGTCGTGCTGGCCATCATCGTGTTCGTGGCGTTGATGAGCTACCAGGTCACCTACTCGCGGCTGATCTTCGTCTCCGGTCTGGAGCGCCACCTGCCGCGAATCTTCACCCACCTCAACCCGCGTACCCGCAACCCGGTCACCGCCGTGCTGATCCAGGGTGTGCTGTCGTCGCTGCTCATCGTGGGCCTCTACTCCCAGAGCAGCATGGCCAACGTCACCGTGTTCCTGCAGGGTGGTCTGTCGATCGCGTGGCTGATCTCCGGGTTCTTCTTCCTGATCCCGGTCGTCATCGCGCGCAAGAAGTACGCCGATCGGTATGCCTCCGAACAGTTCTGGCGTATCCCGGGCGGCATGGCCGGGGTGTGGATCGCAATTGTGATCGGCTCGCTGGGCACCATCGGCGGCATCTACTACTCGTTCGCCAAGTCGTGGATCGCCGACGTGCCGGACAGCACCTGGATGATGTGGACCGGGAGCATCGCCGCGGGCATGTTCGCCCTCGGTGTCGTCGTCTACATCTTCGGCCGGCGTTCGGCCCGCAAGATGACCTCCGAAGACGCACTGGCCCACCTGGCCGTGCTGGACCTCAAGAAATCCGAAACCCCTGAGGCGGTTTAACTCACAATGACTATGGACAGCACCGTACTGGGCACGGGAACGACCGGAGACCGCGCCTGCTACCCCCTCGACCCGCTGTCGGGAGCCGAGATCGAGGCAGCAGCGGCCGTCGTCAAGGAGTCGCAGTACGCTACTCCCACACTGAAATTCGTGATGATCCAGCTCGCCGAACCGGACAAGAACGCGCAATTGAGCTTCGAGTCGATAAGCGATGTGCCCCGGCGCGCGTTCATCACGATGTACGACGGCGCGGCGAAGATGATCTACGAGTCGGTGGTCGACATCGGTGCCCGGGTGGTCGAATCGTGGAAGGCGATCCCGGGCCGGTTCCCCTCGTATCTGGTCGAACACATGACCGGCGTGGAAGAGGTGGTCCGCGCCGACCCGCGGTGGCAGGAGGCTATGCGCAAGCGCGGGATCACCGATTTCGACCTCGCGATGATCGACCCGTGGCCCGCCGGCTATTACGGGGCCCAGGACCACTACGACAACTCGCCGCTGATCTGCCGGCCGTTGACGTTCATGCGGGCCGCGCCCTCCGAGCACGGCTACGCCCGGCCGGTCGAGGGCATGATCGTCACCTTCGACCTCGACGCGATGAAGGTCCTCGATGTCGAAGACCACGGCGTGGTACCGCTGCCCCCGAAGGCCGGCAACTACTCCGCGCAGTACATGTTCGACGAGGACAACCGGCCGGCGTTCAGCCAGTTCCGCGACGACGTCAAGACCATCGAGATCACCCAGCCCGACGGGCCGAGCTTCACCGTCGACGGCTGGAAGGTCCAGTGGCAGAAGTGGTCTCTACGGGTGGGGTTCAACCCTCGCGAGGGGTTGACCCTGCATGAGATCACGTACAACGATCGCGGCACCGTGCGGCCCATCATGTACCGGGCCGCGCTCTCGGAGATGGTGGTGCCCTACGGGGACACCTCGCCGACGCACTGGAACAAGAACGTGTTCGACATGGGCGAGGTCGGGATGGGGTTCTCGGCGAACCCGCTCACCCTGGGCTGTGACTGCCTGGGCGAGATCTTCTACTTCGACGGCACCGTGCACGACTCGGACGGCAACGCGGTCATCATCCCCAACGCGATCTGCATGCACGAGGAGGACTACGGGATCTCCTGGAAGCACACCGATTTTCGGACCGGCGAGGTGGAGGTGCGCCGGTCGCGTCGGTTGGTGATCTCGATGATCTGCACGGTCGGCAACTACGAGTATGGGTTCTTCTGGTACCTCTACAACGACGCGTCGATCGAGATGGAGGTCAAGCTCTCCGGTGTGTTGACGACGGGCTCCATTCCCGAGGGGGAGGTGCCGCGGTGGGGCAAGCTGGTCGCGCCCGGCATCTACGGGCCCAACCATCAGCACTTCTTCAACTTCCGCCTGGACATGAGCATCGACGGGCCGAAGAACAGTGTCTACGAGGTGGATTCGGTCGTCGAGCCCGAGGCCGACCTGAATCCGCACCACAACGCCTGGATCGCCAAGGACACCCTGGTGGCCTCGGAGGCGCAGGGGGCGCGGGACTGGAACTGGTCGACCGGCCGGTACTGGAAAGTCACCAATCCGAACAAGGTCAACGAGCTTGGCGCCCAGGTGGGCTACAAGCTGATGCCGCGTGACCCGGTTCCGGTGATGGTGCAGGAGGGCTCCTACATCTACGACCGGGCCCGGTTCGTCCAACACAACCTGTGGGTGACCAAGTACGACCCGGCGGAGAAGTTCGCCGCCGGCGACTACATGTACCAGTGCGCTGAGGCCCAGGGCCTGCCCGAGTACATCGCCGACGACGCACCGTTGGAGAACACCGACATCGTGTTGTGGTACACCGTCGGCGCGCATCACATCGTATGCCCGGAGGATTGGCCGGTGATGCCCTGCCACTACACCGGATTCAAGATGAAGCCGGTCGGGTTCTTCGATGGCAACCCGGCGCTGGATCTGCCCCCGTCACCGCCGAAGGGCTGCCACAGCCACCACGGCGACATCGCGGGTGGTTGGCAGACCACCGAGCACAGCGAGATCAGAGTCGACTGAGCGCGATCCTCGGGCGCTGCCCGAGCGGAGAGCCGCCCCCGGCATGATGCCGGGGGCGGATTTCGATTGTGGGGCGGGCGGGCGTGTGGGCGGGGCGACCGAACCACCGTCGCAGCGGCGGGACGATCGCCAGCCCCTGATCGCTACGCCGGCACGAGCGGTGGATCGTCCAAATCCGTCTTCTATGGTGCAATCGCTAGACTTGCCGGCGTGACAGGATCCCCTATGATCGGCCGCCCGCTTCGCAGTGATGCCGAACGCAATCGGCGGCGGGTGCTCGCGGCGGCTCGCAGCCTGTTCGCTGAAAAGGGGTTGGAGCCCAACCTCAACGACGTCGCCCATCACGCGGGCGTCGGAGTGGGAACCGTGTACCGCAGGTTCCGGTCCAAGGACGAGCTCTTGGAGGCGATCTTCGTCGACGGCCTCGATCAGCTCACCGACCTGGCGGAGGCGGGTCTGCGTGATCCGGACCCGTGGCGGGGATTCGCCGGGTTCGTCGAGGCCATGTGTGAGTTGACCGCAATCGACCGAGGTCTGCGCGAGATCGCGTTCAGCAAGGCCTACGGCGGCGTCCGGGTCAAGGCGGCCCAGGAGCGGCTGTCGCCTGCGCTCAAGGAGTTGGTCGAGCGGGCCAAGCTCTCCGGCGATCTGCGGCTGGAGATATCCGCGACCGACATGCCGATCTTCGGCCTGCTGGCCGGCACGGTCAGCGAGTTCGCCGGCGACGTCCAGTCGGATCTGTGGCGGCGCTATGTTGGCCTGCTGTTGGACAGTGTCCGCAATAGCGGCGATCATCACCGCCTGGTCGTGCCTGCACTCGACGACGAGCAGATGGGTCTGGCGATGGACACCTGGCAACCAGCGGGGCCGCCGGTCGTCTCGTTCGCCGAATCCGCGGACGCCAATTGATCGAAATATGATGCCGCCAATCATTCTGGGTCGGCGCAGGCGTGGCCTGTCAGAACGCGAGCGCGGTGAGGATGCGGCGGAACTCGCGCCGTTGGTCGGCACTGAGGTCCGCCATCAAACGCTGTTCGGCGGCACGTACCCCGTCCTCGGTGCTCGCCAGCAATGTTGCCCCGGCGCGGGTGAGTTTCGCCGGCAATGAGCGCCCCGAGGCGACGCTGGCCGGCCGGGTCGCCAGTCCGCGTTCCTCGAGGCTGCGCAGCACCATGTTCGTCGCCTGCGGGGAGACGCCGGTGTCGCGGGCCAGTTCGGCGTTGGACCGCTGTGGCGACTTCGACAGCAGGCGCATGCAGATGTATTGCGGGAACGACAGGTCCGCGGATCCCAGCGCCGTGGTGCACACCTCGGCTCGCAGGGCCGTGGTGACCCGGTACAACAGGTAGCCCAGGGGTTCGTCACCGGAAGCAGACATGTCAATTATGTTGAGATATATCAATTGTGTTGATAACCATGGACCATGACTACCCCCGCAGATCTCTTTGAATCGGTCTACCGTGGCGACGCACCGGGGTTCCAGGGTGCCCGCCCGCCGTGGAGTATCGGCGAGCCGCAACCTGAGATCGCGGCGCTGATTGAGCAGGGCAAGTTCCACGGCGACGTCCTGGACGCCGGCTGCGGCGAGGCGGCGGTGTCGCTGTATCTGGCCGAGCGTGGCGTCACCGCCGTCGGTCTGGATCTTTCGCCGACCGCCATCGAACTGGCCCGCGCCGAGGCAGCCCGTCGCGGCCTGTCCAACGTCACTTTCGACGTCGCCGACATCAGTGACTTCGGCGGCTACGACGGGCGGTTCGGCACCATCGTCGACTCCACGCTGTTCCACTCGATGCCGATTGAGGCTCGCGAAGGCTATCTGCGCTCGATCGTGCGTGCGGCGGCACCCGGGGCGTCTTACTACGTGCTGGTCTTCGACTCGGCGGGCATCCCGGCCGCCGGCCCGGCGAACCCGGTCACCGCCGACGAGTTGCGTGCCGCGGTCGAACCGTACTGGGTGATCGACGAGATCCGGCCGGCGCGCATCCACGCCAACGTCCCCGCCGACTCGCCCATGCTGGAAGCTCTAGCCGGACGCGACATCCGTGACGAGCCCGGCGGCCGCAAGTCGATGCCGGCCTGGCTGTTGTCCGCTCACCTGGGCTGAAGCCGTCGGCGCGGCGGCGCGGCATGTCGTACGCTCACCGCCATGGAACTACTACGCAACGTAGTTGTACTGGTCCACATCGTCGGCTTCGCCACCACGTTCGGGGCCTGGGTGGCCGAGGCGGCCGCCCGCCGGTTCCGCACCACCCGGGTCATGGACTACGGGCTGCTCGTCTCGCTGATCAGCGGGCTCGCCCTGGCCGCCCCATGGCCGGCCGGCGTCGTCCTGAACTATCCGAAGATCGGCGTCAAGCTCGCCATCCTGGTGATCATCGGCGGTCTGCTGGGGATCGGCAATGCCCGCCAGCGGCGCACCGGCGAGCCCGTCGCTCGCCCGGTGTTCGCCGCGGTGGGGCTGTTGTCTCTGACTGCCGCCGGGATCGCCGTGCTGTGGTGAGCACGAATGCGCTCCAACCCGGGAAATCGCCGGCCGCGGCGATGAGGCAGGATGGAAGTGCCGTCCCGAACGTCGCCGGGATGGCACTCTCATGCCAGGAGTCTGACTAATCCGAGGAGTCTGATGGGGGAGTCATCCGGTCCCAACGGGGATGAGCCGTCGGCGACGCCCGCTGCGGATCTGCGCGGAAACTATTCGCGGGTGTTGTTGAAGCTCGGTGGCGAGATGTTCGGTGGCGGGTCGGTGGGCCTGGATCCCGACGTCGTCGCCCAGGTGGCGCGCCAGATCGCCGAGGTGGTGCGCAGCGGTGTGCAGGTCGCCGTCGTGATCGGCGGTGGGAACTTCTTCCGCGGCGCCCAGCTGCAGCAGCGGGGCATGGAGCGCACCCGTTCGGACTATATGGGCATGCTGGGCACCGTGATGAATAGCCTTGCGCTGCAAGACTTCCTGGAGAAGGAAGGCATAGTCACCAGAGTGCAGACCGCCATCACCATGGGCCAGGTCGCCGAGCCCTACATTCCGTTGCGCGCCGTCCGGCATCTGGAGAAAGGCCGGGTGGTCATCTTCGGCGCCGGCATGGGGCTGCCGTACTTCTCCACCGACACCACCGCCGCGCAGCGTGCCCTGGAGATCGGCGCCGACGTGGTGTTGATGGCCAAGGCGGTGGACGGCATCTTCACCGACGATCCGCGGGAGAACCCGGACGCCGAGATGCTCACCGAGGTCACCCACCGCGAGGTCATCGACCGCGGACTGCGAGTTGCCGACGCCACGGCATTCAGCCTGTGCATGGACAACGGCATGCCGATCCTGGTTTTCAACCTGCTGACGAACGGGAATATCGCCCGGGCAGTCGCAGGTGAGAAGATCGGGACATTGGTCACCACCTGAGGGAGGACCCAAGCACATGATTGACGAGGCGCTCTTCGACGCCGAAGAGAAGATGGAGAAGGCTGTCGCGGTCGCCCGCGACGATTTGTCGTCCATCCGTACCGGCCGGGCCAACCCCGGCATGTTCGCGCGCGTCGTGGTGGACTACTACGGTTCGGCGACCCCGATCACGCAGCTGTCGAGCATCAACGTCCCCGAGGCGCGGATGGTGGTCATCAAGCCCTACGAGGCTTCGCAGCTCAAGGCGATCGAGGATGCGATCCGCAACTCCGATCTGGGCGTGAACCCCACCAACGACGGCAACATCATCCGCGTGTCGATCCCGCAGCTCACCGAGGAGCGCCGCCGCGACCTGGTCAAGCAGGCCAAGGCCAAGGGCGAGGACGCCAAGGTTTCGGTCCGCAACATCCGACGCAAGGCGATGGAGGAGCTGGCCCGAATCAAGAAGGACGGCGACGCCGGCGAGGACGACGTCAGCCGGGCGGAGAAGGACCTCGACAAGTCCACCCACCAGTACACCGCTCAGATCGACGAATTGGTCAAGCACAAAGAAGGCGAGCTGCTGGAGGTCTGACGACCGCTCAGCAACCATCGCCCGTGGCAGATACCGAGTCCGGCGCTCCCGACTTCCGGGCGGCGGAGAAGAAGACCTCACGAGCCGGTCGCGATCTGCCCGCCGCGATCGCCGTCGGCGCCGTCTTGGGCGCAATGGCGATTGGCAGCCTGTTGTTCGCGCCGAAATGGTGGTTCCCGCTGCTCGCGACCGCCATCGCGATCGCCACCCACGAGGTGGTGCGCCGGTTGCGCGAGCACGGCTACGCACTGCCCGTCGTGCCGCTTCTGCTCGGTGGCCAGGCGATGATCTGGCTGGCCTGGCCCTGGGGTGTGGCCGGCACCCTCGGCGCCTACGGCGGAACCATCGTGGTGTCGATGGTGTGGCGCCTGCTCGGTCAGGGCCTGCGCGAGCAGCCCGTCAACTACCTTCACGACATCGCCGCGACGGTGCTGCTGGCCACCTGGGTACCGCTGTTCGCGAGTTTCACCGCACTGTTGATCTTCCAGGACAACGGCGGAGCCCGGGTGTTCACCGTCATCGCGACCGTCGTCTTCGCCGACATCGGCGGTTACATCGCCGGCGTGCTGTTCGGCAAGCATCTGCTGGCCCCGGCTATCAGCCCGAAGAAATCTTGGGAGGGCCTGGGTGGTTCGTTGCTGTTCGGCATCACCGCTGCTGTGTTGTCGGTGACATTCCTGCTGCACAAGCCGGCCTGGGTGGGCCTGCCCCTCGGGCTGATGCTGGTGATTACCGGCGTCCTGGGTGATCTGGTCGAATCGCAGGTCAAGAGGGACATGGGCATCAAGGACATGGGCACACTGCTGCCGGGCCACGGCGGCATCATGGACCGCATCGACGCGATGCTGCCCTCGGCCGTCGCCGGCTGGATCGTGCTGACGCTGCTGGCCTGAGCTGGTCGGGTCCGGTCGAGCCTGTGGTCAGCGATACTGGACGTGATGAAACAGGAACTCGTCTTCGAGGCACCCCGGCGCGCGCTGCCGCCGCGCCATCTTGCTGACCTCGACGCCGAGGGCCGTGCGGCCGCGGTGGCCGCGCTCGGCCTGCCCGCGTTCCGGGCCAAGCAACTCGCGCAGCAGTACTACGGTCGGTTGCTCGCCGATCCGCAACAGATGACCGATCTGCCCGTGGCGGTGCGCGACGCCGTCGCCGACGCGCTGTTCCCGAAGCTGCTGTCGGTGGCGCGCGAGATCGACTGCGATGCCGGGGAGACCCGCAAGACGCTATGGCGCGCGCACGACGGGACGACCTTCGAATCGGTGCTGATGCGCTACCCGAATCGCAACACGGTGTGCATCTCGTCGCAGGCCGGCTGCGGGATGGCCTGCCCGTTCTGCGCCACCGGGCAGGGCGGTCTGACCCGGAATCTGAGCACAGCCGAGATTCTCGAACAGGTGCGTGCCGCGGCGGTCACCTTGCGCGACGGCTTCGGTGATCGCCTCTCGAATGTGGTGTTCATGGGGATGGGTGAGCCGCTAGCCAACTACGGACGGGTGCTCGCCGCGGTCCGGCGGATCACCGCAGCCCCGCCGGAGGGGTTCGGGATATCGGCCCGGTCGGTGACGGTGTCGACGGTCGGGCTGGCGCCGGCGATCCGCAAACTGGCCGACGAGCACCTGGGCGTCACGCTGGCGTTGTCGCTGCACACCCCCGACGACGAGCTGCGCGACACGCTGGTGCCGGTCAACAACCGCTGGAAGGTCAGCGAGGTCCTCGAGGCCGCCCGATACTACGCGGACTCGACCGGTCGCCGGGTGTCCATCGAGTACGCGCTGATTCGCGACGTCAACGACCAGGGGTGGCGGGCCGATCTGCTGGGTAAGAAGCTGCACCGGGCGCTTGGGCCGCTGGTGCACGTGAATCTGATTCCGCTCAACCCGACACCGGGAAGCGAATGGGATGCCAGCCCCAAGCCCGTCGAACGTGACTTCGTGCGCCGCGTACGCGCGGCAGGAGTCTCGTGCACGGTGCGCGACACCCGCGGGCGTGAGATCGCGGCGGCGTGCGGCCAGCTTGCGGCCAGTAGTTGATTTCGCCGAACCCGACGATTCGCAGAAGAAGTGCGAGCAAATCGCGACAAAACGTCGAAGTCGGCGCAGAACCGGCTAGCGCAGCCAGCCGCGGCGGCGGCCCCACCAGTCGCGGATGATCACGCCGGCAACCAGGACCGCGAAGACGATCAGCACGTAGTCCTCGACGTGGCCCACGTGGTTGCCCCGCAGCATCGCCAGCAGGAACACCACGACGAAGATGCCGGCCGCGTACCAGGTGCGGTAGTTGATCTTGCTCCAACCCCAGGCAGCAGAAGGCACGTCGGCGGGGTCGACTTCCGTGTAACGCTCCACCTCGGTACTCACCATTGCGGCTCCTGTCGAAAGATCGGCAACTCGGGTCATTCTGGCACATCGGCCCGGCGTGGGCTCAGCCGATCCGGCCGTAGCGTCGCAGCGCTTCGACGCGCTCGGCGGCGTGATCGACGACGGGATCGGGGTACCCCGCCGGCCGGCCACCCTTGAGCTTGTGCACGTCGGCGACATCGGCCAGCTCCGCCACCCACCGCCGCACGTAATGACCGTCGGGGTCGAACTTCTCGCCCTGCGCCGTCGGGTTGAACACCCGGAAATACGGCGCCGCGTCGGTCCCCGACCCCGCGCACCACTGCCAGCCGTGCTGGTTGTTCGCCACATCACCGTCGACCAGCTGGTCGAGGAACCAGCGCGCGCCCCACTGCCAGGGCAAATGCAGATCCTTGACCAGGAACGAGGCGACGATCATCCGCACCCTGTTGTGCATGAAGCCGGTCTCGCGCAGCTGGCGCATGCCGGCGTCGACGATTGGAAATCCGGTGCGGCCCTGTTTCCAAGCCTCGAAGGCCGCGGTGGCGGCCTCGTCGGTGTCGACCTCGATCGCGTCGTAGCGGCGATTCCAGTTCCACCACGCGCTGTCCGGCCACTCCCGCAGCACGTCGGCATAGAAGTCGCGGAAGGCGAGCTCCCGCAGATAGGCGTCGGGCCCGGAGGCACGGAAATTCAAATCGGCCGCCATGGTGCGGGGGTGGATGGCACCGAACTTGAGGTGAGCCGACATCCGGCTGGTCCCGGGCTTGTCGGGACGGTTGCGGTCCTCGGCGTAGTCGGCCAAGCCGGACTCGACGAAGTCGGCCCACTGGCGCAATGCCGCCGGCTCGCCGGCGTCGATGTCGAGCGTCGCCCCCGGGTCGGGCGGGTCCACCCGCGTGATCGACGCGGGTAGGTCCGCCGGGTCGATCCAGTTCACCGCCGCCTTGGCCGATGCCGCGGGCGCCCGCCAGCCGAGCTCGCGCCACCTGGCCAGATACGGCGTGAACACCTTGTACGGCGTCCCGTCGTCCTTCGTGACCCGGCCCGGCGACACCAGATACGGCGAGCCGGTGGGCTGCAACGTCACGGCGGCGTCGGCCAACGCAGCGGCCACCGCCTCGTCGCGCCGCACGCCGAACGGGCTGAAATCGGCCGAGACATGCACGGCCTGCGCGTCGACGGCCCGGCACAGTGCGGGAATCCGCTCTTCCGGGCGCCCCCTGGTGATCAGCAACCGGCCGTCGAGTGCACCGGACACCGCACGCAGCGCGTCGCCGAGGTACTGCAGCCGGCGCGGGCCGGCGGATTTCTCCAGCCGTGGATCCAGCACGAAGCACGCCAGCACCTCGGCACCGCCGGCGGCGGCCTCCAGCAGCGGCGGCAGGTCGGTCAGCCGCAGATCGCGGCGAAACCACAGCAGTGTGGACGGCATGGTTCCATGCTGCCTTGTCGCGGGCGAGTCCGACCCCGGGGAAAGCGGGCGCGATGCCGCGTGCCGGGCCGGCACGGCCGGCGCCTGCCAGAATGCAGCCATGACCGACGGCCCCGTGCAGTATCCCCGCGACATGGTCGGCTATGGGCCCCACCCGCCGAATCCGCAGTGGCCCGGTGAGGCCAACATCGCCGTACAGTTCGTCCTCAACTACGAGGAAGGTGCCGAGAACACCGTCCTGCACGGTGACCCGGCATCGGAGATCTTCCTATCGGAAATCTCTGGTGCCCAACCATTCCCGAACCGTCACATGAGCATGGAATCGCTCTACGAGTACGGCTCCCGGGCCGGCCTGTGGCGAGTGCTGCGGGTCTTCGACCGGAGGGGCCTGCCGCTGACCGTCTTCGGCGTCGCGATGGCGCTGGCCCGCAACCCCGAGGCGGTCGCGGCCTTCGCCGCTCGTCGTGACGAGATCGCCTGTCACGGCCTGCGCTGGATCAGCTACCAGACGGTCGAGCCGGACGTCGAGCGCGCGCACCTGGCCGAGGCGGTGCGGGTGCTCACCGAGCTGACGGGCTCGGCGCCGGTGGGCTGGTACACCGGCCGTGACTCGCCGCAGACCCGCCAACTGGTGGTCGAGCACGGCGGCTTTCTCTACGACTCCGACTCCTATGCCGACGACCTGCCGTACTGGACACGAGTCGACGGCACTGACCACCTGGTGGTCCCGTACGCGCTGGACACCAATGACATGCGCTTCGTCATCCCTGGCGGGTTCCCTTCTGGGGAGCAGTTTTTCGCCCACCTGCGTGACGCTTTCGACGTGTTGTACGCCGAGGGCGCCGCGGGTGCCCCGAAGATGCTGTCGATCGGACTGCACTGCCGGCTGGCCGGGCGCCCGGGCCGCACCGCCGCGCTGGAACGCTTCCTGGACCACGTGCAGTCCCACGACAAGGTGTGGATCACCCGCCGGGTGGACATCGCCCGGCACTGGATCGAGCGGTTCCCACCGCCGGCTCGATAATCGCCGCGGCGCAATGTCGAGGTAACAGCAGTCCATTACATTCGGCGGCACGACGATCACCGAAGGGCGGCACCTAGGACCGTGGCCGACGATTCGCGGGGCCAGCAGGCGAGCGGCTCGGGCGCCCGTGCGCCCCGGATCGTCGTGTTCGCGCTCTACGACAAGGTGACCTTGCAAGACGTAGCCGCGCCGCTGGAAATCTTCGCGCGCGCCAACGACTTCGGCGCGAACTACACGGTCCTGCTGGCCTCGCCAACGGGTGCGCGCGTGGGCACGACCGCCTACGCGAAACTGGACGTGGACGTGTCGCTGGCCGAGGCGCCCGCGACGATCGACACGCTGGTGGTGCCCGGTGGGGTGCCCGCCGATTTCGCGTTCACGCCGGGTGTCCACGACATCCCCGAAGAACCGACCCCCGACACCGTCCCGGATGCCGTGGAGATGGTGCGCCGGCTGGCGCCCCGGGCCCGCCGGGTCGCCTCGGTGTGCACCGGGGCGTTCATCCTCGCCAATCTCGGGATGCTGGAGGGCCGTCGGGCCACCACGCACTGGGCGCACTGCCAAACCTTGGCCCGCCGGTATCCGGGGGTGCAGGTCGACCCGGACTCGCTGTTCGTCCAGGACGGTCCCTTCGTCACCGGTGCCGGCATCACCGCAGGCATCGACTTGGCGCTTGCCATGGTCGAAAGCGACTACGGCCCCGCTGTGGCGCGCCGGGTGGCGCGGTGGATGGTGGTGTTCCTGCAACGGCCCGGCGGGCAGGCTCAGTTCAGCGTGTGGGCCGACTCGGCACCGCCGGCGTCGGGTGGGTTGCGCGAGATCACCGATGCGGTGATCGCCGATCCGGGCGCCGACCACTCGATCGCGGCGATGGCGGTGCGCGCCGCGGTCAGTGAGCGACATCTGGTGCGGATGTTTCGTGACCAGGTCGGGATGACCCCGGCCCGGTTCGTCGAGGCGGCCCGTCTGGAAGCCGCCAAGGTCCTGCTGGCGACGGCTGACCACAGCCAGGACACCGTGGCACGGATGGCGGGATTCGGGACCCCCGACACGATGCGGCGCACCTTCCGGCGCAACCTCGGGGTGTCACCCGGCGTATACCGAAACCGCTTCCGCACCACCGGTATCGGCGCCTAGAACCCGAGGTGGATTCCGGGTGGTGCGTGCCCGGTACGTCGCCAGATGATCCCGCACCCGCGCCCCGTACCGCAGACCACTGCGGCGGGCGGCGGCGTGGAACGACTCTCCGGCCAGCACCAGGCCGACGGCGTTCTCCAGCCGCACCTCGTGGACATACTGGCGCAGCGTCACCCCGACCTGCGACTTGAACAACCGGGCCAGATGCCGAGGGCTCAGACCGAGTTGCGCTGCCACAGTGTCTAGTTCGTAGTCGCCGGCCGGGTCGGCGTTCACCGTGGCCGTCAACCGCTCCAGCCCGGGATGTTTGGGCCGCGGGGTCCGGGCGGCCACCGAGATCTGCGGATGACCCTCCAGACGCCGGCTGAGCACCACCAGGTCCTTGGCGATCGCGGCCGCGACGTCGCTGCCGTAATCGTCGGCGACCAATGCCAGCGCCAGATCGACACCCGCCGCGCCTCCTGCCGACGTCCATAGCTCGCCGTCGCGGGTGTACACCGATTCGCGGTCCACGATCGTCGACGGGTGCTCAGCGGCCAAGGTGTCCAGATGTCGCCAGTGGGTGGTGGCCCGGCAACCGTCGAGCAGACCCGCCGCGGCGAGCGCGAACGTGCCGGTGCCGACCGAGGCGATGCGTCGCGCGGCTGACGCCCGCGTGCGGACCAGATGCCGCAGAGCGGCCGGGACACCGACGGCGACGAAGCTCTCGGCGCCCGGAATCAGCAGTGTGTCAGGGCATTCCGTCAGCTCGGCCACTGGGGCCACGTCGAGCGAAACGCCCGAGGAACACCCGACCGTGCGGGAATCTCCGCAGGAGTGCAGTGCGACGGAGTATTCGCAGCCGAGATTGGCTGCCACCTCGAATACTTCCAGCGCGCCGGTGAGGTCGAACATCCGAACGCCGTCGGACACCAGCACCACCACCGGCCGGGCGGCACGCTGAGTGGGACGACGCATTCCCAGAGCGTCGCGGTGCTCGGCCGGCCGGCGCGCGGCGATGTCCGGAATTTCGCCCGATCTGTCCGTGTCGGTCCGCCCCCGCGAGGTGATGGCTTGTTCTGCGCGCGACGTGTCCACATCCGTGCGTGTTCGAAAACCATGATTTACCAAGAGGAAACACCATCCGGTCAACGTTGGCCAGTGTCGTTCGAATATCAACGCCGGAGACCGGCCGCGGCCAGCCGCGGACACAGGAGGTGCAAGGGTATGGATTCACGGACTGCGCTGACGTTGAGCATCGGTGTGCTCGGCGGGATCGCGGTGGCGTTCACGGCCACCGTGATCACCGTTCCGATCTGGGTGGTGTTCCTGGCGTGGGGGTCGTTCTTCTTCGTCGGCGGGGGCCCGGCCGGCTGGTTGCGTTCGGTGCTGTCGAACCTGGTGGGGGTCGTCATCGCCTGCGCCAGCCTGTATGCGGCCTATCTGCTCGGCGGCTCACTGACCGCCACGTCGATCGCCGTGGGCGTGGGCAGCGCGCTCATGGTGCAGGCGTCCTGGATCGGGCTGCTGTCCACCACGCCGGCGGTGGTGGTGGGGTTCGCCTCGACGGTCTCCACGGTCGCGGGAACTGGACAGCTGATCACCGCGACCAGTATTTCGCACCCGGGCCTGGTCGCCGCGTGCGCATGTGTGCTCGGTGCGACGTTCGGGATCGTCTCGGAATACCTCGCCAATGTCATAACCAGGACGGCCCCGGCGGGCCGTCCCGATACGGAAGGTGCGACGGCATGAAGTTGCAGCACTACCTCGGCGGACTCGAGGGACTGCCCGAGCCGCTGACGCTCGAGACGCGGGTCTTCGTCGAAGAATGGGAGAAGCGGATCTTCGGGATCCACGTTGCCATGATGGGGTTGAGCAACCACCTCGGTGAGGCACTGCCGGCGTATCCGATCGCGCAGGTGCCCACGAACTTCTCCGACGAGTGGACATGGGCGTCGTTGCGAACGGGTGCCGAGGCCATGAATCCGTTCGACTACTTCAAGTTCCGCTACTACGAGAAGTGGCTCGGTGGGATCACCCAGTTCTTCCTCGACAAGGGCTATCTGTCCGAGGAGGAGATCGCGGCCCGCCTCGGCGCGGCCGAGCCCAGCCGTGATGGCAGCGAAGGCGGTGACCCCGCGATCGACGACCAGGTGATCGACTACCTACGGCGTGGCGACAGCCCGCGCCGCGACGTGGCACATCCGACGTTCTCGGTCGGTGAACAGGTTCGTATTACCGACGTCCCAGCCGGTGCGCACACCAGGTTGCCCGGCTATCTGCGGGGCCGGACTGGGACGGTGCAGCGGGTGTTCGAGGGCGATTACGGCTACTTCGTCCACACCGGTGACGGCATCGGCGACCCGATGCCGATCTACATCGTCGAATTCACACCGGCCGAGCTGTGGGGGGTGCGTGCCGAGCCCGGCGCTAACACCCTCTACGCCGAGCTGTTCGAGGCCTATCTCCAACCCGTCGAGGAGGATCAGTGAGTGAACAATTCGCCTACCCGGCCGACCGGGAGCGCTCCAGCGCGGACCGGGTCGCCGCACTGGAGCGCCTGCTGATCGAGAAGGGCGTCATCACCGGCCAGACGGTGGACAAGGTGCTGGCGTACTTCGAGTCCGAGATGACACCGCTGAACGGCAAGAAGATCGTCGTGAAGGCCTGGACCGACCCGGATTTCGCCGCCCGCGTCGTCGCCGACACACCCGCCGCGCTCGCCGAGTTGGATCTGCCCGAGGGGATGGCGGGAGCCGAAGGCGAGCATCTGCAAGCCGTCGCCAACGCTCCGGGAATCCACAATCTGGTGATCTGCACGCTGTGCTCGTGCTTCCCGTGGCCGGTGCTTGGCCTGCCCCCGTACTGGTACAAGGACCCGGTGTTCCGATCGCGAGCGGCGCGGGAACCGCGTACCGTGCTCGCCGAGGTCGGAGTCGAGCTGCCCGAGGATACCGAGATCAAGGTCTGGGACTCCAGCGGTCACTCCCGTTGGTTCGTGATCCCCGAGCGTCCCAGTGGCACGGAGGGTTTCACCGACGAACAGCTGATGGATCTGGTCACCACCGAATCGATGATGGGCGTGGCGAAAGCGGGGCAGCCGGCATGAAACTGCACGCAACCTGCACCACCGACCAGGCCGCTCCGTCATTCGACCAGGAATGGCAGCGCCGGGCCTTCGGGCTGGCCCTGGCACTGTCGGAATTCGGCCACTATCCGTGGAGTGAATTCCAGCAGAGTCTCATCGACACGATCGGAGCCTGGGAAGCCGCCCCGGACAACGCGCGCGGTGATTGGCAGTACTACGACCACTGGCTGGCAGCCCTCGATCATGTCGTCGAACAACACCATTTGCTGACCGCGCCCGTGCTGACCGACGACGGTGACCACGCCGACCGTGGCAACCGTGCCATCCACGCCGCCGAACACGACCACTGACCGAAAGGATCCACAATGCACATCGAGCCGGGAATCGTCGAAGGACCCAAGATCGTCCTGAGTTACCTCACCGCCGGCGGTGCCGGCGCATACCTGCTGAGCGTGGCGGTCAAGCATGTCAAGGAACGGGGTGCGGCATCGCTGATGGTCGGTGCGACGGCGTCGACGGCGCTGGTGTTCGTCTTCTTCCAGGTGTTCCCCCACGTGGCGGTGGGTGTCTCCGAAGTGCACCTGATCCTCGGCTCCACGTTGTTCCTGCTGTTCGGGGCCGCCCCGGCGGCGGTCGGGCTCGCCCTTGGCCTGCTGGTCCAGGGAATGTTCTTCGCCCCCTTCGACCTTCCGCAATACGGCATGAACGTCACCACCTTGTTGGTGCCGCTGTTCGCGCTGCGGTACGTCGCGGGCAGGATCATCGCGCCGCAGACCCGCTACGTCGACCTGACCTACCGCCAGGCGCTGACGCTGTCCACCACCTACCAGGCCGGAATCGTGTCCTGGGTGACGTTCTGGGCGATCTACGGTGAAGGCTTCTCCGCCCACACGATCGCCAGCGTCGCGACCTTCGGGGTTGCCTACATGTCGGTGATCGTCCTGGAGCCGCTGGCCGACCTCGCCGTCCTGGCGGCAGCCAAGGCCGGGCAACGCGTGCGCAACGGTGCGTGGCTGGAGCCGCGACTGTTCAACCCCGCCTGACGACCCGCTGACGCCGAAAGGCCGCCTCCTGCACCAGGACGCGGCCTTTCGTGCGTGCCGGCTACTGGGCCGGCGGCATGAGCACGGTGTCGATGAGATACACCGTGGCATTGGCGGTCTTGACGCCGCCGCACACGACGTTGGCCCCGTTGACCTGAAGGTGGTTCCCGGAACCGGTGACCGTCAGATCCGCGCCCTGCACGGTTTTGTGCGTGCCGACCACCTGGGCGGGGCTCGCCTGACCGGGCACCACGTGATAGGTCAGGATCGAGGTCAGCAAATCCGAGTTGGTCTTCAGCGCCTCGATGGTCGCCGGATCGATCTTCGCGAACGCAGCGTCGGTGGGAGCGAACACGGTGAATTCACCGCCATTGAGGGTGTCCACCAGGTTGACGTTCGGGTTGAGCTTGCCCGACACCGCGGCGGTGAGCGTCGTCAGCAGCGGGTTGTTAGACGCTGCCACCGCCACCGGCGACATCGCCATCCCCGCGACCGAGCCGGGACCGGTCGGTACCTGTTCGGCGTAGGCCGCGCAGCCGGGTCCGACCAGGCTGGAGCCGTGGTCGTCGGCTACGGCGGTGGGGCTGACCGCCAGCGACATGCCGAGGGCCGCGGCCGCGGCGAGTCCGGCCATCGCACTTACCTTCTGGTGCTTCCTCGTGATCATTGTGTATTCCTCTCGGGAGAGTGTGTGCGAAAATTGGTTGCGACAAAGGGTTTTGGCGCGTGAGGGTATTGGCTCGGGACTACTGGGCCGGCGGCATCAGCACGGTGTCGATCATGTACACCGTCGCGTTGGCGGTCTTGACGCCGCCGCACACCACGCCGGCGCCGTTGACCTTGAGGCCGTCGCCGGATCCGGTGACGGTCAGGCTCGCACCCTGAACGGTCTTGTGCTCTCCGGCGACCTGCGCGGGAGCGGCCTGACCGGGAACCACGTGGTAGGTCAGGATCGAGGTCAGTAGATCGGAATCGGTCTTGAGCTTGTCTATGGTGGCGGAATCGATTTTCGCGAAGGCCTCGTCGGTGGGTGCGAAGACCGTGAACTGGCCGCCGTCGAGGGTCTTGACCAGGTTGACGTCCGGGTTGAGCTGGCCCGAGAGGGCCGACGTCAGGGTGGTCAGCATGGGGTTGTTGGCGGCCGCCACCGTCACCGGGGCCATCGCCATGCCGGAGACCGAGCCGGGGCCGGTGGGTACCTTTTCGGCGTACGCCGCGCAACCCGCACCGACGAGGTCACCGGCCGGAGCCGCCGCGGCAGACGTGGTGGTCATCGCCGACGACGTGGCGCTCGCCTGCGTCGACGAGGTCTCCGAACTTGCGGTGGTGCTGGTCGACGAACACGCCGAAAGCACAACGGCGGCCAGGGCAACTCCGGTTGCCGTCAGTGCTGTGCGGTGAACTCCCATGGTGACTCCCTTGTCTGTCGTGGACCGACCGCGTCTTGATCGGGATTGCACAAGGGATTCGGCGTGCGGGCCCGGATGGACTGGTCCGGGACCGGCCAGGTCACAAACGCGTCACAACTGGGGTGGGCCGGCGGCGGAGCCCGGCCCGCGGGCCGGGCCGGCTGCGGAGGACCGAGACGGCGCGAGCCACCCCGACGCCGACCACGACCGAGGCGAGAACACCGGCCAGGGGATGGCCGAACAAGGGATAGACCTGGAAGTGGGTCAGATAGATGAACAACGAGGCATCGGCGACCACCCCCGCGGCGCGCGTCAGCGCGGCGGGAAACGGCAGCGCGGGCACCCAGATCAGCAGCATGATGCCGGCACCGACGAGGGCCTCACGGTGGCCGTTGCCGAAGTATCCCGTCACCGCGACGAGCAGCACGGCGCTCACCACCCCCCGCTGCCACAGCGCGGTGGCCTTGGCCGCGGCCCACCCGGCGGCGAAGAACCAGAACGCCAGTACCGTGAACCACGCCTCGTGACCCAGGCCGAACCCGGGCAGGTCGTAACGCACGGCCAGGCCGATCGCCAGAAACGCCGCCGCGAACCCGAACGGGTAGCGGCGTTCCAGCCGATCAGACAGGGGCAGCCAGCAGATTGCGGTCAGCGCCACCAGAATCCACACCACTACCTCGACGAACCACAGTCGGCCCGCGGTCATGCTGTCATCCGGGCCCAGAACTTTCTGCAGCAGCACCAGATTCGTCGGCGCATAGTCATCGGTAACCACGAGTGCGAAGGCGATCCAGGCGATCGACGGGACGGCGATCCACGCGATCGTGTCGACCAGGTGCCGCACCCGCTGGCGCCGCGACGGGCTTGCCAGGCAGAACCTGCCGAAGTTGTAACCGGCGACGGCCAGCAGGATGTGAGCACCGCCCCACAGCTCGAACAGTCCCGCGTGCGAGCCCACGATCAGCACGATGGCCGCCGCCCGCAACGCCACGCTGGTCTCCAGCAGCGCACCCCAGCGCGGGCCGGAAGGCCGGCCGAGCGACTCCAACTCGGCGATGGTGCGGTTCTGCCAATCCGACGGCAGGCGGCCCACCAGCCGTTCGAGCCGGATCGACAGAACCACATAGGACAGCGAGTTACCGCCCAGGCTGACGAAGGTGCTGCACGGCGTCAGCGTGTGCTCGTGGACATGCAGCACGTCGGCGAACAATGCGCGCACCCCGCCGGGAGCGGGCGGCTCCCGGTCGGCGACCAGGGTGCGCAGGGTGGAGTAGTCGGGTTTTCCCGACGGCAACACCGGCAGCTCCGGCAGTGCCACCGCGCGTACCGCAGCCGCGGGCAGCCCGGCCGCCGCGGCGGCCCGCCGCCGCAGTTCGCCGGCGTCGACGCGGCCCGCGGCGGCGACCACGAGCCGGCCGTCGGCTGCGGTGCACATGGTCTGGGCGCCGGGCTTCTCGACGGCGGACTCCACCCGCTGCAGGTCGATACGCAACCCGTAGAGCTTGACGAACCGGTCGAGCCGGCCGACGACCTGATAGATGTTGTCGCCGAGGTGGCGGGCGACGTCGCCGGTGTGCAGTGCCCCCACGGCGGGACCCGCGGCCAGGTCGGCGAGCGAATGGGCGTAGCCCATCATGACATTGGGCCCGTGGTAGACCAGCTCGCCGACGTCCGGATCGGTGAAGCCCTCCAGCGGCGCCAGCGTGAAGCGGCCTCCCGGTATCGGCCGGCCGATCGCGTCGGGGTGGGTCTCGGCGAGTTCGGGCGGCAGATACGCCATTCGGGCGGTGGCCTCGGTGGCGCCGTACATCACCACGAGGTCGAAACCGCGTTGCGCTCCCAGTCTCGCGTAGCGGCGAACCGACTCCGGGTTCAGGCGTCCGCCGGCCTGGGTGATGCAGCGCAGCGTCGGCAGCTCGAGGGTATCCAGGCCGATCCGGTCGAGAAGTTCGAACGTGTACGGCACGCCGGCGAAGCTGGTCGCGCCGTGGCGAGTGAATAGCGCCCAGAACTCGTCGTCGGCCACCGATCGCTCGGTGAGCACCAACGCGGCGCCTTGCCACAGGTGGCTGTGCACCACCGACAGCCCGTAGCAGTACGACATGGGCAATGTGGTTGCGGCACGGTCATTTTCGGTGATCCCCAGATACTCGGCGATCGCGGCGGTGTTGGACCGCAGATTGTCCGCGGACAGGCGAACCAGCTTGGGGGAGCCAGTACTGCCCGACGTGCTCAGCAGCAGCGTCAGATCGGGGTGCAGGTCGTGGCGGGGTGCTGTCGCCCGGTGTCGCATGGCTCCGGTCGCCTCGACGACCACGTCGGGATCGTAGGTGGCCAGCAGCGCGGTGTGGTCTGCCGTCGGTGGCACCGGCATCACGACATGGCCGGCGCTCAGCGCACCGAGGTAGGCCACCAGGCCGGGTACGGTGTTGCTCGTCTCCAGCAGTACGAGCTTGCGGCCGTCGCCGAGCACCTCGCCCACCGCCGCTGCGCGGTCGGCGAGCTCGCGGTGGGTCAGGGTCTCAGCATCGGTCAGCACGGCGGGACGGTCACCGTAGGCGACCATCCGGAGGATCAGTTCACGCACCGCTGTCCTCGAAGATGACCGGCGTGCCGAGCAGTTCGATATTGACCTTGGCATGGACCTCGGGGCAGCCGAAGCTGTGCTGGCGCACCGTGATCGGGGCACCGGCACCCGCAGGCTCGATGGTCAGCAGGACATCCGGGCCGAGGAACTCGGCGCCGATCACCGTGCCCAGTCCGGCGTCGGCGACGTCGTCGGCCACCACGCTCGCCTGCAGCTGCTCGGGCCGCAGCAACATCGTCGCCGTCCCGTCGGCGACCGCCCCGGCGGGTAGCCGGCCCAGCATGCAGTCGGCGACGCCGTCGCTCACCGTGCAGGGCAGGAACACGCAATCACCGAGGAACTCGGCGGTGAACCGGGTGGTGGGGCGCAGATACACGGCCTGCGGCGTGCCCACCTGGGTGAACCGTCCCCCGCTCATGACGGCCACCTGATCGGCGATCGACAGCGCCTCCTCCTGGTCGTGAGTGACCAGCAGAGTGGTCACTCCGGCCTCGCAAAGGGTTTGTGCCACCGCCTTTCTGGTGGCCGCACGCAAACCGGTGTCCAGCGAGCTGAACGGTTCGTCGAGCAGCATGAGGGGCGGTTTGCGGGCCAGCGCACGGGCCAGTGCCACCCGCTGCTGCTGGCCGCCGGAGAGCTCGCTCGGGCGCCGCGAGGCCAACGCTTCGGCCAGCGACACCGTGCGCAGCAACTCGTAAACCCGCTCACGCACCTCGTGCTTGCGCAGCCCGCCCTTGAGGCCGTAGGCGACGTTCTGCCCGACGGTCAGGTGGGGGAACAGCGCGCCGTCCTGCGCGACGTAGCCGATGCCGCGCCGATGGGGGGCAACGCTGCCGTCCGGTCCGGCGACCTGCCGTCCGGCCAGGGTGACCGTGCCGCAGTCCGGTGTCTCGAACCCGGCGATGATCCGCAGCAAGGTGGTCTTTCCGCAGCCGGACGGTCCGACCACGGTGGTGATGCTGCCCGCGGCGATGTCGAGGTCAAGGTTGTCCAGGACCGTGACGCCGTTGAATGACTTTGTCACCGCACGGGTCTGGAGCTGATTGGTCGGCTGGATGCTCATAGCGCTGCCACCTTCGACGACTGCCGGACCAGCAGCATGGTGACCGGCAGGGCCAACACGATCATGATGGCCGCATACGGAGCGGCCGCTGCGTAGTCCAGCTCGGAGGCCAGCGACCAGAACCGCATCGACAGCGTTCGGGTACCGGTGGGCGCCAGCAGCAGCGTGGCGGTCAGTTCGGTCGCGACCGCGACGAACACCATCGCCGCACCGGAGGCGGCCGCGGGGGCGGTGAGCCGCATCGTGATCCGGGCGAACGTCACCGCCGGCGGTGCGCCGAGCGTCGACGACGCTTCCTCCAGGCCGACCGGGACCTGCGCCAGGCCGGCTCGCACACTGACCAGGGCCCGCGGGATGAACATCAGGACGTAGGCGGAGACCAGCAGCGTCACCGTCTGGTACAGCGGGGGAGCCACCCGGATGGCCACCGTCACCAGGGCCAGTGCGGTCACGATTCCGGGCAGTGAACTGGTCAGGAAGTTGGCGCCTTCGACGACGCGGGCCAGCGGGCCGCTGGTCCGAACTGCCACCCAGGCAACGGGATAGGCGAGCAGCGTGGCGGCCAGCGCACCCGCGGCGGCCAGTCCGATGGTCTGGAGCAGCGCGACGCTGACGTCGTCGAGCGCCCAGACCTCGATACCACCGATCCACAACCAGCGCAGGATGGTCCATGCCGGCACACCCAACGCCAGCACCGCCACCGCGACCAGACCGGCCAGCGCGGGAATCCGCATGGCACCGACCGCAAGGGTGGTGGCGGGCCTGGGCGCCCCCGAGCCGACCCGGGCGAACTGCGCCCGCCCGCGGGCGGCGGCCTCGGCCACCAGCAGCGCCAGGCATAACACCACCAGCACGCCGGCGAGCATCGAGCCGGCCGCGCCGTCGAACGTCGCCTGGAACTGCTCGAAGATCGCGGTGGTGAAGGTGTCGAACCGCAGCATGGCGAACGCACCGTACTCGGCGAGCAGGTGCACCGCTATCAGCAGCGCGCCGCCGAGGATGGCCAACCGCAACTGCGGCAACACGATTCGCGCGAATACCGCGGCCGAGCCCGAGCCCAGCGCGCGCGCCGACTCCTCGACGGCCGGGTCGAGTCGGCGCAGGGTGGCGGCCGCAGGCAGGTAGGCGAACGGGAAGTAGGACAGCGTCGTCACCAACACCGCACCGCTGAACCCGTGCAGGCTCGGCACCAGACCGACCCAGGCGTAGGAGTTCACGAACGCCGGAACCGCCAGCGGTGTCACCAGAAGAGGCCGCCACAACGCCCGGCCCGGGACGTCGGTGCGTTCGACGAGCCAGGCCGCCCCGATCCCGAGGGCCACACAGAGCGGGACCGTGACGAGGACCAGTCCGAGAGTGTTCACCAGCAATTCGCCGACGCGAGGCCGCAGCAGCAGCTCGGCGGCCCGCTGCGGCCCGGTGGTCACGAACGCCCACCCGACGTAGCCCAGCGGGACGAACGTCACCGCGACCAGGGCCGCCACCACGGTGGCCGACAGCGGGCCGGGCCGACGGCGCGAACCCGGTCGGTTCTCCGTCGGTCGTGGCGGCGCTTGGCGGACGAGGGACACCTACAACAGGCCCGCCTGCGTCATCAGGTCCGACACCTGTTTGGCATCGAGGGTGGACGGGTCGACAGTGGGCGCGTCGAGCTTGGTCAACGGAACCAGCGCCGGGTTGGCGGGCACGCCGCTGGCCACCGGGTACTCGAACGACGTGCCGTTCTCCAGGACCTCCTGGCCGGCTTTGCCGGTGATGAACTCCAGGAACTGCTGCGCCTGGTCCTGTTTCTTGCTCGACTTGAGCACCCCACCGCCGGACAGGCTCAGGAACGCGCCCGGGTCCTGACCGCCAAAGTAGTGCAGCTTGGTGTTGCCGCTCATCTCCTTGGTCTTGGCCTGATCGCGGAACCAGTAGTAGTGATAGATCACCCCGCCGGCGACCTCGCCGTTGTTGACCGCGCGCAGCGTGGCGATGTTGTCGGAGTAGACGACGGCATTGGCCTTCATCCCGACGAGCCACTGCTCGGTGGCCGCCGGACCCTTCAGCTGAAGCAGCGCGGCGACGATGGCCTGGAAGTCGGCCTTGGTCGGCGGCGCGCCCCAGCGGCCCTTCCACTCCGGGCGCTGCAGGTCCAGCAGCGAGGTGGGCAGCTGGCCTGCGGACAGCTTGGCGGGGTTGTAGACGAACACGGTGGTGCGAGCCGCCACGCCGGTCCAGGCATTGCTGGCGGGCCGGAACTGCTGCGGCACGTTGGCGGCGATCGTGGCGTCGATCGGGGCGAACAGGCCGGCCCGTTCGACGGCGGCCATCGCGGGGGAGTTCTCGGTGAGGAAGACGTCGGCAGGTGACTTGGCACCCTCGGCGATCAGCTGGTTGCCCAGTTCGGTGTCGCCGCCCTGGCGGTAGGTGACCTTGATGCCGGTCGCCTTGGTGAACGCGTCGATCCACTCCTTGGTCAGCGACTCGTGCTGGGCGTTGTACACCAGCAGTTCCTCACCGCCGCTCGACGAGCATGCGGTGCCGGCCAGGGCCAGCAGCAGGGCCATCAGGAGTGCCGAGGCCGTCCGCAGCGCGTTTCGGCAGCTGAGCATGCGAGCCCTTCCGTTGGGTGCCAAGGGTTGGCTAACCATATACCTGGTCGCGCACCGGTCGATCCCTTCCTACCCGCCTACCCGCCTACCCGCCGTGGGTTCGATGACCAGCCCAGCCGCCGGAGGCGGCACAATTGGTTCGGTGAGCCCCACCCACCGCTCGAAGGTCCTGATTCTGGGCAGCACCGGTTCGATCGGAACCCAGGCGCTGGAGGTCATCGCCGAGAACCCGGACCGCTTCGAGGTCGTCGGGTTGGCAGCCGGCGGGGGCAACCCCGACCTGCTGGCCCGGCAGCGCGCGGCGACCGGCGTGGCGAACATCGCTGTCGCCGACGAGGCCGCCGCCGACAAAGTGGGTGACGTTTCCTTCCGCGGTGCTGACGCCGCCACCCGGCTGGTCGAGGCCGCCGCCGAAACCACCGGAGTCGACGTCGTGCTCAACGCGCTCGTCGGGGCACTCGGGTTGGAGCCGACGCTGGCCGCGCTGGCCAGCGGCGCGCGGCTGGCGCTGGCCAACAAGGAATCTCTGGTCGCCGGGGGGCCGTTGGTGGTCAAAGCCGCCGGCCCCGGTCAGATCGTGCCCGTCGACTCCGAGCATTCGGCGCTGGCCCAGTGCCTGCGCTCGGGGCGCGATGAGGAGGTCGCCCGGCTGGTGCTGACCGCCTCCGGTGGCCCGTTCCGCGGGTGGGCGGCCGCCGACCTGGAGTCGGTCACGCCCGAGCAGGCCGGTGCCCATCCGACCTGGAACATGGGCCCGATGAACACCCTGAACTCGGCGTCGCTGGTCAACAAGGGCCTCGAACTCATCGAGACGCACCTGCTGTTCGACGTGCCCTACGACCGCATCGATGTCGTTGTGCACCCGCAGTCGATCGTGCACTCGATGGTGACGTTCGCCGACGGCTCGACGATCGCCCAGGCCAGCCCGCCGGACATGAAGCTGCCGATCTCGCTGGCGCTGGGCTGGCCGGACCGGGTGCCCGGCGCCGCTGCCGCCTGCGACTTCAGCACCGCGTCCCGCTGGGATTTCGAGCCGCTGGACGCCGCGGTATTCCCGGCTGTCGACCTGGCTCGCCACGCCGGACAGGCCGGCGGCTGCCTGCCCGCGGTCTACAACGCCGCCAACGAGGAGGCTGCCGAGGCCTTCCTGGCCGGCCGCATCGGGTTTCCGGCGATCGTGCGAACAATCGCTGACGTCCTGCACGCCGCCGACCAGTGGGCCGCCGAACCGGCTACCGTGGAAGAGGTACTTGACGCGCAGCGCTGGGCCCGGCAGCGAGCCCGCACGGCCGTCACACAGGAGGTCAGTTCACACCGATGATGTTCGCTATCGGCATCGTGCTGTTCGCGCTCGCCATTTTGCTGTCGGTGGCCCTGCACGAATGCGGCCACATGTGGGTGGCGCGTGCCACCGGGATGAAGGTGCGGCGCTACTTCGTCGGGTTCGGCCCGACGCTGTGGTCGACCATGCGGCCCAACCGGCTGGGTCACACCGAGTACGGCGTCAAAGCCGTTCCGCTCGGCGGGTTCTGTGACATCGCCGGCATGACCTCGGTGGAGGAGCTGGCTCCCGAAGACCGGCCGTATGCGATGTACCGACAGAAGACCTGGAAGCGGGTCGCGGTGCTCTTCGCCGGTCCGGCGATGAACTTCCTGATCGGCCTGGTGCTCGTCTACGCGATCGCCGTCATCTGGGGTCTGCCCAACCTGCACGCGCCGACCACTGCGGTCGTCGGCGAAACCCAATGTGTCGCACCGGAAGTCACCAAGGGCAAGCTCGGCGACTGCACCGGGCCCGGCCCGGCCGCGCTGGCCGGTATCAAGGCGGGTGACGTCGTGCTCAAGGTCGGCGGCACCGAGGTGAAGAATTTCGACGAGATGGTCACCGCGGTCCGCAAGGCCTCCGGTCCGACCCCGTTCGTCGTGCAGCGCAGCGAGAACGGTGCCACCCGCGAGTTCACCACCACCGTCGACGTCACGCCGACGCAGCGGTTCGCTGCCAAGGACAAGGGCGCCGAACCCGTTCCCACCAACGTCGGAGCGGTCGGGGTGGCCGCCGCCACGTTCCCGCCGACGCAGTACAACCCGCTGACCGCCGTGCCGGCCACCTTCGTGTTCACCGGTGACCTGGCCGTCGAGCTGGGCAAGTCGCTGGCTGCCATCCCCACGAAGGTCGGTGCGCTGGTGCACGCCATCGGTGGCGGCGAACGGGACCCGGAGACACCGATCAGCGTCGTCGGCGCCAGCATCATCGGCGGCGACACCGTCGATCACGGCCTGTGGGTGGCGTTCTGGTTCTTCCTGGCCCAGCTCAATTTCGTGCTCGGGGCGATCAACCTGGTGCCGCTGCTGCCCTTCGACGGCGGCCATATCGCGATCGCCGTGTTCGAGAAGCTCCGCAACCTGGTCCGGTCCGCGCGCGGCAAGGTCGCCGCCGCGCCGGTCAACTACCTGAAGCTGATGCCCGCCACTTACGTGATCCTCGTCGTGGTAGTCGGCTACATGCTGCTGACCGTGACCGCCGACCTGGTCAATCCGATTCGACTGTTCCAGTAGTCAGCCCGAAGTTTGGAGATGAACGAGTGACTTCGATAGGACTGGGCATGCCTGCCCCGCCGGTACCTGTGCTGGCGCCGCGGCGTAAGACCCGCCAACTCATGGTGCGCGACGTCGGTGTCGGCAGCGACTACCCGATCTCGGTGCAGTCGATGTGCACCACCAAGACCCACGATGTCAACGCGACTCTGCAGCAGATCGCCGAACTGACCGCGGCCGGCTGCGACATCGTGCGGGTGGCCTGTCCGCGTCAGGAAGACGCCGACGCGCTGGCGGCGATCGCCAAGAAGAGCAACATCCCGGTGATCGCCGACATCCACTTCCAGCCCAAGTACATTTTTGCCGCGATCGACGCCGGCTGTGCGGCGGTGCGGGTGAACCCGGGCAACATCAAGGAGTTCGACGGCAGGGTCGCTGAGGTGGCCAAAGCCGCGGGTGCCGCGGGCATCCCGATCCGCATCGGCGTCAACGCCGGCTCGCTGGACAAGCGTTTCCTGGAGAAGTACGGCAAGGCGACCCCCGAGGCCCTGGTCGAATCCGCGCTCTGGGAGGCCTCGCTGTTCGAGGAGCACGGGTTCTCCCAACTCAAGATCAGTGTCAAGCACAATGACCCCGTCGTGATGGTCGCCGCCTACGAGCTGCTGGCCGAAAAGTCTGACTATCCCTTGCATCTCGGGGTGACCGAGGCGGGCCCGGCGTTTCAGGGCACCATCAAGTCGGCGGTCGCCTTCGGTGCGCTGCTCTCGCGTGGCATCGGCGACACCATCCGGGTCTCGCTGTCGGCGCCGCCGGTCGAGGAGGTCAAGGTCGGCACCCAGATTCTGGAGTCGCTGAACCTGCGCCCCCGCGGACTGGAAATCGTGTCCTGCCCGTCGTGTGGGCGCGCCCAGGTCGACGTCTACACGCTGGCCAACGAGGTATCCGCCGGGCTCGACGGCCTCGACGTGCCGCTGCGGGTGGCGGTGATGGGTTGCGTCGTCAACGGTCCGGGTGAGGCCCGGGAGGCCGATCTCGGGGTGGCTTCCGGCAACGGCAAGGGCCAGATCTTCGTCAAGGGGGAGGTCATCAAGACCGTGCCGGAAGCGCTGATCGTGGAGACCTTGATCGAAGAGGCGATGCGACTTGCCGAGCAGCAACGCGGCACGGATGCATCTGCCAGCGGTTCACCGGTCGTCACCGTAAGCTGAGGGGGTAACCGCACAGCGGTTTCTCATACCGCAGAAAGTAACGCCCATGTCGGCTCCGCCACTGTTCCGCCTAGTCGACGAGCGCCGGGTTTCGGTTGTGCGCGACGCGGCAGCCGTGGGCAGGGTCCTGGCCGACGACCCGGTGGGCTCGTGCATGGTGGCCGCCCGGGTGGCCGAGCACGGGGTCGAGCCGCAGGCGATCGGCGGCGAGTTGTGGACGCGCCGTGGGGCCGAGGAATCGTTGTGTTACGCCGGGGCGAACCTGATTCCGTTGCGCGGCGCTCCGTCCGATCTGCACGCGTTCGCCGACAAGGCGATGAGTGCCGCGCGGCGCTGTTCCTCACTGGTCGGCCGCTCCGACTTGGTGCTGCCGATGTGGGATCGCCTGCAGCACGCCTGGGGTCCGGCGCGTGACGTGCGTGACCGCCAGCCGCTGATGGCGCTGGGCATCGAGCCGTCGTGTCCGGCGGATCCCGCCGTGCGCAGGGTGCGGGTCGACGAGCTCGACGCCTACCTGGTGGCGGCCATCGACATGTTCATCGGTGAGGTGGGCATCGACCCGAGGATCGGCGACGGCGGCCGAGGGTATCGCCGCCGGGTCGCCAGCCTGATCGCCGCGGGCCGGGCCTACGCCCGCTTCGAGCACGGCCAGGTGGTGTTCAAGGCCGAGGTGGGTTCGCAGTCACCGGTGGTCGGCCAGATCCAGGGGGTCTGGGTGCATCCCGAGTGGCGCGGCCACGGGCTGGGGACGGCGGGCACCGCCGCGGTAGCGGCCTCGGTGGTCAACGGCGGACGCATCGCCAGCCTCTACGTCAACAGCTACAACACCGTCGCCCGCGCCGCCTACGCGCGGGTGGGTTTCGCCGAGGTGGGGATGTTCGCGACCGTCCTTCTGGACTGACCGTCCCCGACTGGTCGGCACGTCCGCGGTGCGCCTCCGTCGCGTTGCGGTCACGGACTCATAACATCTGTCCCAATGGCTACTTGCACCTCATTGGCAACACGAGTCACAGGCGTTCTGTCGGCCGTGATGGTGGTGGCGGCATCGGCGACGTTGTCCGCCTGCACCCCGCGCCCGGACGGTCCGACTCCGGCCGCCGAACAGTTTTTCGCCGACCTGACCAAGGGCGACACGGCGGCTGCCGCCAAACTGTCCGACCGGCCAGATGACGCACAGTCTGCGCTCAACGAGGCCTGGGCCGGCCTGCAGGCCACCCACCTCGACGCGCAGATCCTCGGCTCGCGCTACACCGAGGACACCGGCAGCGTGAACTACCGCTTCACCTGGCAGCTGCCGAAGAAGCGGACCTGGACCTACGACGGCGTGCTGCAGATGATCCGCGACGAGGGCGCCTGGCATGTGCGCTGGACCCCTGCGGGACTGCATCCGAAACTCGGTGAGCACCAGCGGTTCCTGCTGCGGGCGGATCCGCCGCGGCGCGCATCGGTCAACGAACTCGGCGGCAGCGACGTGCTGGCGCCGGGCAACCTGTACCGCTACCAGCTCGACGCCGCCAAAGCCGGCCCCGACCTGATGGCGACCTCGCGGGTGGTCGCCGACCAGCTGCGCCAGTTCGACAACACCCTGGACCCACAGCGGCTGGCCGAGCAGGCCAGCTCCTCGAGCGCTCCGCTGGACCTCATCACGCTGCGTCCCGCCGATCACGACAAGGTCGGCCCGGCGCTGGACGCGCTGCCCGGTGTCGTCGTTACCCCGCAGGCTGATCTGCTGCCCACCGACGACCACTTCGCGCCGGCGATCATCAGCGAGGTCAAGAAGGCAGTCATCAATCAGCTCGACGGCGAAGCCGGTTGGCGGGTGGTCAGCGTCAACCAGAACGGCGCCGAGGTCGACGTTCTGCACGAGGTGGCGCCTACCCCGGCGCCGTCCGTCTCGATCACGCTGGACCGTTCGGTGCAGAACGCCGCCCAGCACGCGGTCGACACCCAGGGCCGTAAGGCGATGCTGGTCGTGATCAAACCCTCGACCGGAGAGATCCTCGCGGTGGCCCAGAACGCGGCTGCCGACGCCGACGGCCCCGCCGCCACTACCGGCCTCTATCCACCCGGCTCGACATTCAAGATCATCACCGCCGGCGCCGCCATCGACCGCGATATGGCGACCCCCAACACGCTGCTGGGCTGCCCCGGGCAGATCGATATCGGCCAGCGCACGATCCCGAACTACAACAAGTTCGATCTCGGTACCGTCTCGATGTCCAAGGCTTTCGCCAACTCGTGCAACACCACCTTCGCCGAGCTGGCCAGCCGGATGCCCCCCACGGCGCTGACGGTCGCGGCCTCCCAGTACGGCATCGGCCCGGACTACAACATCGCCGGCCTGACCACGGTGACCGGCACGGTCCCCCCGACGGTCAACCTCGCCGAACGCACCGAGGACGGTTTCGGGCAGGGCAAGGTGCTCGTCACGCCGTTCGGGATGGCCCTGGCCGCGGCCACGGTAGCCGCGGGTAAGACGCCCGACCCACACCTGATCGTCGGCAGCCAGACGACCCAGACCGGTGACCACCCGCCGATCACCCCGGTGATGCTCGACGGACTGCGCTCGATGATGCGGCTGGTGGTGACCAACGGCACCGCCAAGGACATCAACGACATGGGTGACGTGCGGGGCAAGACAGGGGAGGCCGAGTTCGACGGCGGCTCGCACGCCTGGTTCACCGGCTACCGCGGCGATCTGGCGTTCTCGGCGCTGATCGTCGGCGGCGGCAGTTCGGAGTACGCCGTGCGCATGGTCAAGATGATGCTGAGCGAGTTGCCCGCCGACTACCTGGCCTGAACGCTCGGGGCGCGGCTGACGTCGCGCGGCGCCAGGCCGTAACATCCTCGACCTTCGACATGGCCCGGTTCTGCAAGTTCATGATGACCGAGATCTTCCCGGGCGGCCGGCTGCCGTCGGTGCGAATGGTCGGGGCGCACGCCGTCAAGCCCGGTTTCACCGTCACCCGGTTCCAATCGCTGCAGTCGCACTACCCCACGACGCTCGACCGCTGGTCAGCGGCGCTGCAGGCGCACAGGGACGAAACCGTGGCCGTCCAGTCCGAAGAGGTCTACGACCGCTATATGAAGTACCTGCTCGGCTGCCCGACCTACCTCGCGAGAGCAACGCTGGCCGCGGCGGTTTCCGAGGCCGGTGGCCTTGGCGTCATCGAAACGCGCACGCCCGAGGGCGTCCGCCATGGTGCTGCTGCCGCTGATTGCCGAACAGGTCGATCGTCCCCTGATCGCCGCCGGTGGCAGCTCTGACGCCCGGTCGGCCGCCGCCGCGGCCCGATTCTGAGTCAGCCGGCGACGATCTCGCTGCCCCGGACTCTTACCGCGACCGGAGCCAGTGGCGCCACCGCGGGCCCGCGTAGCACCGCGCCGTCGAGACCGAATTGGCTGCCGTGGCATGGGCAGTTCAGCGTGCCGTCGGTGACCGATGGCAGCTTGCAGCCGGCGTGCGTGCAGCGGGCGACGAACCCCTCGAACACCCCGGCGGTGGGCTGGGTGACCACGGTGTCGCCGACGACCTTGCCCGAGCCCACCGGGATGTCGGCGGTGGCTGCCAGCATCTGACCCGGCGCCATCGTCGTCGGCGACGCGGTGAGCTCACCGGTGTTGGAGTTGCAGGCGGCAATCGGCGCGACGGCGGCCCCGATCAGGACGGTCCGGCGCGGCAAGGCAAACATCGGCCCAGGCTAGCCGAGGGCCGCCGACAGGGACGTCTGGCCAGGGCGAACAGGTACCGTGGAATGGCTATGACCGGACTCGACCACACACCCGCGCTGCGCGTGTCCGATGCCGACCGCAACGGGACCCTGCGGCGGTTGCACAACGCCGTCGCGCTGGGATTGATCGATATCGGCGAATTCGAGGAGCGTTCCGCACAGGTGTCGGCAGCCCGGATGCACGCCGATCTGGAGGTGCTGGTCGACGACCTGCCGGGCCCGGGCGCCATCGTCACCTCGGCGGCCGACCGGGTCGAACTGCGCGGCTGGCTGGGGTCGCTCAAGCGGCACGGCGAGTGGACCGTTCCAACCAGGCTGGCCTTGGTGCGACGGGTCGGCTCGGTGGAACTCGACCTCACCGCCGCCCGCTTCGCCGGGCCGGTCGTCGTCATCGAACTCGACCTGGTGCGCGGCTCGCTGGAACTGCGGCTGCCCGATGGTGCCAGCGCCTCGATCGACGACGTCACCGTCTACGCGGGCAGCGCCAGGGACCGGCGTAAGGACGCCCCGGCGGAGGGCACCCCGCACGTGGTGCTCACCGGTCGCGTCGTGATGGGGTCGGTCAACGTCCGTGGCCCCAAGCGGCCACTGCTGCGCCGCCACTAGGCTGGGAAGATGCCCGTACGCAGTGCACTCCTCCCCGGAGTGGTATCACCGACCCTGCCGGTCCCCAAGTCGATCGAGCGCCCCGAATACGTCGGCAAGTCCACGGTCGCCGAGGGCAGCGAACCCTGGATCCAGACGCCCGAGGTCATCGAGAAGATGCGGATCGCCGGGCGCATCGCGGCCCGCGCGCTCGCCGAGGCAGGCAAGGCCGTCGCGCCGGGGGTGACCACCGACCAACTCGACCGGATCGCCCACGAGTACATGGTGGACCATGGCGCCTATCCGTCGACGCTGCATTACAAGGGCTATCCGAAGTCGTGCTGCACCTCGCTCAACGAGATCATCTGCCACGGCATCCCGGACTCCACTGTCATCGAGGACGGGGACATCGTCAACATCGACGTGACCGCCTACATCAACGGCGTGCACGGCGACACCAATGCCACATTCCTGGCCGGTGACGTCAGCGAGGAGCACCGCCTGCTGGTCGAACGCACCCACGAGGCGACGATGCGGGCGATCAAGGCGGTTAAGCCCGGGCGGGCCCTCTCGGTCGTCGGCAGGGTCATCGAGGCGTACGCAAACCGGTTCGGCTACAACGTGGTTCGCGACTTCACCGGTCACGGCATCGGTACGACGTTCCACAACGGGCTGGTCGTACTGCATTACGACCAGCCCAGCGTGCAGACCGTGCTCGAGCCGGGCATGACCTTCACCATCGAACCGATGATCAACCTCGGCGCGCTGGACTACGAGATCTGGGACGATGGCTGGACGGTGGCCACCCGGGACCGCAAGTGGACCGCCCAGTTCGAGCACACCCTGGTCGTGACCGAGGACGGCGCCGAGATCCTGACCCTGCCGTGAGACTCTGTCTGCTCGCCCCGAGACCGTGAGGGGAGCGCTTCTGGTCGCCGGCACCACCTCCGACGCCGGCAAGTCCATGGTGGTGGCCGGCCTGTGCAGGCTGCTGGCACGCGGGGGCGTTCGTGTCGCACCGTTCAAGGCGCAGAACATGAGCAACAACTCGGTCGTTGCCCTGGACGCGGAAGGGGTCGGCGGCGAGATCGGCCGGGCCCAGGGCATGCAGGCCCGGGCGGCCGGGCTCGAACCGTCCACCCGGTTCAACCCGGTGCTGCTCAAACCCGGCAGCGACCGCACTTCGCAGCTGGTGGTCCGGGGGCACCCGGTCGGCACGGTCAGCGCCGCGGACTACATGCAACACCGGGCACACCTAGCCGGGGTGGTCGCCGACGAATTGGCTTCCCTACGGGAGGAATTCGACGTCGTCCTGTGTGAAGGCGCCGGCTCGCCGGCCGAGATCAATCTGCGCGCAACCGATCTGGCCAACATGGGTCTGGCCCGGGCGGCGAACCTGCCAGTGGTCGTCGTCGGGGACATCGACCGGGGTGGACTGCTGGCCCACCTGTTCGGCACCGTAGCCGTGCTCAGCCCACCGGACCAGGCGCTTGTCGCCGGCTTTATCGTCAACAAGTTCCGCGGCGACCCGGCGCTGCTGGCGCCCGGCCTCGACCAACTCCAGGCGCTGGCCGGGCGGCCCACCTACGGCGTGCTGCCCTACAGCGACCAGTTGTGGCTCGACACCGAGGATTCGGTGTCGGTGGTGGCCCGCCAGGTGGTGGGGGTGCCGGACCCGCCACGCGGTGAGCAGTGGTTGCGGGTCGCCGCGATCCGGCTGCCGCGGATCTCGAATTCCACCGACGTCGAAGCGCTGGCCTGCGAACCCGGCGTGCTGGTGCGGTGGGCAAGCGAGCCCGCCGACGTCGCCGACGCCGACCTCGTCGTCATCCCCGGCAGCAAGGCGACCGTCGCGGACCTGCAGTGGCTGCGCGAGCGGGGCCTGGCCGACGCGATCACGTCGTACGCCGCCAGCGGGCGTCCGCTGCTCGGCATCTGCGGCGGATTCCAGATGCTGTGCCGGCGCATCGAGGACACCGTGGAAACCCGCGCCGGTGTGGTCGACGGGCTGGGCCTGCTCGACGCCGATATCGAGTTCGCCCCCGAGAAGGTGCTGCGGCGCTGGACGCAGCCGTTGTGCGGATACGAAATCCACCACGGCCGGGTGACGCGCTGCGCCGAGGACACCTGGTTCGGCGCCGACCAGGCTGTGCAGGGTGTCGTGCGCGGGGCGGTGTTCGGCACCCACTGGCACGGCCTGCTGGACAACGACGCATTCCGCCGCGGCTGGCTCACCGCCGTTGCCGCCGCCGCGGGCCGGTCGGGTTTCCGGGTTGCCGACGACATCAGCGTGCCCGCCCGCCGCGACAGCCAGCTCGACGTGATGGCCGACCTCCTGGCCGCCCACCTCGACCTCGATGCGGTGTTCGCCCTCATCGGCGGCGGCCCACCGGTGCGGCCCACCGTCACCAGCGCGCTGCGTGGGTAGCCTGGACGTATGTGGGCTCGCGCAACGATGGTCGCGACGCTGGGCGCGGTCGCGGTACTCGGCGTCGGGTGCGGCTCCACGGTGGCTGGCACGGCCAGCTGGCCCGGTGCCGCACTGGCGAAAGTTGCGCTGAGGGAAGCCGATTTCCCCACAGGTGTGCAATACGACCGTATCGTCGAGCGGCCCGGCCAGCCCGACGGTGCGGGCAGTCCACCCTCGATGCTCTCCCGCCCGGAGGGCTGCGCGAACGCACTGACCAACGTGATCGCCGCATCGGCCGAACGCGGGCCCGGCGCCGCGACGAAATACTCGGTCACCTATGACGGCGCCCGCATCGTGATGACCGTACTGTCCGCACCGCTGGATCTGGCCAAACTCGAAGCCGCCGCCCGCCGTTGCGAGAAATTCGAGGCGTTCTTCGACCCGACGACCGACGGAATCCCGATCACCACCACCGAGCTACCCGGCCTGGCCGACGATGCGCTGGCGTATCAACAGACCATGCAGTTGCGGGGCTCGCCCAGTAGCGTCTACATGGCATTCCAGAACGTCGGCCGCTACGGTGCGTTCGGAATCGCCTTTCCCACACGCGATCCCGGCGTCGCCGCCAAAGCGACGCTGCCGCAGACGTTCCTGGACGTCTTCGGTAAGCAGGCGGCGAAGATCCGCCAAGCTACCTGAGTAGGCGCTGAGAGACCGTGAGCAAAACGCGCACCGGACGCCACTTTCGCAGTAGCGTTGGCAGATGCCTTCGACAATGGTGACTGTCGACGGGTTCCCCGTTCCGGTCAGTGTGACCGGCCCGGAGAAAGGGCCGTCGGTCGTCGTACTGGGTGCGGCCCAGCATGCACCCGCCGCGTACGACGGTGTCTGTCAACGGCTGCACACGGCATCGGTACGCACGGTGGTCATCGGTGCCGACCCTCGGCTGCACGCCAAGGCGGTGCTGGGCATTCTCGACGCGCTGGACGTGCGCTGGGGAGTGTTGGTGGGGGACCGGGCCGGCGCCGAGATCGCGTGGGAGCTGGCCGCCACCCGCTTGGACCGGTTCACCGGTCTGGTGGTGATCGATCGCGGGCATCCGCGGGTGCCCGACCAGAACGGCGTGGTGCGCGACGAGGACTGCCCATCGGTGGAGATCAACACCACTGCCATGGCCAGCACCCCGGCTGCCAGGACCCTGGCGCGGGCCAGCCAGCGCTTCGTCTACGGCGACTACCGGGTGGTGGAATTCGGCGCGCGGCGCAATGCCGCCGAATCGACCGCCCAACTGGCCGCCGAGATCGTTCTGCGCACCAGCACCTGGTGAGTTCAGCCCACGGGCTCGTCCGGCGTCCACGCCTGGGGTAGTCCGGGCTGGCCGGGAAACAGGAAATCGATGAAGGCCTGCGCGGTGGGCTGCGGCTCGTGGTTGGCCAGGCCAGGGCGTTCGTTGGCTTCGATGAACACGTACTCGTCGCGGGTCACGTCCGGCACCAGCAGGTCGATACCCGTGACCGGGATTCCGATGGCCGCCGCGGCGACCACCGCAACCCGGCACAGCTCAGGGTGCACCGTCGCGGTGACATCGTGAATGGTGCCGCCCTGGTGCAGGTTTGCCGCGCGGCGAACCCGCAACCGCACCCCTTCGTCCAGCACGTCGTCGAAGGCCAGGCCGGCCTCGGCGACGGTGGCCGCGGTGACTTCGTCGAGCGGGATGCGCGACTCGCCGCCGGTGGCCGCCGCACGGCGCCGGCTCTGCGTCTCGATCAGCTCCCGCACGGTGTGGGTGCCGGTGCCCACCACCTCGGCGGGCCGGCGCAGGGCCGCGGCCACCACCTTGCCGTCGATCACCACCAGACGCAGGTCATCGCCGGTGGCGCGCTGTTCGATGAGCACTTCGGGGTGTTGTTCGCGGGCCCGGGCCAGCGCCGCGTCCAGTGCGTCCGGTCCATCGACTCCGACGGTGATGCCTTTGCCCTGTTCGCCGCGGGTCGGCTTGACCACCACGTCGCCCACCTCGGCCAGGAACGCGTGGTCCTCGGCGTCGAAGGTGGCCAGCCGGCCCTTGGGGACCACGATTCCGGCCTCGGCGACGATGCGGCGGGTGAGGCGCTTGTCGTCGCAGCGGCTCATCGCGACCGCGGAGGTGTACTCGCTCAACGATTCCCGGGTCACCACGCTGCGGCCGCCGTGCGACAGCCGTATCTCGCCGGTCTCCGCGTCGAGCACCTCGACGCGGATCCCGCGCCGCGTAGCCTCGTCGGCGATGATGCGAGCGTAGGGGTTGAGGTCGTCAATCGTCTCCGACGGCGGGGTGAACAGCGGTTCGTTGATGGCGTTCTTGCGTTTGACGGCGAGGACCGGCACCCGCTGGAAACCTAGCTTCTCGTAGAGCCCGATCGCGGCGTCGTTGTCGTAGGCGACCGACAGGTCGAGGTAGGCGCGGCCCCGGTCCCGGAAGATCGCGGCCAGTGTGCGGGTCAGCGACGCGCCGATGCCGGGCAGGCTGGCGGTCGGGTCGACGGCCAGGGTCCACAGGCTCGAGCCGTCCTCGGGGTCGTTGAACAGCCGTTTGTGGTCGACGCCGGTGACGGTGCCGACCACCGAGCCGTCGTCGTCGCGGACCGCGACGAGATACTCGACGGCGTCGGCGTGCAGGTGGTTGTTCCAGATCACGTCCGTGGGTGCGGGCACCATGCCGCACCGCACGTAGACCCGGTTCATCGCGTCCGCCTCGGCCCGGTCGTGCAGCGGGCGCACCGAGAAGCCGACCGGGCGGGGACCGTCGGGGTCGTTGTCGCTCAGGCGCCACCGGTAGGTGTGGCTGGGGTCGATGAACAGCTCGGCCGGTGACTTGGCCACCAGCACATGGGATTCGCGGGCGTAGATGCAGATGTCGCGTCGGCCGCGTTCCTCCTGTTGTAGCACGGCGGCGAGCTTGTCGGGGTCGGCGAAGGTCTGACCGAAAATGAGCCGTCCCCAACCCAATTCGAGAACCGCGTCGTCGGACATCTCCTCGACCAGGTGTTGCGGCGACGCGTCGTGCAGGCCGAGGGTGATGGCCTCGGTGTGGTCTGTCGTCATGGGCGATCCGCCTTCGGCTAGTCGCTGGCTCACGCGGCCGGCCCGGTGATGCCGTGCCGTTGCAACCACAGTTCGAGCAGGCCGAGCTGCCAGAGCTCGTTGCCACGCAGGGGAGTCAGCCGGCCGTTGGGGTCGGCGAGCAACCGCTCGACGGCCTCGGGCCGGAACAGCCCGCGCTCCTTGGCCTGCGGCGCGTAGAGCGCGTCACGGACCATCTCGAGGTAGGGGCCCTCGAGGTGGGTGAGTGCTGGGACCGGGAAGTAGCCTTTCGGCCGGTCGATCACTTCGGCGGGGATGACATGGCGGGCAGCCTCTTTCAAGACGCCCTTGCCGCCGTGGGCGGTCTTGTACTCCGGCGGGCAGGTGGCAGCCAGTTCGACCAGCTCGTGGTCCAAAAACGGTACTCGGCCTTCCAGGCCCCACGCCATCGTCATGTTGTCGACCCGTTTGACCGGGTCGTCGACCAGCATCACGGTGGTGTCCAGGCGCAGCGCGCGGTCCACGCCGCTCTGGGCGCCGGCGCGGGCGAAGTGCTCGGCGACGAAGGCCAGGCTGGGATCCTCCCGGCCGGCGAGGCGGTCGTTGGCGAGTAGGGCGGTCACCCCGTCGTGGTCGCGGTCGAAGAACGCGCCGCGGTAGCGGGCGACGGAGCCATCCACACTGGCCGCGTCGGGCTCACCCATCGGCGGGTACCAGTGGTAGCCGGCGAACACCTCGTCGGCGCCCTGACCGGACTGGACCACCTTGACGTGCTTGGCGACCTCCTGGCTGAGCAGGTAGAACGCGACGCAGTCGTGGCTGACCATCGGCTCGCTCATCGCGCCGATCGCCCCGTCGAGGGCGGGCAGCATGCGGGCGGTGTCGATGCGGATCTGGTGGTGGTCGGTGCCGAACCGCCGCGCCACGATGTCGGAGTAGACGAATTCGTCGCCCTTCACGCCGCCGACGGATTCGAAGCCGATGGAGAACGTCGACAGCCCGCTCTGGCCGGCCTCGGCCAGTAGCCCGACGATCAGGCTGGAGTCCACCCCACCGGACAGCAGGCAACCGACCGGCACGTCGGCCACCAGCCTGCGCCTGACGGCGGTGCGTAACGCGTCCAGAACGGCTTCCTGCCAATCGGTTTCGCTCCAGTTGGCACGATCGGCGCGGCGGCTGAAATCGGGGGACCAGTAGGTGGTCTCGGTGCGGGTGCCGTCGGGTTCGATCGCCAGCAGTGAACCGGGAGTCAGCTTGCGGACGCCGGACAGAATGGTGCGCGGGGCGGGCACCACCGAATGGAAGGTTAGGTAGTGGTGCAGGGCGACCGGGTCGATGCGGGTATCGACGCCACCGCCGGCCAGCAGCGCGGGCAGCGTGGAGGCGAAGCGGATGCGCTGGGCGTCCTCGGTGATGTAGAGCGGTTTGATGCCCAGCCGGTCGCGGCCGAGCAGCACCCGGCCGCTGTCGCGCTCGACGATGGCGAAGGCGAACATGCCGTGCAGGCGCTCGACGAACTTGTCACCCCAGTGGTGATAGGCCTTGAGCAGGACCTCGGTGTCGCTGTGCGAGAAGAAGCGGTAACCGCGGCCGGCCAACTCGTCGCGCAGGGCCTCGTAGTTGTAGATGCAGCCGTTCCAGCCGATCGTCAGGCCGAGATCGGAGTCCACCATGGGCTGTGCCCCGGCCTCGGACAAGTCGATGATCTTGAGTCGGCGGTGGCCCAGTGCCACCCGGCCCTGCGACCACACCCCGGCGGCGTCGGGTCCGCGGGGCGCCATGGTGGCTGCCATCGCGGCCACCGCTGCCACATCGGGTACCTGGTTGTCGAGTCGGACTTCACCAGTCGCTCCACACATCGCTTCGAACCTACCCGTGTCCTCTGCCCATCGATACCTGGGCGCTGCCTGCGACGGCGCCTGGTGCGGGGTTTACCCAGGCGAGAGACCCTCTAATCTCACGGACTTCTCATAATCGACGGTCGTTGCCCGGCGGGGCAGACAGAAGGACCGCGCCCCTCGGCCTGGGGCACGAGGGGCGCGGGACCCGCCTCCCGGCGGGCCTGGGGTGTGGTCTGGCGACTGTGTCAGGAAACCCCCTCCAGCTCCTCACCTGTCGCGTCGACCTGCTTGATGGGGCCGGTGAACCAGTTCTTCACCGACGCGTGCCAGTAGATGTAGAGCAGGATCAGCACGCCGCCCACCACCAGCGGGGTGTAGTTGACGAACTTCCACTCGAAGCTGGGGTCCCACGGCGCGCCGCCGAGGGAGGTAGGGAACATGGCGATGATCGAGGTGATGACGATCTCGGCCAGTGCCAGCGGGGCCATCCACTTGTGGTGGCCGCGCAGGTTCCACTTGCCCAGCGGGAACGAGTCGCCGGCCTTCCAGCGGAAATAGATCGGGACGGCGAAGCACAGGTACAGGCCGACCACGCCGATGGAGACCACCGCGAAGAACGCGATCGGTACCGGCGCGCCGTTGATGTCGACCTCTACAAGTGCCGGCAGGGTCAGGATTGCCGCGATCACCGCGGTCACCATCACGGCGTTGGCGGGCACTTTCCTGGTGCTGAGCTTCGACCACAGCTGATGACCCGGCACCGCGCGGTCACGGCTGAACGCGAACAACATGCGCGAGGCACTGGTCTGGCATGCGGTGGTGCAGAACAGCTGGCCGGCGGTCGAGATCAACAGCACAATCACCACCCACTTGGAGTCCATCGCCTGAGTGAAGATGGTGGCCACCGCGCCACCGCCCTTGGTGACTCCGTCGACGTCCTGGACGGCGAACAGGAATGTCAATAGCAGGATCCAGCCGCCGATCGTGGAGTAGAAGATCGAGCGCCAGATGCCCTTGGCGGCACCGTCGGCCGCGCTCTTGGTCTCCTCCGACAGATGGGCGGAGGCGTCGTAACCGGTGATCGTGTACTGGGTCAGGATCGCCGACATGGGCAGAACGAACAGCAGGAAGCCGAACCCGGAGGTGGACCCGCCGAAGAAGCCGGTGTTGTTGACGGTCGTGGCGAACACCGTGGAGAAGCTGGCGTGCTGCTCGGGGATGAGCCACAGGATGACGATCACGGCGGCGGCGCCGATGACGTGCCACCACACCGAGATGTTGTTGATGACGGCCAGCAGGTGGCTGGAGAAGATGTTGATGGTCGCGACGACGACGAGGATAACCAGGAACATGATGAAGGTCCGGGTCAAGCTGTAGCCGGCCAGCCAGCTCTCGCTGAACGTGCCCAAGGTCAGGTCGAGGAAGGTGGCCGAGCCGTAGGCCACCGACGCCAGGATCGCGATCAGTCCGATGAGGTTGAGCCAGCCGGTGTAGAAGCCGGCCTTCGGCCCGCCGAGTTTTGCTGCCCACCAGTAGATTCCGCCGGAGGTGGGGAACGCCGAAACCAGCTCGGACATGCACAGCCCGATCAGCAGGATGAAGACCGATAGGATCGGCCAGCCCCACGCGATGGCGGCCGGGCCGCCGTTGTTCCAGCCGAGGCCGAACGAGGTGAAGCAGCCCGCCAGGATCGAGATGATCGAGAACGAGATGGCGAAGTTGGAGAAACCCGACCAGGACCGGTGCAGCTCCTGGGTGTAGCCCAGACTGGCGAGATGCCGTTCGTCTTCGTCGAGCAGTTCATGACCCTCTGGCACAGCGTGTCTCCTTCTGGGCGTGACGAGTGAGCGCCCGCGGTCCGGCCGCAGCTCTTTGGTTAGGGACTTTAGAGTGCTATTGGTCTGGTGTCCTACCTTTGGAGTGACGTTTATGTAAATCTGGACGACAGGGTTGTCGCCGCGGCGACGTCCAATGGTTGACTTTCCGTCTATTCACCCGGAGCTATCGAGAGGGGCCAGCCATGACGCCAGAGGGTGTGCGACGCCATCGGCCCGGTCTGCTGGTCCAAGCCGAGCTGGAAAGCCTGGTGGCCGCCGGGGAGATCGACACGGTGATCGTGGCGTTCACCGATATGCAGGGCCGGCTGACCGGCAAACGCGTTTCGGCCCGGCTGTTCGTCGAGGAGGTTGCCGCGCACGGCGCCGAATGCTGCAACTACCTGCTGGCCGTCGACGTCGACATGAACACTGTCAGCGGGTACGCGATGTCGAGCTGGGAGTCCGGCTACGGCGACATGGTGATGGTGCCCGACTTCAGCACCCTGCGACTGCTGCCCTGGCTGCCGGGTACCGCGCTGGTGATGGCCGATTTGTCATGGGTCGGCGGCGGACTGGTGGAACCTGCGCCCCGCACCATCTTGCGCACCCAGCTGGACCGGCTGGCCGAACGCGGCCTGGAGGCCTTCGTCGGCACCGAGCTGGAGTTCATGGTGTTCGACCAGACCTATCGCGAGGCCTGGGCGGCGGGGTATCGGGGCCTGTCGAAGGCCACCGACTACAACGTCGACTACGCCATTCACGCCTCCACCCGAATGGAGCCGCTGCTGCGCGACATCCGCCTCGGCATGGACGGCGCCGGGATGTACTGCGAAGGGGTCAAGGGCGAATGCAATTTCGGCCAGCAGGAGATCGCCTTCCGCTACGACAGCGCGCTGGTGACGTGTGACAACCACACGATCTACAAGAACGGCGCCAAAGAGATCGCCGACCAGCACGGTAAGAGCCTGACGTTCATGGCCAAGTTCGACGAGCGCGAAGGCAACAGCTGCCACATCCACATCTCGCTGCGTGGGGCTGACGGGTCGGCGGTATTCGCCGATCCCGACGAGCCGCTGGGAATGTCGCCGATGTTCCGCAGCTTCATCGCCGGCCAGATCGCCACGCTGCGTGAGCTGACCCTGTTCTACGCACCGAACATCAACTCCTACAAGCGTTTTGTCGAGGGCAGCTTCGCCCCGACCGCGATCGCCTGGGGGCTGGACAATCGGACCTGCGCGCTGCGCGTAGTCGGCACCGGCCATTCGATGCGGATGGAGTGCCGGGCGCCCGGCGGGGACGTCAACCAGTACCTGGCGGTGGCCGCGCTGGTGGCCGGCGGACTGCACGGCATCGACAACGGACTGGAACTGCCCGAGGCCTGCGAGGGCAACGCATACACCGGTGGCGCGGAACGCCTTCCGGCCACACTCGCCGAGGCCGCCGAGCTGTTCGCCGATTCGGCGGTGGCCCGCGCGGCGTTCGGCGAGGAGGTCGTCGAGCACTACCTGAACAACGCCCGCGTCGAACTGGCGGCGTTCAACTCCGCGGTGACCGATTGGGAGAGGGTGCGCGGATTTGAACGACTGTGATCACCGCCCAGCGAATGGTTCCGGGGCCGGGCACCGCCCGGTGATTGGGCTGACCACTTACTTGCAGCAGGCCCAGACCGGGGTGTGGGACGTGCACGCCAGCTTCCTGCCCGGTATCTACCTCGAGGGCGTCACGCTGGCCGGCGGCATCGCAATGCTGCTGCCGCCTCAGCCTGTCGACGCCGACATCGCGAGCCGGGTGCTTGACGGGCTCGACGGCCTGATCGTCACCGGCGGCAGGGACGTCGACCCGGCGGCCTACGGCCACGACCCGCATCCGAGCACCGACGAGCCGGCCCGCGATCGCGACGCCTGGGAGTTCGCCCTGATCGCGGCCGCGCTGCGACGGCATCTGCCGGTGCTTGGGATCTGCCGTGGCGCACAGGTGCTCAACGTCGCCCTCGGCGGCACGCTGCACCAGCATCTGCCCGACCTTGTCGGGCACGCCCGCCACCAGCTGGGCAATGCGGTGTTCTCCACCTCCACGGTGCGCACCGTGCCGGGAACCAGGCTGGCCGCCCTGATCGGTGCCGACACGAACGTCCAGTGCTATCACCATCAGGCCATCGACCGTCTCGGCGACGGGCTGGTGGTGAGCGCCTGGGACTCCGACAGTGTGATCGAGGCGGTCGAGATGCCCGGCCATGACTTCGTGGTGGCCGTGCAGTGGCATCCCGAGGAGACCCTGGACGATCTTCGGTTGTTCGCCGGCCTGGTCGAGGCGGCGCGGGTGTATACGACAGGGAGGGTGAGCCAGTGACCACCACAGAGCTGGTCAATCCGGCGACCGAACAGGCGCTGCGCACGGTCGAGCTGACCGACGTCGCCGGCGTCGACGATGCCGTCGCGCGGGCCAAGGTCGCGCAGAAGGCCTGGGCCGCCCAGGCGCCCGCCGCGCGGGCGGCCGCGCTGCGGTCCTTCGCCGCCGCGGTCGACGCGCACATCGGTGAGCTGGCAGCGCTCGAGGTCGCCAATTCCGGGCATCCGATCGGGGCCGCCGAGTGGGAAGCCGGCCACGTCCGCGACGTGCTGCAGTTCTATTCGGCGACCCCGGAAAGGTTGTCGGGCAAGCAGATTCCAGTGGCCGGTGGGCTCGACGTCACGTTCAACGAGCCGATGGGTGTGATCGGCGTGATCACGCCGTGGAACTTCCCGATGCCGATCGCGGTGTGGGGTTTCGCCCCGGCGCTGGCTGCCGGCAATGCGGTCGTGCTCAAGCCCGCCGAGTGGACGCCGCTGACCTCGATGCGTCTCGGCGAGCTCGCGCTGCAGGCGGGGCTGCCCGAGGGTCTGTTCCAGGTGCTGCCCGGCAAAGGGTCGGTGGTCGGGGAGCGGTTCATCAGCCACCCAGACATCCGCAAGCTGGTATTCACCGGCTCGACCGAGGTCGGTACCAAGGTGATGGCCGGGGCGGCCGCGCAGGTCAAGCGGGTGACCCTGGAGCTCGGTGGCAAGAGCGCCAACATCGTCTTCGCCGACTGCGACCTGGAACGCGCCGCCGCCACAGCACCTTACGGTGTCTTCGACAACGCCGGCCAAGATTGCTGCGCCCGCAGCCGGATCCTGGTGCAGCGCAGCGTGTTCGACAAGTTCATGGAGATGTTCGAGCCCGCGGTCAAGAATCTGGTCGTCGGGGATCCCGCCGACCGGCAGACCGAGATGGGTCCGCTGGTGTCGCGCAAGCATTTCGAGTCGGTGGCCGCCTACGTCCCCGACGACGCCCCGGTGGCGTTCCGCGGCTCCGCGCCCGGTGGGCCCGGGTTCTGGTTCCCGCCGACGGTACTCACCCCCGAGCGCACCGACCGCACCGTTACCGAGGAGATCTTCGGCCCAATCGTCACCGTGCTGGCGTTCGAGGACGAGGCCGATGCGATCGCGCTGGCCAACGACACCGAATACGGCCTGTCCGGGTCGATCTGGACCGACAACCTGTCGCGGGCGCTTCGGGTCTCCCGAGCCGTCGAGGCCGGCAACCTGAGCGTGAACTCGCATTCGTCGGTGCGGTACAACACCCCGTTCGGCGGATTCAAGCAGTCCGGGCTCGGCCGCGAGCTCGGTCCCGACGCGCCCTTGCACTTCACCGAAACCAAGAACGTCTTTTTCGCAGTAGAGGAGAGCTAGATGGATCTGTCACAGCGGCTCAAGGACAAGGTCGCGGTCGTCACCGGCGGCGCGAGCGGCATCGGGCTGGCGGCGGTCAAGCGGATGCGCGCCGAAGGTGCGATCGTCGTCATCGGCGACCTCGACGAGAGAGCCGGCAAGTCCGTCGCCGACGACCTGAACGTCACCTTCGTGCAGGTGGACGTCGCGGACCAGGCCGCGGTGGACAACCTGTTCGACACCGCCTTCGAAGTGCATGGCGGCGTCGACATCGCGTTCAACAACGCGGGCATCAGCCCGCCCGACGACGACCTGATCGAGAACACCGGCATCGACGCGTGGGACCGGGTGCAGGACGTCAACCTCAAGTCGGTGTTCTTCTGCTGCAAGGCGGCGCTGCGGCACATGGTGCCCGCGCAGAAGGGCTCGATCATCAACACCGCGTCGTTCGTCGCGGTGATGGGTTCGGCCACCAGCCAAATCTCCTACACCGCATCCAAGGGCGGTGTGCTCGCGATGTCACGTGAGCTCGGAGTTCAGTACGCGCGCCAGGGAATTCGGGTCAACGCGCTGTGCCCCGGACCGGTGAACACCCCACTGCTGCAGGAGCTGTTCGCCAAGGATCCCGAACGCGCCGCGCGCCGGCTGGTGCACGTGCCGATGGGCCGGTTCGCCGAGCCGGAGGAACTGGCAGCCGCGGTGGCGTTCCTTGCCAGTGACGATTCGTCGTTCATCACCGGGTCCACTTTCCTGGTGGACGGCGGCATCAGCGGCCACTACGTGACACCGCTGTAGGGGTTTCACCATGACGGCCGAACCTGAACCGCAGCAGGCCTCCGAAGCCCTGCTGCGACCGGTGCGCCCGGGCAACGCGTTCGAGGACACCGTCGCACGGCTGCTGCAGACCATCCGGCTCGGCGTGCTGGCACCGGGCGATTCGCTGCCGCCCGAGCGTGAACTCGCTGGCAAGCTCGGCGTCAGCCGCGACACCGTGCGGGAGGCGATCAAGTCACTGTCCGACGCCGGCTATCTGGTCTCGCGCCGCGGCCGGTACGGCGGCACCTTCCTGGCCGAGGAGCTTCCGGCGCCGACCGAGGGAGTGGTCCGGGTCACCCGGGCCGAGATCGACGATGCGTTGCGGTTGCGGGAGATCCTCGAGGTCGGGGCGGCGCGGATGGCCGCCACCCGCACGCTGACCGCGGCCGAGCGCGACGAGCTGTGGTCCCGGCTGCTCGACGTGCGTAACGCCGCCCCCGAGGACTATCGCAGGCTGGACTCGCGGCTGCACCTGGCGATCGCGGAGGTGACCGGCTCACCCTCGCTGGTGCCGCTGGTGGCCGAGAACCGGATGCGGCTCAACGCCCTGCTGGATCAGATTCCCCTGCTGCGGCGCAACATTGCGCACTCCGAAGAACAGCACGAGGCGATCGTCATCGCGATCCTGGCCGGCGATCCGGAGGCGGCTTCGGTGGCGATGCGGGCCCACGCCGCCGGATCGGCCGTGCTGTTGCACGGCTTCCTGGACTGAACCCGGATGAGGCGGATCCGCAACGAGTAGCACCGGTCATCTCGGGGTGCGATCATGCCCGGTGTGTCCACCGACAAATTGCCGACCATCGCCTACCCCGCCGCGGGTGCCCGGCCGCACCGCCGTGACCTCGAGACCCTCGCGCCCCACGCCATCGTGCTCTTCGGGGCGACGGGTGACCTGGCCAAACGCAAGCTGATACCGGGGCTGGCCTACCTCGAGGAGTCCGCGCTGGCCCCCGACATCCGGTTGGTCGCCACGTCGCTGGAGGACTACACCGACGAGCAGTTCCTCGCCATCGCCAAGGCGGCCGTCGAGGAGTTCGGCAGCCGCAAACTCAACGACGAGCAGTGGGCGCACTTCGCCGAACGCGTCACCTACGTCCCGCAGAACGCCGGGCCGCAGGCCCTGGCCGACGCGGTGCTGGCCGCCGAGGCGCTGCTGGGTCCCGACGTCCGGCGACTGCACTACCTGTCGGTGCCGCCCAAAGCCGCCCAGTCGGTCATCACCACGCTCAGGGACGCCGACCTGGTGGAGCGCTCACGAGTGGTGATGGAAAAGCCGTTCGGTACCGACCTGGCCAGCGCCATCAAACTCAACGACTTCGTCCACGAAACGTTCCACGAAGAGCAGATCTTTCGCATCGACCACTTCCTCGGCAAGGAGGCGGCGCAGAACATCCTGGCGTTCCGCTTCGCCAACGGGCTCTTCGAACCGATCTGGAACCGCAACTTCATCGACCACATCCAGATCGACATCCCCGAGAAGCTCGGTCTGGATGCCCGCGCGAACTTCTACGAGAGCACCGGCGCGTTCAAGGACATGGTGGTCACGCACTTGTTGCAGGTGATGGCTTTCGTCGTGATGGAGCCGCCGACCGCCCTGGAACCCCGGGCGATCAGCGAGGAGAAGAACAAGGTCTTCCGGTCGATGCTGCCGATCGACCCCGCCGACGTCGTGCGCGGCCAGTACACCGGTTATCGGGAAGAGGTCGGGGTAGCAAGGGATTCCGATACCGAGACGTTCATCGCTCTCAAGGTCGGAATCGACAACTGGCGCTGGGCAGGAGTGCCGATCTATCTGCGGACCGGCAAGAAGATGGCCGAGGGGCAGCGGATCATCTCGATCGCCTTCAAGGAAGCGCCGCGCACGATGTTCCCGCCTGGTTCCGGCGTCGGATCCGAGGGCCCGGACCATCTGACCTTCGATCTGGCCGACGAGTCCAAGGTGTCGCTGTCGTTCTACGGCAAGCGCCCGGGGCCCGGGATGAAGCTCGACAAGCTGTCGATGCAGTTCTCCACCCGCGAGACCGACTCCGTCGGCGACGTCCTGGAGGCCTACGAACGGCTCATCCTGGACGCGATGCGTGGTGACCACACGCTGTTCACCACCGCCGAGGGCATCGAGTCGCTGTGGGATCGGTCGGCGCGGCTGCTGGACGACCCACCCCCGTGCAAGAGCTACCCGGTGGGCACCTGGGGGCCCAATGCCATCCACCAACTCATCGCCCCGAACGCCTGGCGGCTGCCTTTCGAACGGGCCTGGCGGGACAAGAAAGCCGACGCCTGATCAGACGGCGGCCGCGGCACCGGCCCGGCTGTCGGGCTGGGACGCCACCAGTGGCGTGAGGATGAGCCGAAGCCAACCCGCGGTCAACGCGGCGGCGCACAACACACCGACCACCATCCATACCGAGGGTCCCGGGGAGATCGCCGCGGGTGCCGTCTGGTGCCACCAGATGCCCCCGAGGCCGACGACCGTCGACAGCCCGCCGGTATAGGCGGCTGCGCAGCACCACCGAAATCGTCGCCGCCACAACGCCACCGACGACACGGCGGACATCAGCGCGAACAGCGCGACCGCGACGCGTGAGATCCACACGCCGTGGGTGTCGGTCAGCCAGCCCGCCGTCGCGGCGCCGCCCAGCGCTACCGACGTGCCAAGGGCGACGACCGTGGTCCGCCGGCTGATCCAGACGTCGTCGAGAACACGCTGTCCGATCCGGTACAGCATCACTTCGATGTCGCTGTTGGGCATGCTCAATGGTCGTCGAGTCGCGTGCGGTGGTTCCCGGTCAGGCCAGCCGATCGTCGCGCTGGGCGGCGGCCATCAGCTCTTCGCGGGCCCGCGCCACCCGGGAGCGGATGGTGCCCACCGGGCACCCGCACACCTCGGCGGCCTCGGCATAGGAGAGCCCGATCACCTGGGTCAGCATCAGGGCGTGGCGCCGGTCGGCGTCCAGCCCGTCGAGCAGCATCCGGATCTCGACGATGTCTTCGAAACGCGCTGCGCTGGGCCGGGTGTCGAGCACTTGGTCCAGGTCGATCCCATAGCCGGTGCGAGGGCGGGCCTGGTTGCGCCGAATCTGGTCGACGACCACCCGGCGCGCGATCGAGAGCAGCCAGGTCCGTGCCGATGACCGGCCGGAGAACCGGGGCAGCGCCCCGAGCGCCCGCAGGAACGTTTCCTGGGTCAGATCGTCGGCGTGACCGGGATCACCGAGGAAGGCCACGGTGCGCCAGACATCGCGCTGAGTGGCCCTGATGAACGCCTCGAGCGCCGCACGGTCGCCGCGACCGGCAGCCAGGGCCAGCACAGTCACCTGATCGTCGGGTTCGCCCACGGTCAGTCAGAGTAGGGGATCGCGAGGTGAGCCACACGTCCAGGGCGTCGGCGCCCTTCGCCGTCGGTTCGTCGACACCGTAGCGGCGTATTTTGGACGCAGGTGCCGCTACCGCACCAGCGGCCGTCAGCGGCAGGAAATGTCGGGTCGCCGGGAACTCGGGGACCCGCGCAGCCGACCATGGGACGTGGACCCTGTCCGCCGGTGCGCCGGTGGCGGCGGCCGCGACCGAGCCAAGGAGGGCCAAGGAGGACTATGACGACTTCTGTCGTGGGTGGTCCCACCCCGGACGCGCCGCACGTCGCTCCTGTCCCGGACCCCGGCGTCGCCCGTCGAGTGCAACTCGACGTGTCCGGCATGTCGTGCGCGGCGTGCGCCGCGCGGGTCGAGACCAAACTCAACAAACTCGACGGCGTGCGCGCGTCGGTGAACTACGCCACCCGCGTCGCCAGCGTCGACGTCCCCGATTCCGTGGCGACCGACGACCTGTGCGAGGTGGTCCGCAAGGCCGGCTACGAGGCGGCCCCCCGCGCGGCCTCGACGGTCGAACCGCCCGATCCGGACGACGCGCTGGCCCGCAGCTTGCTGCGGCGGCTGGCGATCGCCGCGGTGCTGTTCGTGCCGCTGGCCGATCTGTCGGTGATGTTCGCCGTGGTGCCGAGCACTCGTTTCACCGGCTGGGCGTGGGTGCTGACGGCGCTGGCCCTGCCGATCGTGACCTGGGCAGCGTGGCCGTTCCACCGGGTGGCCCTGCGCAACGCCCGGCACGGCACCGCGTCGATGGAGACGTTGATCTCGGTCGGTGTCACCGCTGCCACGGTGTGGTCGTTGTCCACGATCTTCTTCACCCACCACGATCGCCGGACACGCGGCATCTGGCAGGCGCTGGTGGGCAGCGACGCGATCTATCTCGAGGTCGCGGCCGGCGTGACGGTGTTCATCCTGGCCGGACGCTACTTCGAGGCGCGGGCGAAGTCGCGCGCCGGTAGCGCGCTGCGGGCGCTGGCGGCGCTGAGTGCCAAAAACGTTTCGGTGTTGCTCGCCGACGGCAGCGAGATGGTGTTGCCGGCCGACGAACTCAAAGAACAGCAGCGCTTCGTGGTCCGGCCCGGCGAGACCATCGCCGCCGATGGGCTGGTGGTCGAGGGCAGCGCCGCAGTCGACATGAGCGCGATGACCGGCGAGGCCAAGCCGGCCCGGGCCCATCCGGGCGGGCGCGTCGTCGGCGGGACCGTCGTGCTCGACGGGCGGCTCATCGTCGAGGCCGCGGCGGTCGGTGCCGACACCCAGTTCGCCGGGATGGTGCGACTGGTCGAGGAAGCCCAGGCGCAGAAGGCCGACGCCCAGCGACTGGCCGACCGCATCGCCGGGGTGTTCGTGCCCGTGGTGTTCGTGATCGCGGTGCTGACCGCGGCGGCGTGGCTGGCCGCCGGCGCCGGCGCCGACCGCGCGTTCTCGGCGGCGCTGGCCGTCCTGGTGATCGCCTGCCCGTGTGCTCTGGGCCTGGCCACCCCGACCGCGATGATGGTGGCCTCCGGGCGCGGTGCCCAGCTGGGCATCTTCCTCAAGGGCTATCGCGCGCTGGAAGCCATCCGCGCCGTGGACACTGTCGTGTTCGACAAGACCGGCACCCTGACCACCGGCCACCTCACAGTGACGGCGGTGACCGTCGCGCAGGGCTGGCAGCGCGCGGAGGTGCTGGCGCTGGCCGCATCGGTGGAGACCGCCTCCGAACATGCCGTCGCGATCGCGGTCGTCGCCGCCACCGACGACCGGCGTTCGGTGGACGACTTTCGGTCGCACGCCGGGCGTGGCGTCACCGGCGTGGTCGCGGGCCGCGGCGTCATAGTGGGCCGGCCGTCCTGGGTCACCGGACAGGCCATGCCGGACGCCCAACTGGAATCCGCCCGCTGTGCTGCTGAATCCCGCGGGGAGACAGTGGTTTTCGTTGCTGTCGACGGTCAGGTATGCGGTGCGATCGCTGTCGCCGACGCGGTCAAGGACTCCGCGGCCGACGCGGTGGCTGCCCTGCACCAACGGGGACTGCGCACCGTGCTGCTCACCGGCGACAACGCCGCCGCCGCCGGTGCGGTGGCCGCCCAGGTGGGCATCGACGAGGTGATCGCCGAGGTGCTGCCCGACGGCAAGGTCGACGTCATCGAGCAGCTACGTGGCCAGGGGCGGGTGGTTGCCATGGTCGGCGACGGCATCAACGACGGCCCGGCGCTGGCCTCGGCGGATCTGGGCCTGGCCATCGGCCGCGGCACCGACGTGGCGATCGGCGCTGCCGACATCATCCTGGTCCGCGACGACCTGGACATCGTGCCGCAGGCCCTCGACCTGGCCAAGGCCACCATGCGCACGATCAGGGTGAACCTGTTCTGGGCGTTCGGCTACAACGTGGCGGCCATCCCGATCGCCGCGGCCGGACTGCTCAACCCGCTGATCGCCGGTGCGGCCATGGCGTTCTCGTCATTTTTCGTCGTCTCCAACAGCCTGCGGTTGCGCAATGTCGACCGCGGGCATCCGTCATCCGAAAGGTAGATCCCATGTCCGAGCAGACCTTCACCGTCGACGGCCTGCACTGCCAGAGCTGTGTGCGCACCGTCGGCGACGCGCTGGGTGCGCTGCCCGGCGTCAGCGCCGTCGAGGTGGATCTGGGCACCGACGGGCCGTCGATGGTGCGCGTCGTCGCCGACTCCGGCCTCAGCCTCGAGCAGGTACGCGCCGCACTTGCCGAGGAAGGCGATTACACCGTCGTGGGCGCGGGTCAGCTGTCAGGATGAACCATCCGTCGACGAGAGGAGACAACAATGTCGCGTATAGCCGGAGAACGTTACGAGTGTGGTCAATGCGGGGCCGCGATCGTCTATGAGAAGGCGTGCCCCTGTTGCACCTCGGCCACCGATCATGCCGAGACGTGCTGCGGGCAGCAGATGTCGAAGGTGAGCTGACGCCCTGAGTCACCGGCGGGACTTCGACAGCTCCCGCAGCATCGCGTTGTAGGCGTCGAGGTCGTCGTCGTAATGCGCGTCGGCGTGCCGATCGCTGCGGACGGCGGTACGCCGGTCCTGCCTGGCCCACTGCACGACCAGCGCCACGACGACCACGATGACCGGCAGTTCGCTCGATCCCCACGCGATCGCGCCGCCGAGGTGCTGATCGTCGACCAGGCTCGACACCCAGGGCAGGTCCAGATAGCGGTAGAACGTGCCGCCGAGCACCGAGTCCATCGTCATCGTCGCGATGCCGAAGAAGGCGTGGAACGGCATCACCGCGAACAGCATCCCGAGGCGCCCGATGAACGGAAGTCGCTTCGGGCCGGGGTCGATGCCGATGATGCCCCAGAAGAACAGGTATCCGGTGATCAAGAAGTGCAGGCTCATGAATTCGTGACCCCAGTGGTAGCGCACCAGGGTGTCGAACAGGGGAGTGAAGTACACCGCGTACAGCGAGCCGACGAACAGCACGAAGGCCGTCGCTGGGTGTGACAGGAACCGGGATGCCGGCGAATGCACCATCCACAACAGCCATTCCCGTGGTCCGGGTGGGTGGTCGGCGCCGGCGGCGGGCAGGGCGCGCAGCGCCAGGGTGATCGGGGCGCCCAGCACCAGGAACACCGGGATGAACATGTTCAGCGTCATGTGCTCGGACATGTGGACGCTGAACATCGCCGAGCCGTACGCCCGAACGCCCGAGCTAGTGGCGAAAAGCAGAGCAGAGCAACCGAACAACCACGCAATCAGCCGGCCGGGTGGCCACCTGTCGCCGCGGCGGCGCAGCCGGAGCACGCCGGCGACGTAGGCCGCGGCGAGGGCTACCGCGGCCACACCGAGAAGGACGTCGAACCGCCACACCGTCAGCAATCGCACGGCGCGCAGGGCCGGCAATTGGTAGCCGAGGAACACATCCCATGCGGTGAACTCGTGGGCCAACAGCCGCGGTGCGGTCTGGATCGCCATCGCCGAGACGGCCCCGACGACGCCGATCGCGGCCAGCGCACCGGCCAGGCCGCCGGTGCCGCGTCCGGTCCGTAGTCGGGCGACGTCGAGCAGCCAGGAGCCCAGCAGGGCCCCCGCGGCAGCCATGCCCCAGCGGCCGTAATCCGACCCGGTCAGGCCGGGAGGGCCGATGAGCAGCACCAGCAACAGCGCCCCGTAGACCAGCGCCACCGCGCCGGCGATCACCTCGATGACCAGTAGCCGGCGCCGCAGCGCGGGCTCCGGTGGCGCCAGCGCGGCGCTCACCTTCATCCCGGTGAGCACGGCCACGGCGAGGGTGAACACGATGACGGCGCTGGTCGCGTAGTCGTGGTCGGGTCCCTGGCCGGCATTGCCGGTGACCGGCACCGCGATCAGCCCGACGAAGGCCGGAATCAACAGCACCGCATGCCAACTCCACCGGACGGTGAGCCGCAATGCGACAGTCACGACGGCGGCGAAGACGGCGGCCACGATCCAGCCGCGGGCCATCTCCGAGGCGCCGATCGCGCTGGGCAGCCCACCCGCCCCGACCAGGTGGGCGACCGGGACCCCGGCATCGGTGGCCGCCTGAACCGGCACCATCACCAGCGCCGCGGCCAGCCACAGCAGTGCCAGTCGTTCGGCCAGCAGGTGCACCCGGAACGAGGAAGGATCGAGCACACCGCGATCGTCGGGTGTGGCGGTGACGACGACGAAGGTCAGCGACCCCAGGCAGATCGCGGCCGCCAGCATTGCGGTGAAGTGACCGAGGACCTCGGTGAGGCTGGTGACGGTGCCGGGGAAGGAATCACCGGTCTCGGTGAACCGGCGTGCCCCGGAGGCCAGGGCATAGCCGGCCAGTGCGGCCAGCAGGACGGCGTAGCCGCCGAGAATCCACCGGGCGGCCGGCCGGGTGCGTGTCTGGGTGGACTCCATCGTCGTGGCCTTTCACCCCCATATCTCGGCCCCAGTCTACGACTGCTTGTCGTAGTCGAGTCGCAGTGGTGGGAACTTTCTGGTGCGATAGATCGACTACTGGTGACGTGCGCAAGGAAGGGAGCGACTACCGGTGATCGGAGATCTCACACTGCGGTGGGTCGTGACCCTCCTGTTCGTGATCAGTGCCGCCGAATGCTTGTTCTCGCTGGCCGTGGGGCACCGGCGGTGGCCGAACGTCGTCGGGCATGTGTTGCACGCCGTCATGGCGGTGGCAATGGCGGTGATGGCCTGGCCGTGGGGTGCGGACCTGCCGACCGTGGCGCCTATGGTGTTCTTCCTGCTGGCTACCGCCTGGTTCGTCGGCGTGACCCTGACTCCGCAGGCCGCCGGTCATCGGATCGCCGGGGCCTATCACGCGCTGATGATGCTGGCGATGGCCTGGATGTACGCAGTGATGAACGGGGGCTTGCTGCCCGGTCAGTCGTCGGACGCCGCATCCGGTTCGGCCCCGGCAGGTGGGTCGGGTCATGCCGGGCATGCGGGCATGAACATGCCGGGCATGGACATGGGTGACATGGACATGAGTGGTATGGACTCGCCGACACTCCCGGCGGGGTCCGGCGGCGGGCCGGCCGCCTACATCGCGACGCTGAACTGGGTGTGCACCGTGGGGTTCGCCGTGGCCGCGGTGTTCTGGCTCTACCGCTACTTGACGGTGCGGATGGGGCATACCCGCGGGAATGGCCACCCGCTGGGGATTCTGTGCCAGGCCATGATGGCCGCCGGCATGGCGATCATGTTCGGGGTCATGCTGTAGAAGGCTCAGGCCGCCGAGCCGTCGGTGGGGTAGAGGTGTCCACGCCGGCGTCCCCGGGACGCGTTGTCGGGCAACACTAATTCGTCGGTCGCCGCAGCGGTGTCCGATCGCGGTTGTGGTCCGCCGGCCCGGTCGTCGCGCCACACCAGCAGGGCCAGCACCGCCCCGGCAAGGACGGGCAGGTGGCTGAGCATCCGATCGAGGCTCACCGCCCTGGACATCGCGTCGCTGACCACGTAGCCGGTGAGGACGACGGCGAACACCACCAGCACCCCGGCCAACCCGGCTGCCGCGGTCGGCCGCGCGGCAGCGCCGATCATGACCGCACCCAATGCCAGTGACCACGCCGTCGATTCGTTGAGCAGGTGCCCGCCCATCATCGCGTGGTGCCCGCCGGCCGAGGTGCCGATGTTCGCGCCGAAGGCCTGGGCAACGGCCAGCGCCAGTTGCACGACGCCGACCGCTGCCAACGCGATTCGGTGCCATCTCGGCGGGTGTGCCGCTGCGGCGGGCCGAGGGGTGGGTGCCGCGACGGCGGCCACCTGTGAACGGCCGGCCAGGCGCCGCAGCTGGCGGGTCTGGTCCACCGCGCGGGCGTGCCAGGAGCGGCAGTCCTCGCAGGTGGCCAGATGCTCGTCGACCCGGGCAGCGGGAACGGGTTCGCGTTCGCCGTCGATCCGGGCTGACAACGCCTCACGGGCGACATCGCAGTCCACGATCCTATAGTCGCGTATCCGGGCGGGATTGTTCCAGCGTCCTGAGGTCCGCAGGCCCGCTGGGCTAGATTCCTAGGCATGGACGGGCCAGGTGACGAGGTCAAGGTCCAGCGTGCGTCCTCCGCGCTGGCCGATGTGGACATCACCGGCTGGACCCAGCGTTTCGATCTGTTATCCGACCCGCATCGGCTGGAGATTCTGCTCGGCCTGCACCGCGCGCCCGGCATCTGCGTCGGCGATCTCGCCGCCGCGGTCGGGCGGTCGGAGAACGCTGTCTCCCAAGCGCTTCGAGTGCTGCGCCAACAGGGTTGGGTGACCTCGACGCGGGTCGGTCGGCAGGTTAGCTACCGGCTGGAGGATCACACCGTGCATGACCTGCTGCACTGGATCGGTGCCGCGCATGCGGAGTGAGTCACCGAATCACTGTGATGACTCACTCGATTATCTGAACATGTAGACACCTATTACCTCTGCGCACTAGGCTCGTCCCCGGGACCGGGGGTGCCGGGCCCATCGCGAGGAGGCACGCTTGAGCGTCGAACTGAAGGCCATGCACATGAGTGACGGCCTGGTCAACGCGCCGACATCGGTGTGCTTCGCGCTATTCGCCCTTGCCGTGGTGGGGTTCTGCGGGTGGCGGGCGCGCACCGAACTCGATGAGCGCACCGTGCCACTGGCCGGGCTGGTTGCGGCCTTCATCTTCGCGGTCCAGATGATCAACTTCCCGATCCTGCCCGGCGTCAGCGGACACCTGCTCGGCGGTGCGCTGGCCGCGATCCTGGTCGGCCCATACACCGGCGTGCTGTGCATCACGATCGTGCTGGTGGTGCAGTCGCTGCTGTTCGCCGACGGCGGGGTGACCGCACTCGGGATGAACATCACCAACATGGCCCTGATCGGTGTCGCGGCCGGTTACTCGACGGCCGTCCTCCTCTACACGCTGGCCCGCCGGCGCCGGACCGATCCATCGATCAGCACGCTCGGGGTTGTGGCATTCGTGTCCGCGCTCGTTGGAACCATGTGTGCATCAATGGGTTTCGTGATCGAATACGCGCTCGGCGGGGCGGCGCCCACGTCGCTGGGCACAGTGGCCGCCTACATGCTCGGGACCCACGCGCTCATCGGCATCGGGGAAGGAGTCATCACCGCGCTGACCGTGCTCGCCGTGGCCCGCTCCCGCCCGGATCTGGTCTACCTGCTGCGCCGCAGCCAGGCCCGGACGGCGGTGCCGGTATGAGTCTTCGCATGCACTGGCGGTTCTGGGCCGGCTTCGGAGTGGCGATCCTGCTCATTGCGGGGGTGGTGTCCTACTTCGCCAGCAAGAATCCCGACGGACTGGACTCGGCGACCCTGCGCGGATGCCAGGTAACCCAGACCGATCACGGCGAGGTGTTGACCGGCAACTGCATCGCCCAGCACGCCAGCACGCACCCGATGTCGCTGTCGCCGCTGGCCGATTACACGGTGTTCGGCCACCCTGCGACCGGCGGACTGGCCGGGATCATCGGGGCCGTCGTGGTGCTCGGCATCGCGGGCGGCGCGTTCTGGCTGATCGCGCGCACCCGCCGCTCGAAGGGCTGAGCGCATGGGTGCCGGGCACTCCCATCCCCTCTACCGGGACGGGGATTCGGTGGTGCACCGCGCCCCCGCGGAGGTCAAGGTCGTCGGACTGGTGGCCTTTGTCCTAGCCGTGGTGGCCACGCCGCGGGAGATGATCTGGCCCTTCGCCGCATACGCCGCGATCGTGCTGGTGGTGTGGCGGGTAGCGCGAATCCCGTTGCGCTGGATCCTGCCCCGGATGCTCATCGAGGCGCCGTTCATCGTGCTGGCGGTGCTGTTGCCGTTTGCCGAGGGGGGTGACCGGGTGCAGTTCGCGGGCCTGCAGTTGTCGGTGGCGGGACTGTGGGCGGCGTGGGGCATCGTCGTCAAAGGCACCCTGGGCGTGGCCGCGTCGCTGACGGTGGCCGCGACCACGTCGGCCCGGGAGCTGCCCCTGGCGCTGAGCAGGCTCGGGATGCCGGGCCTGGTGACTTCTATGCTCGTGCTGATGATCCGCTACATCGACCTGCTCTCGGCCGAGGTCGCTCGGATGCGTATGGCCCGGATTTCCCGGGGTGATTCGCCGCGGGCCCTCCACCAGGCCGGCGCGATCGCCAAGGGCATCGGGGCGTTGTTCCTGCGGTCCTACGAGCGAGGTGAGCGCGTCTATCTCGCGATGACATCGCGGGGGTTCGACGGCAGGGTGCCCGAGCTGGCGATCGTCGGGGCCGGGCCCAAGGCCTCGGGCGGGCAATGGGCCGGCGCACTGATCCCCGCTGCCGCGGCCGCGGTGGTGGCTGCTTCGGCCTGGGTGGCGCGGTGAGCACGCCTGCGGTCCGGGTAGAGCAATTGCACTACCGCTATCCCGACGGACACGGCGCACTCGACGGTGTCGACCTCACCATCACCCCCGGCGAGCGGGTGGCCATCCTCGGTCCGAACGGGGCGGGTAAGACCACCCTCATGCTGCATCTCAACGGGGTGCTGTCGGCGACCTCGGGCACCGTCGAGATCAGCGGAATACCGTTGAACCGCAAATCGCTTCGTGACATCCGGCGGAGGGTCGGGCTGGTGTTCCAGGACCCCGACGACCAGTTGTTCATGCCGACCGTGGCCCAGGACGTCGCATTCGGGCCGGCCAACTTCGGGGTGACCGGCGACGAGCTGACCGCCCGCGTGCATGCCGCACTGGACGCGGTCGGGATGACCGAGCTCGGCGACCGCAGCCCCGCGCACCTGTCCGGCGGACAGCGCCGGCGGGCCGCCCTGGCCACCGTGCTGGCCTGCGAGCCCGAGATCCTGGTGCTCGACGAGCCGTCGGCGAATCTCGATCCGGTGGCGCGCCGCGAACTTGCCCAGACCCTGGCGACGCTGCCCGCCACCATGATCATCGTCACCCACGACCTGCCTTACGCCGCGCAGCTGTGCGACCGGGCGATCATCCTCGACGGCGGGGTGGTGGTGGCCGACGACAGCGTCGGCGTCGTGCTCTCGGACAGCGAGCTGCTGGCCGCCCACCGCCTCGAACTGCCGTGGGGTTTCACCGTTCCCGCGCGCTAGTTTCAGACCGCGAGCAGACGCAAACTTCTATGGAATTGACCAAATTCGTATGAGTTTGTGTCTGCTCGCTAGCCTTCGGGGGGTGCCCCCAACTCGCGGAAGGGGGGTGAGCCTCAGTGCCGGCGCGCCGGCGGCCAGGGCGGCTCGCCGCACAACGACAGCAATGCGTTCTCGATGACCTCGGGCAACGCGGGATGGATCCAGTACTGGCCCCGAGCCATGTCCTGGCCGGTCAGCCCGAAACTCATCGCCTGGATCAGCGGTTGGATCAACGACGACGCCTGGTGGCCCATGATGTGCGCGCCCAGGATGGTCCCGGAGCCGGCCTCGACGATGATCTTGGCGATGCCGGTGGTGTCCTCCATCGCCCAGCCGTACGCCACGTCGCCGTAGTCCTGGATCTTGACCCTGATGTCGTATCCGGCTGCGCGCGCTTCGTTCTCGCTCAATCCGACGCAGGCGATCTGCGGATCGGTGAACACCGCCGACGGTACGAACCGATGATTCGAGGGCATCAGAGCCTCGGTGTCGTCCCAGTCGGCAAGCAGGTTGTTCTTGACCACCCTGGCCTCGTGGTTGGCGACGTGCTTGAGCTGATACGGCGAACTCACGTCGCCGAGCGCGAAAATGCCTCGCGCCGTTGTCCTCTGGAACTCGTCGACCACCACCCGGCCGTCTTCGACGTCCACGCCCACCGATTCGAGGTTGAGCAGGTCGCCGTTGGGGATCCGGCCGGTGGCCACCAGCACCGTGTCAGCTCGCACGGTCGAGCCGTCGTCGAGTTCAACGACGGTCTGCGAACCGTCCTGGTGCGCGCCGATCATGTTGCGGTGACTGCGCAGCTCCCACTTCTTGCCGGCGATGTCGGTGAACCGTTCGCAGATCGTGTCGTCGCAGTGCGACAGCATCGCGGCACCGCGGATGACGATGGTGACCCGGCTGCCCAGCGACGAGAACACGTGCGCGAACTCCGCCGCGACGAAGCCGCCGCCGACGATCACCAGATGCTCGGGCACCGCCGGGATGCGCATGATGGTGTCGCTGGTATGCACGGCCACCCCGCATCCGGCGATCGCGTCGGGCACCATCGCGCGCGCCCCGGCAGCGATGACCACCTGCTCGGCGGTGAAATCCTCACCGCCCTCGGTGCGCAGCCGGTAGCCGTTGTCGCCGCGCCCGTCGAACGTCGTATGCGAGTCGTAGACGGTCACATTGGGTAAGGACCGCCGGTAGTGCTCGCCACCCGCGGCGAGCGGGTCGATGCGGCCGAAGACCCGCGAGACGATGTCGGTCCAGCGCACCCCGTCGATGTGCGCGTCGACCCCGAATCGTGCTGCCTCCCTGACAGTCTGGGCGACCTCGGCGGCGTAGACGAACATCTTGGTCGGGATGCAGCCCACATTGAGGCAGGTGCCGCCGAACACGCCCTGCTCGCAGATCGCGATCTTCTTCCCGGCGTAGCGCTCGTCGAGAATGGTGTTGCCCGAGCCCGTTCCGATGATCGCGATGTCGAAGTGCTGCAACGAATTCCCCTTACCCAAGGCCGGTTGAATTCGACGGCGCCGCTTCGAACTGCTCGAGATGGACAGCCAACCAGCTGGCCAGTTCACGGTAGGCGGCGGCCCTTGGCTGCGCCAGCGACAAGAACACGTCGTGCTTGGCGTCGTGCACCGGCACGATCGTGGTCCGGTGGCCGATGCACCCCGCCCAGCGGGCGATTTGGCTGACGTCGAGCACGGCGTCCCCGCGCTGCATGGTCGTCGCGTCGTCAGTCTCGGTGACACTGTGATCGGAGCGCAGGATCAGGTTGGGTACGCCGACGTCGAGTCCGCGGTGCAACGTCGCGTGCCCGCGCCGGATCGCGTTGATCCAGCCCAAAGTGACCGGGAAGCCGCCCAGCGGTTTCCACTGCAGGTTGTATTCGAACTCGCCGTGGTAGTCGCGGTGCAGCGTCAACCCGTACCCGCCCTTGCCGGTGCCGCGGACCACGCTGGTCTTGCGGACCCGCGACAGCGCGCCGATCGTCGTCGAGGTCAGCCGGGTGCGCAGGATCGCCGGGCCGTGCAGGTCCAGCCACGGGCTGTTGAGCACCAGACCGGACAGGGACAACGCCGCGGTGGCCCGCCGCTTGCGTACGCGGTCGAGCCACAGCGACACGATCAGCCCGCCGGCGGAATGCCCGTAGACCAGCACGCTGGCATGTGGATTCTCGGTCCCGATGATCGCCACCGCCCGCTCCAACTCCCGGTCGTAGCGCGCCAGATCGGTGGTGAAGTGCGGGGTCTGCCCCTCGCGCCAGGACCGGCCGCATTTGTGCTGGTCGAGAGCGTAGAACCGGCACCCGGCGGCGGTGAAGTGGTCGGCCAGCTCGGTGTTGAAGAAGTAGTCGGTGAACCCGTGCACTGCCAGCACGGTGTGGGCGGCCGGCTCGCCGCCGGCGCGACGCACCAGGGTGGCGAACAGCTCACCCTCGCCGTCGGGGTCGGGCCCCATCGCCATGGTGGTCTGCACGAAGCCGGGTAGGACGTCGTCAGCCCAGTCGGTCTGCGCAGCCGTCACGGCACTCACCATAACCTCGGGCTCGGGCGCCGGTGGTGTGGCGCTGCCGACTCCCGCGAATAGTCCGGTCCCGGTCGGGATAATCTGAGTATCAGTACAGCCGCCACGAGTGAAGGACGCGATCCGGTGTCAGATACCACGAAAACCGATGTCGTACTGGTCGGTGCGGGAATCATGTCCGCCACGCTGGGGGCGCTGCTGCGGCTACTCGAACCGAGCTGGTCGATCACCCTGGTCGAGCGCCTCGACGCGGCAGCCGCGGAGAGCAGCGATCCGTGGAACAACGCGGGCACCGGGCACTCGGCGCTGTGCGAGCTCAACTACACCCCGCAGAAGCCCGACGGCTCCATCGAGATCGCCAAGGCCGTCAACGTCAACGAGCAGTTCCAGGTCACCCGCCAGTTCTGGGCGTACGCGGTCCAGACCGGCATCCTGCCCGACGTCCGCAACTTCCTGAACCCGATCCCGCACGTGAGTTTCGTGCACGGCGCCGACCACATCGACTACCTGCGCCGCCGCCGCGACACCCTGGTGCGCAACCCGCTGTTCGCGACGATGGAGTACATCGACGACGCCGATGAGTTCGCCCGCCGGCTGCCGCTGATGGCCAAGGGCCGCGACTTCACCGAGCCGGTGGCGCTGAACTGGACCACCGACGGCACCGACGTCGATTTCGGCTCGTTGACCCGTCAACTCCTCGGTTACGGCACCCAGCACGGCATGACCACTCTGTTCGGCCACGACGTGCGCGACTTTCACAAGGAGTCCGACGGCAGCTGGACGGTGAAGATCGCCAATCGGCGCACCGGGCAGAAGCGCAAGCTGTCGGCGAAGTTCGTCTTCGTCGGCGCCGGTGGCGGTGCGCTGCCGCTGTTGCAGAAAGCCGGCATCTCCGAGGCCAAGGGCTACGGCGGTTTCCCGGTCAGCGGCCAGTGGCTGCGCACCGGCAATGCCGCGCTGGCGGCCGCGCACCAGGCCAAGGTCTACGGCGCCCCACCGCTGGGCGCCCCGCCGATGTCGGTGCCGCACCTGGACACTCGTGTCATCAACGGACGGTCGTGGCTGCTGTTCGGGCCGTTCGCCGGCTGGTCGCCGAAGTTCCTCAAGGAGGGCAAGATCACCGACCTGCCGCTGTCGATCAAGCCCAATAACCTCGCCTCCATGATCGGTGTCGGGTTGACCGAGATGAGCCTGGTGAAGTACCTCATCGGTCAGCTGGCGCTCAGCGAAGCAGACCGGGTGGATACTCTGCGCGAATTCGCGCCCAGCGCAGTCGATTCCGACTGGGAGCTGGACATCGCCGGTCAGCGCGTGCAGGTCATCCGCCGGGACTCCAAGAAGCTCGGGGTGCTCGAGTTCGGCACCACGGTGCTCGCCGCCGCCGACGGCTCGATCGCGGGCCTGCTCGGCGCCTCGCCGGGCGCCTCGACCGCCGTGCCCGCCATGATCGAGGTACTGCAGAGCTGCTTCGGCGACCGCTATCGGGGCTGGGAGCCCAAGCTCAAGGAGATGGTGCCCTCGCTGGGCGTGAAGCTCTCCGAGAACCCACAGTTGTTCAGCGAGGTCTGGGAGCACGGCACCAAGGTGCTGGGACTCGGCCGTCCGGGCGCTGACGCCGGCGCCGCCGCTCTGTCCGCGGGTGCCGACACCACCCCGGTCTTGTCGGACTCCGGTGATCCGGAACCCGCGGGAGTGGTGTGACGGTCGCGCTGCGCCGGTCGTGGGCCAAGGACCTCGACGCGGCGACCCTCTACGAGCTGCTGAAGCTGCGGGTGGAGGTGTTCGTCGTCGAGCAGGCGTGCCCGTATCCCGAACTCGACGGCCGTGACCTGCTGGCCGAGACCCGGCACTTCTGGCTGGAACAGCCGGACAACACCGTGATCGCCACCCTGCGCCTGATGGAGGAGCACACCGGGGGCGAGAAGACCTTCCGCATCGGGCGGGTGTGCACTCAGCGCGCCGCCCGCGGGCACGGTCACACCACGCGACTGCTGCAGGCCGCGCTGGCCGACGTCGGCAACGACGCCTGCCGCATCAACGCCCAGACCTATCTGGCCGAGATGTACGCCCGGCACGGCTTCGCCGTCGACGGTGAGGAGTTCGTCGAGGACGGCATCCCGCACGTGCCGATGCTGCGGCCCGCTTCACCGTCCCCGACCGGTCAGTCGTGAGCGCACCGGCTTTTCCGTTCAGTGCGATCGTCGGCCACGACCAGCTGCGGCTGGCCCTGGTGCTCTGCGCGGTGCGGCCCGAGATCGGTGGTGTTCTGATCCGCGGCGAGAAGGGCACCGCGAAGTCGACGGCGGTCCGGGCGCTGGCTGCCGTTCTCGCTCAGGTCGACGCGGGTTCGCGGCTGGTGGAGCTTCCGATCGGCGCCACCGAGGACCGGGTGGTCGGTTCGCTGGACCTGCAGAAGGTGCTGCGCGACGGTGAGCACGCGTTCTCGCCGGGCCTGCTGGCCCGCGCGCACGGCGGAGTGCTCTACGTCGACGAGGTGAACCTGCTGCACGACCACCTGGTCGACATCATGCTCGACGCCGCCGCGATGGGCCGCGTGCACATCGAGCGGGACGGGGTCTCGCACTCCCACGAAGCCCGTTTCGTGCTGATCGGCACCATGAATCCCGAAGAGGGCGAACTACGTCCGCAGCTACTCGACCGATTCGGGCTGACCGTCGACGTCCAGGCCTCGCGCGACGTGCCGGTGCGCACCGAGGTGATCCGCCAGCGGCTCGCCTACGAGGCCGATCCGGCCGGGTTCGCCGCGCGCCACGAAGGTGCCGACACCGACCTGGCTTGCCGAATCGCCGACGCCCGCGCCAGGGTCGCCGACGTCGTCCTGCCGGATATCCAGCTGACCCGTATCGCGGCGCTGTGCGCGGCGTTCGACGTGGACGGGATGCGCGCCGATCTGGTGGTTGCCCGCACCGCCGTCGCCCACGCGGCATGGCGGGCCGCCGGGGCCGGCCAGACCACCGCGGAGATCACCGTCGCCGAGGAAGACATCCGGGTGGCCGCCGAACTGGCGCTGCCGCACCGCCGCCGCCGCGACCCATTCGACGACCCCGGCATCGACCCCGCGCAACTCGACGAGGCCCTCGCGGCCAGCGCCGAGGCCGGCTCAGACACCGAGCCAGAGCCCGAACCTGAGCCCGACCCACCGTCCGGTGGTGGACAGTCGGCCAACGGCGATTCCGGATCACCTGCGCCACAAGGTAATTCATCGTCGATCCCACGCCCTTCGGCAGCGCCGGCGGCGACGTTTCGCACCAAGGCGCTGACCGTACCGGGGGTGGGGGAGGGCAACCCTGGCCGTCGCTCACGGGCCCGCAACCGTTCGGGGGCGGTGGTCGGCGCCACCGATGTGGCCGAGCAGGGCCACGGGCTACACCTGTTCGCCACGGTGCTCGCCGCCGCGGGCAACGGTCGGCTGCGGCCACTACCCGACGACGTCCGGCGGGCGCTGCGGGTGGGCCGCGAAGGCAACCTGGTGATCTTCGTCGTCGACGCCTCCGGTTCGATGGCCGCGCGTGATCGGATGTCGGCAGTGTCCGGGGCGGCGCTGTCGCTGCTGCGCGACGCCTACCAGCGCCGCGACAAGGTCGCCGTCATCACTTTCCGGCAAGACAGCGCCCGAATCCTGCTGCCGCCCACCAGCTCCGCGCACATCGCCGCACGACGGCTGACCCGGTTCGACACCGGCGGCACCACCCCGTTGGCGCAAGGACTGCTGGCCGCCCGCGACATCGTGGTCCGCGAACGGGTGCGCGACCGCGCCCGACGCCCGCTGGTCGTCGTGCTCACCGACGGCCGCGCCACCGGGGGCCCGGATCCGTTGGGGCGCAGCCGGTCTGCCGCGCACCGGCTGGTCGCCGAGAAGGCTGCCGCAGTGGTGGTGGACTGTGAGACGTCCTACATCAAACTGGGCCTGGCCGCTGACCTCGCCGAGCATCTGGGTGCCCCGCTGCTGCAACTCCAGCAGCTGCGGGCAGATTATCTGGCGCAGGCCGTGCGCCGCGCCGCCTGAACCCGAGAGGGGATCCCGACATGCCACAGGGTCAGCCCCTGGCCGTTCCCGACGACGGCCTGACTACCCGCGCGCGCCGCAACGTCCCCGTGCTCGCGGTGCACACGGGCGCGGGCAAGGGAAAGTCCACCGCCGCCTTCGGCATGGCGTTGCGGGCGTGGAACGCCGGGATGCGCGTCGCCGTCTTCCAGTTCGTCAAGAGTGCCAAGTGGAAGGTGGGCGAGGAGTCGGCGTTCGCCGCGCTGGGCCGGCTGCACACCGAGCAGGGTCTCGGTGGCGCGGTGGAGTGGCACAAGATGGGGTCAGGATGGTCGTGGAGCCGTAAATCCGGATCCGAACAGGATCACGCGGCGACGGCCGCCGAAGGCTGGGCCGAGATCGCCGACCGGATCGCCGAAGCGCGCCACGACTTCTACGTGCTCGACGAGTTCACTTACCCGCTCAAGTGGGGCTGGGTCGACGTCGACGCCGTGGTGCACACCCTGGTGAACCGGCCCGGCGCCCAGCACGTCGTCATCACCGGGCGCGATGCCCCGCAGCAGCTGCTCGACGCCGCCGACCTGGTCACCGAGATGACCAAGGTGAAGCACCCGATGGACGCCGGCCGCAAGGGCCAGCGCGGCATCGAGTGGTGAGCATGAGCACACCGGCCGTGTTGATCGCCGCTCCCACGTCCGGGAGTGGAAAGACCACCGTGGCAACGGGTTTGATCGGTGCGTTGCGCGCATCCGGTCACCGGGTCGCGCCCTTCAAGGTCGGGCCGGACTTCATCGACCCGGGCTACCACGCCCTGGCGGCCGGCCGGCCGGGCCGCAACCTCGACGCCGTACTGGTGGGTGAGGACCTAATCGGTCCGCTCTACCGGCACGGCAGCGACGACGCCGACATCGCCGTGATCGAAGGCGTGATGGGTCTTTTCGACGGCCGCATCGACGACCAGATGGTCATGCCGGCCCGCGGGTCGAGCGCCCGAGTCGCCGAACTGCTCGGCGTTCCGGTCCTGCTGGTGGTCGACGCCCGCGGGCAGAGTCAGAGCATCGCCGCTGTGCTGCACGGGTTTTCCACCCTGCACGCCGGAGTCCGCATCGGCGCAGTGATCCTCAACCGGGTCGGGACCGCGCGCCATGAGCAGGTGTTGCGGCAGGCCTGCCAGACGGTCGGGGTGCCGGTGGTCGGCGCGATACCGCGCCACGACGAACTGTCGGTGCCCTCCCGGCACCTGGGGCTGGTCACCGCCGTCGAGCACGGCGGTCAGGCCACAGCGGCCGTCGCGGCGATGACCGAACTGGTCGCCCGCCATGTCGACCTCGCCGCCGTCGCCGCGCTGGCCACCTGCAGGGTGAGCGCGCCGGCATGGTCGCCCGACGACGTCATCGGCCAGCCCGCCGGCGGACGTCCCGTTGTGGCGATGGCAGCCGGCAAGGCATTCAGCTTCGGCTATGCCGAGCACCCCGAGCTGCTCCGGGCCGCCGGAGCCGACCTGGTCGCCTTCGACCCACTCACCGACCGGCTGCCCGACCACACGGCGGCGCTGGTATTGCCGGGCGGATTCCCGGAGGAACATCTGGCCGAGCTGGCGGCCAACGCCGAACTGCGGGCCCAGATCCGCGAACTGGCCCGCCGCGCGCCGGTGCAGGCCGAATGCGGCGGGTTGGCCTACCTGATGGACGACCTGGACGGCCACCCCATGTGTGGTGTGTTGGGCGGCGCGGCCCGGTTCACGTCCCGGCTGACCCTGGGCTATCGCGACGCCGTCGCAGTAACCGAGTCCGCCCTGTACAGCGTGGGGGATCGGGTCACTGGACACGAATTCCACCGCACTACAGTCGGATTCACCGAAGACACCGAACCGGCGTGGGCGTTCAAATCCGGCGACGGCACCACGGTCCGCGACGGTGCCGTGCGCGCCGGAGTGCACGCCTCGTATCTGCACACCCACCCCGCCGCCCAGCCGCACTCGGTCACGCGGTTTGTCGCGCAGGCGGCCTCATTATCTAAGCTCTGACGGTGACCGAGAACGCCTACCTCGTCGGCCTGCGACTGACCGGCAAGAAGGTCGTCGTCATCGGCGGCGGCACGGTGGCGCAACGGCGCCTCCCGTTGCTCATCTCCGCGGGTGCCGACGTGCACGTCATCGCGCGGGCAGCGTCCCCGGCCGTAGAGGTCTTGAGCACCCAGACCCCCGGCATCACGCTGCAACTGCGGGACTACCGCGACGGCGACCTCGACGGCGCCTGGTACGCGATTGCCGCCACCGATGAACCCGACACCAACGCCGTGATCGTCGGCGAGGCCGAGCGTCGGCACATCTTCTGTGTGCGCGCCGACATCGCCCGCGACGGCACTGCGGTCACTCCCGCCTCCTTCGACTACGACGGCCTCGCGGTGGGCGTGCTGGCCGGGGGAGAGCATCGCCGCTCGGCGGCCATCCGATCGGCCATCCGCGAGGCGTTCCAACAGGGGCTCATCACCGCCGATGCGAACGCCGAGGCGATGCGCGGCAGCGTCGCCCTGGTCGGCGGGGGGCCCGGTGACCCGGAACTGATCACCGTGCGGGGCCGCCGGCTGCTGGCCCGCGCCGATGTCGTCGTCGCCGACCGGCTTGCACCACCAGAACTGCTCGCCGAACTCGGGCCGCACGTCGAGGTCATCGACGCCGCGAAAATCCCGTACGGCCGAGCCATGGCCCAGGAGGCGATCAACGACATCCTGATCGACCGGGCCCGGCAGGGACACTTCGTCGTGCGCCTCAAGGGCGGCGATCCGTTCGTTTTCGCCCGGGGATATGAGGAAGTCCTCGCGTGCGTCGAGGCTGGGATCCCGATCACAGTCGTGCCGGGTGTGACCAGCGCCATAGCGGTACCCGCGATGGCCGGAGTTCCCGTCACCCATCGGGCCGTGAATCACGAGTTCGTAGTGGTCAGCGGCCATTTGGCGCCCGATCATCCGGAATCGTTAGTGAATTGGAATGCGCTTGCCCAATTATCGGGGACGTTAGTTTTATTGATGGCCGTCGAACGCATCGAATTGTTCGCCGACGTTTTGATGAAAGGTGGCCGACCTGCGCAAACGCCGGTACTGGTGGTGCAGCACGGCACGACGGCCGCCGAACGTATTGTGCGGACGACGCTGGCGGAGGTGCCGGCACGAATTCGCGCGGACGGTATTCGCCCGCCGGCAATCATCGTCATCGGTTCGGTGGCGGCATTCGCGGCTTAAAATTCTCTTAAGATTACTGTAGGGTAGCTCGGTATGACGGCTCTCAACGATGCTGAGCGGGCGGCTAGTCGCCACGCCAACAGTTCAGAGCGCGCGGTCCCGATGCGCCTCGAATCGGGCGCTGACCGCAAGGATTTGGTGCGGACGGCCCGGTTCTACCCGACCTGGTTGCCCTCGCGGCGGTTCCTGGCCGCGGTCACCGCCATCGGCGGTATGCAGCTACTCGCCACGATGGACAGCACTGTCGCGATCGTGGCCCTGCCCAAGATTCAAGACGAACTAAGCCTGTCCGACGCCGGGCGCAGCTGGGTCATCACCGCCTATGTGCTGACCTTCGGCGGTCTGATGCTGCTGGGCGGACGCCTCGGCGACACCATCGGACGCAAGCGCACCTTCATCGTGGGCGTCGCGCTGTTCACCATTGCCTCGGTGCTGTGCGGTATCGCATGGGACGAGGCGACGCTGGTGGTGGCGCGGCTGCTGCAAGGTGTCGGCGCGGCGATCGCCTCGCCGACCGGGCTGGCGCTGGTCGCGACCACGTTCCCCAAGGGCCCCGCGCGCAATGCCGCGACCGCGGTGTTCGCCGCGATGACCGGTATCGGATCGGTGATGGGGCTCGTCGTCGGCGGGGCGCTGGTCGAGGCGTCGTGGCGGCTGGCCTTCCTGGTCAACGTGCCGATCGGCTTGATGATGATCTACCTGGCCCGCAAGACCCTGCGGGAGACCCAGCGCGAACGGATGAAGCTCGACGCCGCCGGCGCGCTGCTGGCCACCGTCGGCTGTACCGCGGCGGTTTTCGGCTTCGCCCAGGCCCCGGAGAACGGCTGGATGTCGCCGGTGACGTTCATCGCGCTCGGTGCCGCGGTACTCGCCTTCGTCGCCTTCGTCTTCGTCGAGCGCCGTGCGGTCAACCCGGTGGTGCCGTTCACGCTGTTCCGCGACCGCAACCGGCTGGCCACCTTCGCCGCGGTGTTCCTGGCCGGCGGGGTGATGTTCACCCTGACCGTGCTGATCGGGCTCTACGTCCAGGACATCATGGGCTACAGCGCGCTGCGGGCCGGGATCGGCTTTATCCCGTTCGTCATCGCGCTGGGCATCGGCCTCGGACTGTCCTCGCAGCTGGTGTCGATGTTCCCGCCGCGACTGCTGGTGATCGCCGGCGGCGTGCTGGTGCTGGGCGCCATGATCTACGGCTCCACCCTCAACGGCGGCATCCCGTACTTCCCTAACCTGGTCATCCCCATCACCGTCGGTGGCCTGGGCATCGGCATGATCGTGGTCCCGCTGACCGTCTCGGCCATCGCCGGGGTCGGCTTCGACCAGATCGGGCCGGTCTCGGCGATCGCGCTGATGCTGCAGAACCTCGGTGGCCCGGTCGTGCTGGCGATCATCCAGGCCGTGATCACCTCCCGCACGCTGTATCTCGGCGGCACCACCGGCCCGGTGAAGAAGATGGACACCGCCCAGCTGCACGCCCTGGACCAGGGCTACACCTACGGCCTGCTGTGGGTCGCCGCCGTCGCCGTAATCGTCGGCGTCGTTGCGCTGTTCATCGGTTACACCGCGCAGCAGGTGGCGCACGCGCAGGAAGTCAAGGACGCGATCGACGCCGGAGAGCTGTAGCTCGTCGGCGCGCTTCGCTGCGCCCCTCACTCGAAAGTACGCCCCAACCGGACCGGTAGGGTAGCTGTCCATGTCTGGTCTGAGCGGTTCCCGGCCGGCCGTCAGACCCCTCGCCTCCCGCGTGCTCGGCGTGGCCATCGTGGCCATCACCGGTATGCAACTGATGTCCACGCTCGACGGCACCATCGTGATCGTCGCGTTGCCGCGCATGCAGGCCGAACTGGGCCTGTCCGACGCCAGTAAGAGCTGGGTGATCACCGCCTACGTGCTGACCTTCGGTGGACTGCTGCTCCTCGGCGGCCGGGTCGGTGACGCGATCGGCCACAAGCGGGCCTTCCTCTCCGGCGTCGGGGTGTTCACCATCGCCTCGCTGGCCTGCGGGCTGGCCACCGAACAGTGGACGCTGATCGTGGCGCGCGCCGTGCAGGGCATGGGCGCCGCGGTGGCCGCGCCGACCGGACTGGCGCTTATCGCCACCACCTACGCCGTCGGTCGTGCCCGCACTCAGGCAATGGCGGTCTCGGCGGCGATGCAGGGCCTCGGATCGGTGCTCGGCCTGGTGCTCGGCGGCGCGCTGACCGTGGTGTCGTGGCGGCTGGCTTTCCTGGTGAATGTGCCGATCGGCTTGCTGATCATCGGCATCGGGCTGACCCGGCTGGAGGAAACCCGCCATGAACGGCTCAAGCTCGACGTCACCGGCGCGCTGCTGGCGACGCTGGCGTGCAGCGCCGCCGTTCTGGTGTTCACCCAGGGCCCGCCCCGCGGCTGGATCGACCCATGGGTGATCGGCGCCGGTGTGGCCGCCGCGACGTTCTTCGTGGCGTTCCTGTTCGTCGAGCGCAGCGCCGACAACCCGCTGGTGCCGTTCTCGGTGTTCGACAGCCGCAGCAGGGTGGCCTCGTTCGTCGCCTACTTCCTCGCCGGCGGGGTGATGCTCACCTTGAGCGTGATGATGGGCCTGTTGGTGCAGGACGTGCTCGGCTATTCACCGCTGCGCGCCGGCGTGTGCTTCATGCCGTTCGCGGCGGCATTCGTGGCGGGCAACGTCGCGGCCACCCGGCTGGCGCTGAGGGTGGCGCCGCGCTGGGTCATCTTGGGCGGCGGTCTGCTGGTGCTGGCCGCGATGCTGTACGGATCGACGCTCAACCGTTCGATTCCGTACTTCCCCGACCTGTTCGTCCCGATCACCGTCGGCGGCCTGGGCATCGGCATCATCTCGGTGATCCTGCCGCTGTGCACGCTGGCCAACGTGGGTCCGCGGGAGATCGGCCCGGTGTCCTCCATCACCCTGATGGTGTTCAACCTGGGCGGCCCGCTGGTGCTTGTGGTGATCCAAGCGGTGCAGACCTCGCGCACCCTCTACCTCGGCGGGACGACGGGACCGGTCAAATACATGACCGGTGCCCAGCTCGACGCACTGGGCTACGGCTACACATATTCGCTGCTGTGGGTGGCCGGCATCGCAGTGCTGGTCGGCGTGGCTGCCCTGGGCATCGGCTTCTCCACCCGCGACATCGCCGCCGCACAACACACCCGCGAAGCCGTCGAGGCCGGTGAGCTGTAGGCCCTCAGCGGCGCGGGCTCAGCGGCGGGCCCGAACCAGCCGATAGCCGCCGTACAGGGCTGCTGCGACAAGGAAATTCACGAAGTAGGCCAAGTCAGCGCCGTGCAGTGCGCTCGCCACCGGTCCGACGATCAGATTGGTGTGCATGAACGGTATCGCCGCGGCGAAGGCCACCACGAAGGTCACCAGCGCCACCACTGCGTCGCAGTGCGCCGTCGGCTCCTGCGCCGGGTTGACCACGTCGCGTCCGGCACTGCGGTATCGCCAGTCGATGGCGACGATCGCGACGAACGCCGGGATCCAGTAGCTGACGAACAACAGCACGCCCTGGAATCGGGACGCCAGGTCACCGGAGTGCAGCCAGGTGATCAACGCGAACGCGATGATCACCACCACGACCGCCGACACCGGGCGGCGCACCCGCACCCCGACCGTCTGCAGCGCCAGCGAACCGCTGTAGTCGTTCATCGCGTTCGAGGCCACTGAACCCAGCGCGATCACCAGCAGCGCCACCGCGCCCAGCGCGCCACCGCCCATGATCTGGCGCACGCCGGCCGCGGTCTGGTCGGTCAGCGTGCCTGCCGCGGCCACCCCGATGGACTGCACCGCGATGTAGGCCATCGCCAGCCCGGCGAAGGTGTAGCCGAATACCGCCGGGCGTGAGGTGCCCACCGGCAGGTAGCGGCTGTAGTCGGAGGCGTAGCTGGCCCACGAGATCGCCAGGCTCAGCGCGATCGTGACCTCCAGCACGAACGCTCCGGCCAGATCCGCTCCGGCCAGCGTGGGGGCGGAAACCACCTCGTGCCCGCCGATCAGCTTCCACGCGAACACCGCGAACGTGGCGATGAGCACCACCGTCATCACCGCCTGCATGCGGTGGATAACCTCGTACCCGAACACGCCGACGACCCCTTGGGCAGCCAGCACGACCACCACCGCCAGCCAGAACGGGATGCCCAACAACTCGGTCAGCGCCTCTCCGCCGAACAATCCGACCAGGCCGTCCCAGGCGATCGACGACAGCCACTGGATCACCGCCACGACGGCCACCGTGCCGCCGAATGCCATGCGCGCGTTGGGCAATTGGGCGGTGCCGGTGCGCGGACCCCAGGTGGACAGGTAGGCGACGGCCAGCGAACCGGCCACCGTTCCGATCACCATCGCCAGCAGTCCGAGCCAGAACCCGAGCCCCAGGATCACCGCCAGCGTGCCGGTGAACACCACCGTCATGTTGACCTGCGGGGCGAACCACACCGTGAAGAGCCGGCGCGCGGTTCCGTACCGGTTGTCCGCCGGGATCGGCGCGATGCCGTGCGTCTCCACCGCCATGTCCCCGGACCGCGAGGGCATCCGACCGGCGTATGTTTTGTCCGCCAATGACGATCCGGTGGGCGATGATTCAGCTGTCACCCGCTCACCCTAGTCGCCGGTGATCGCACAACTGCGCCAGAGGAAGATGGGCCCAATGGTCAACAAACACGTCGCCCCCGAAGAGCCCGAGACCTGGCAGGACCGGTTCCGCGACGCCGTCGCGCCGCGCACCCTGGCGCTCGGGGTCGGCGTGCTGCTGCTGCAGCTGGGTTTCATCCTGTCCTACCTCGGGGCCTTTCATTCGCCCACGCCGCACCACGTCCCGGTCGCGGTGGTGGCGCCCGCCCAGGTCGTCGGACAGATCGTCGACAAGCTCAACGGGCTGCCCGGTGAGCCGGTGACGGCCACGGCCGCGACCGACGAGAACGCCGCACGCCAGGCGCTGCGCGCCGACGAGATCTCAGGGGTCTACCTGTTCAACCCGACCGGCACCGAGGACCGGCTGTTGGTCGCCTCGGGCGGGGGCACCGCGGTGTCGGGTGCGCTCGAGCAGGTCTTCACTAAGGTCGGCGCCGCCCAGCAGCGGACCGTGGCCGTCGACGATGTCGTCCCGCTGTTGCCGGGTGACGCCCGCGGCCTGTCCGGGTTCTATCTGGTCGTGGGCTGGGTCGTCGGTGGGTATCTGTTCGCGTCCATGCTCGGCATCGCGAAAGGGTCTCGGCCGGCGACGTTTCCGCGGACGATGTGGCGCCTGGGTGCGACGGTGCCTTATGCGCTGGCGTCCGGTTTCGGCGGTGCACTGGTGGCCGAGCCCCTGCTGCACGCCATGAACGGGCACTTCTGGCCGATCGCCGGCATCGGGACCTTGGTGACGCTCTCGGCGGCGACCGTCACCATCGCGTTGCAGATCCTGTTCGGGGTCATCGGCATCGGCCTGACCGTCATCATCTTCGTCATCCTGGGCAACCCGTCGGCCGGCGGCGCCTACCAGCCTTCGGTGCTCCCGCCGTTCTGGCGGGCGATCAGCAGTTACCTGCCCAACGGAGCGGGCACCGATGCCATCCGCCGGATCGTCTACTTCGACGGCCACGCCATCACCCACTCCATCGTGGTGCTGGTGTGCTGGATCGTCGGCGGCGTCGCCGTGAGTCTGCTGGGGGCTGCCGCCTTCCACCGCGGCAAGCTGCCCACCGCGTCATGACCGATGACGAGCGCGCTCTGCCAAGCCGCGGGGAGATTTCGGCCGCCGTCGGACGGGCCGGGTGGCGGCTGGTACTCGGTGCGCTCTACGCCGACGTGGCGGTGGCCTCGCTGGTGCAGGCCGCCGAGGTGGCGGTGCTGGCGACGGAGTCGGTCGGCGGCGAAGGCGACGGTCACCTGGGTGTCGATCTGCGGGCCGACCGGGTGGTCTTGCGATTGCAGTCTGCGGCGGCCGGCGCGGTGACGGCCGCCGACATCCGCCTGGCCGGCACGCTCGCGGCGGCGCTGACCGCGACCGGGCGGCAGCTGCGGCCGAGCACCGTGCAGGCCGTCGAGATCGCCATCGACGCGCTCGACATCGCCGCGGTCCGGCCGTTCTGGAAAGCGGTGACCGGTTACGTCGACGAGACGGGACCTTCCGACCTCAGCGACGGGCTGATCGACCCGCAGGGGCGCGGCCCGGCGATCTGGTTCCAACAGATGGACGCGCCCCGGCCGCAGCGCAACCGCATCCACATCGACGTCGACGTCGCCCACGACGCAGCCACCGTCCGGATCGACGCGGCCCTCGCGGCCGGCGGGCGGCTGCTGTCGGATTCGGCCGCGCCGGCCTTCTGGGTGCTGGCCGACCCGGAGGGCAATGAGGTCTGCATCTGCACCTGGCAGGGCCGCGACTAACGGCACGGGGCCGACGGCTCTTCGCGCAAGCGCTCATCGCTAGGCCCGACGGCTCTTCGCGCAAGCGCTCATCGCTAGGCTGGCCCACTGTGATCACCCGAATGTCCGAGCTGTTCTTGCGCACTCTGCGTGACGACCCGGCCGACGCCGAAGTCCCCAGCCACAAACTTCTGATCCGGGCCGGCTACGTCCGGCCGGTGGCGCCCGGGCTGTACACCTGGCTGCCGCTGGGCCTGCGGGTGCTGCGCAAGATCGAGAAGATCGTGCGCGAGGAGATGGTCGCCATCGGCGGGCAGGAGATCCTGTTCCCGGCGCTGCTTCCCAAGGCGCCGTATGAGGCCACCAACCGGTGGACGGAGTACGGCGACGGGGTGTTCCGCCTCAAGGACCGCCGGGACAACGACTACATGCTCGGCCCAACCCACGAGGAGTTCTTCACCCTGACGGTGAAGGGGGAGTACAGCTCCTACAAGGACTTCCCGGTGCTGCTGTTCCAGATCCAGACCAAGTACCGCGACGAGGCCCGCCCGCGGGCGGGCATCCTGCGCGGCCGCGAGTTCATCATGAAGGACTCGTACTCGTTCGACGTCGCCGACGACGGGCTCGAGACCGCCTACCACGCGCACCGCGAGGCCTACCAGAACATGTTCCGCCGCATGGCGATTCGCTACGTCATCGTCTCGGCGATGTCGGGTGCGATGGGCGGTTCCGCCTCCGAGGAATTCCTGGCCGAGAGCGAGGTGGGCGAGGACACCTTCGTGCGTTGCCTGCAGTCCGGGTACGCGGCCAACGTCGAGGCCGTGGTCACCGCCGTACCCCAGTCGCTGCCGATCGAGGGTCTTCCCGAGCCGACCGTTTACGACACCGGCGATACCCCCACGATTGCCAGCCTGGTGCAGTGGGCCAACTCCGCCGGGCTGGGCCGCGAGATCACTGCCGCCGACACCCTCAAGAACGTGCTGCTCAAAGTGCGCAGCCCCGGCGGCGAGTGGGAACTGCTGGCGATCGGGGTGCCCGGGGACCGGGAGGTGGACGACAAACGCCTGGGCGCGGTCCTCGACCCGGCCGAGTACGCCATGCTCGACGACGCCGACTTCGCCCGGTACCCGTTCCTGAAGAAGGGGTATATCGGACCGAAAGCCTTGCTGGCCAACGGTGTTCGCTACCTCGTCGACCCGCGGGTGGTCGACGGTACATCGTGGATCACCGGGGCCGACGAAACCGGTAAGCATGTCGTCGGTCTGGTGGCCGGGCGCGATTTCGTCGCCGACGGCACCATCGAAGCGGCCGAGGTGCGCGACGGCGATCTGTCGCCCGACGGCGCGGGCCCGCTGGTGTCGGCCCGCGGCATCGAGATCGGTCACATCTTCCAGCTCGGCCGCAAGTACACCGACGCGTTCAGTGCCGACGTGCTCGGCGAGGACGGCAAGCCGGTGCGGTTGACCATGGGGTCCTATGGGGTCGGGGTGTCGCGGCTGGTGGCCGTGATCGCCGAGCAGCATCACGACGGGCTCGGCCTGCGCTGGCCGTCGTCGGTGTCGCCGTTCGACGTGCACGTGGTGATCGCCAACAAGGACGCACAGGCCCGCGCCGGTGCTGAGGAGCTGGCCCGCGATCTGGACCGACTCGGCATCGAGGTGCTGCTTGACGACCGCACCGCCTCGCCGGGCGTGAAATTCAAGGACGCCGAGCTGATCGGGGTGCCGTGGATCGTGGTGGTCGGACGGGGCTGGGCCGACGGCGTGGTGGAGCTGCGTAACCGGTTCGGTCACGACACCCGCGAGCTCGGCGTCGAGTCGGCCGTCGCCGAAGTGGCGGCGGCGATCGCGAGCTAGTTACTCGCTGCCGCCGGGGAACGCCACGGTCACCGGCACCACCTGCAGGATCCGCTTCCAACGTGCGGCCAGGGTCGCCGCCTCGGTCAAGGCGGTCACGCCGAACGCCCGGTCCTGCTCGGTGGTGGCCTGTTCGATCACCGCACGCCAGGCCACCGCGCAGTCGTTCTCCATCCGCACCGCGAGCGTCGCGGCAGTGGTGGGATCGTCCACCGCCAAGGGCAACTGGTAGCCCGCGGCGGGCAGCGGCGCCTTCATCGACCGGCCGGACAGCATCGCGATGGCCGCCTCGCGCCGTTCCCGGTGCTGGGCCATGGCCTCGGACACCAGGTCGTTCTCGTCGGGTGAGCTGTGCGCGGAGACGATGCCGTAGCCGTAGATCGCGGCGTGCTCGGCGCCGACGGCGTCGAAGAGCGCTGCCGCAGCGGTGTCGGAAGGCCGGTTGGGGTCGGGCGTGGTCGTCGGGGCCGACGGCGAAGTCGGTGAGGTCGGTGAGGTCACTGTGCGCCCCGGCGGGACGGCAGCGCCACGGTGTAGGCGGTGGCACAGGACGCGGCGATCGACCCCACAAGACCGGCCCGATAGCCGGACAGGGTGGGTGCCAAATTGGTGGCACTGTCCGCCGAACTGCGCAGGGCGGCGACCACATCGTCGATCGTCGGTGGTGGTGGCGACGCGGCGGAGGTGGTGGTCGGCGTCGTGGTCTGCGTCGACGCGACGGGTTTGCCTGCCGCCCGGGCGATCTCCTCGACCAACGCGGTGGCGTGTCGGCCCCGTTCGGCGGCAACCTCGGTCAACACCGGCGCCAGCGTGGGCGGGGCAACCTTGGCTGCCGCGGCGGCAAGTTCGCTGTCGTGGCGGGCAAGCTCCACTTGCTGCTCCAGGGGGTCGGGTTCGGGCGGGGCGTCCGAGCCGCACGCGGTGCTCGCCGCGCCGACCAGGGCGAGCGCCACCAGCCCGCGGGCGCCGTCGAGCAGAACCCGGCGACGGGTGATGCCTGGGAAAGAGCTGGGATCTGGGCTCAGCACGCCAACATCCTGCCATTGCGGCCTTCGGCGCTGGCGTATCGTTGATGCCTGGCTCCCCGGAGCCCTGCATCCCACGCAGCTGATCAGCACAACTCAAGATGAGGAGCTCGCCTTGGCTGGCCGTTCTACGGGGCTACCAACCCAGAAGCAGGTGATCGAGCTGCTCGATGGTGAGTTCATGCGTGCCGGATACGAGATCGAAGACGTCACCATCGACGGCCGCACCAACCCGCCGCGCATCGTCGTGATCGCCGATGGCGACGTCCCCCTGGACCTGGAGACTGTCGCCGAGCTGGCCCGCTCCGCCTCAGCTCTCCTGGATGCCCTCGACACCGGCGAGACGGCCTATGTTCTCGAGGTCACCTCGCCTGGCGTCGATCGTCCGCTTACCGCCGAGAAGCACTTCCGAAGGGCGCGCGGCCGCAAGGTCGACATCGAACGCGTCGACGGTGTCAGCGTCACCGGTCGCCTGGGCGAGGTCTCCGAGGGCGCGGTGGACCTGGTGGTCCGCGACCGCTCCAGCTGGTCCGTCCAGCGCATACCGCTTGCCGATATCACTAAAGCGGTTGTCCAAGTTGAATTTTCACCACCCAATCCGCGAGAACTGGAACTGGCGGGGCTTGCCGGAACGGAGGCCGGATCATGAACATCGACATGGGTGCGCTGCATGCGATCGAGGTCGATCGCGGTATCTCGGTCGAGGAACTACTCGACACCATCAAGTCGGCGCTGCTGACCGCCTATCGGCACACCGAAGGCCACCAGCCCGACGCGCGCATCGAGATCGACCGCAAGAGCGGTGCGGTGCAGGTGATCGCCCGTGAGACCGATGAGGACGGCAACGTCATCAGCGAATGGGACGACACCCCCGAAGGTTTCGGCCGGGTGGCGGCAACGACGGCTCGCCAGGTCATGCTCCAGCGGTTCCGCGACGCCGAGAACGAGCGCAGCTACGGCGAGTTCTCCGCCCGCGAGGGCGACATCGTCGCCGGGGTCATCCAACGGGACGCTCGGGCCAACGCCCGCGGCCTGGTGGTCGTGCGGGTGGGCAGCGAGACCAAGGGTGCCGAGGGCGTCATTCCCGCCGCCGAGCAAGTCCCGGGCGAGAGCTACGAGCACGGCGACAGGGTGCGCTGCTACGTCGTCGGCGTTAGCCGTGGCGCCCGGGAACCGCTGATCACACTGTCGCGCACCCACCCCAACCTGGTCCGCAAACTGTTCTCGTTGGAGGTGCCTGAGATCGCCGACGGCTCGGTGGAGATCGTCGCGGTGGCTCGCGAGGCGGGCCACCGGTCCAAGATTGCGGTGAAGTCGCGGGTGCCCGGCCTCAACGCCAAGGGCGCCTGCATCGGCCCGATGGGCCAGCGGGTGCGCAACGTGATGAGCGAGCTGTCGGGGGAGAAGATCGACATTATCGACTTCGACGACGACCCCGCCCGGTTCGTCGCCCACGCCCTGTCCCCGGCCAAGGTGATCTCGGTCAGCGTCATCGACGCCGCCACCCGCGCGGCCCGAGTCGTGGTGCCCGACTTCCAGCTGTCGCTAGCCATCGGCAAGGAGGGCCAGAACGCCCGCCTGGCCGCCCGCCTCACCGGCTGGCGCATTGACATCCGCAGTGACGCGGCCGAGCCGGACGGTGGTCCTCCCGTTACACCACACGGCGCAGGCCAGCAGCACTAGCCTCAGAAACGGCGATCTCGTGGGGGGAACGTCGCACCGAAGAGGGGGAAACCGGTGTTCGAACGCGATGTGCTGGTGATCGGAGCCGGGCCGACGGGCCTGTCTGTTGCGGACGCCTGTACGAAGGCCGGCGCTTCAGTGGCCGTCGTGGAACGTTCCGCACACGTCGGTGGCCTCGCCCGGGCGGCGAACGTTGCCGGAAACGAGATTGATCTGGGCGGGCACCGGCTGATCGCGGCGACCCCCGACCAGCGTCGCGAGTGGACCGAACTCTCCGATCGGCTCGGTGGTGTGCCGCTATGTGAGATCAGCCGTCGCAGCGGCATCCTGCGTGACGGCTATGTCGTCGGTTATCCGTTCGACTGGCGCCAATTCCGCGACTCATTGCCGTGGCGGGTGCGGGCTCGCGGTGCCGCCTCGCTGATCGTCCGCAAGATGACCGCCCCCGCCCGCGCCGAACAGACGCTCGACCAGTGGGTTAAGGACCGGTACGGCACCTACCTGGCGGAGAAGTTCATGGCGCCGCACGCCCGAAAGGTCTTCGGGATCGAACCGAGCAAGATCCCGGCCACGTGGGCCGCGCAGCGCATCCTCACTCCGCGCATGGCCGCCGTGCTGGCCACTGCGCTGCCCCGGCTGAGCTCCGCGCGGTTCTCGGGTGCGGCCGCCGACCGGTTCCTCTATCCGCTCGGCGGGGTCGGCGTGCTGTGGTCGCGCCTGGCCGAGTCGTTGGGCGCTCGGGTGCAGTGGCTGTTCGACTCCCGCGTCACCGCCATCACCCGGCCGGGCGACGGCCGGTTTGCGGTGACCGTCTCCGCCCCCGGCGGCGATGTCGCCGTCTCGTGCCGACGGGTCATCTCGACCGGACGGCCCGACGATCTGGCCGCCAGCGTCGGCCTCGCCGATCTCGCCGCCGACATCGACCGCTCGGCCGGACGCCGGGATCTGGTCGTCGGGGTGGTGCGCGTGCACGACTGCCCGCAACGCTGGCGGGGATACCAGTGGCTCTACACCCACGACCGCGGCGTCCGTGCGCTGCGGTTCAACCATTACGGCGAGTGGAAGACCCTGCAGTGCCCGCCTGGAGTCCTCGGCCTCGAGTACGCGGTGCCGGCGGGCGAGCCGTTCGACGTGCGGGAGACAGCGTCGGACGACATGGCGCGGTTGGTCCGGGGCGGTTCCTTCGAGTTCCTCGGATCGGAGTGTGCGCCCGACGCCTACGCGAACTTCGACGCGTCCCAGCATCTGCTCGACGACCTCGACGCGGCGTTGCGCAGCTTCGGTGCCGGCATCATCAGCACGGGACGTCAGGGCGCTGGCATCTACATCAACCTGGATCAGGCGATGCGCTTGGGAAACCGAGTCGCCGCATTGCCTGCCGAAGCGGCCGGGGTAGTCGGGCGCGACGAATACTCCAAGTATCAGGAGCGGATGCACTGAGCTTCGGTGCGCCGGTGACGCAGGGCCCAAGGGTGGTTCTGAGCGGTGCCGCGATGACGGTAGACTGTGCCGTGATCCAGCGCGAGACTCCGAAAGCCGAGGAAGCGCATCGACGTGCCGAAGGACCGGTGCGGACGTGCATCGGGTGCCGGAAGCGAGAGTTGGCCGTCGATCTCCTCCGTGTGGTGGCTGCGTCGAGCGGGAACGGTCAATGCGCCGTTACCGTTGATCGAGCAGGTAACCTCCCGGGGCGGGGCGCTTGGTTGCACCCCGATGACCGGTGCCTCCAGGCAGCGATTCGGCGGCGAGCTTTTGCTCGAGCGCTGCGTATCGCCGGTTCACCGGACCCCACCGCGGTGGTCGAGTACCTCTCGTCCACCCCGGCCCATGAAGAACAGGTAGCGAAGAACATGAGCACACCGTGAAGTCCCGACGATGACCATGCGTCGTAGCTAAACCCGAGGCGCGGCCTACCACCGCTGTTGCCTCTTGAGTAGGAGATTGCAGTGGCAGCACCCGGCAAGGCCCGCGTACACGAGTTGGCGAAGGAACTCGGTGTCACGAGTAAGGAAGTTCTCGCCCGCCTGAGCGAACAGGGCGAGTTCGTTAAATCAGCGTCGTCGACGGTGGAAGCCCCCGTCGCTCGTCGGCTGCGTGAAGCATTCGGCGGCGGAAAGTCCGCCGACAAGCCCGCGGCCCGGCCGGCACCCTCGAAGCCCTCAGGCAACGGCGCGGTCCCCAAACCGGCACCCATGCCCGGCGCGGTCGCGACCACACCGCCGCAAGCCCCGGCCCCCAAGCCCGCAGCCCCGGCGCCCGCGGCACCGCCGCCGGCCCCACCTGCCCCGGCAGCCCCCGTGGCACCGCCGGCAGCGGCAGCGCCTGCGGTCCCCGCTCCGGCCCAGCCCGCCGCGCCGACACCCGGGCCCCGTCCCGGACCTGCCGCGCCGAAGCCCGGTCTGCCGCGCCCGCCACGGGTCGGCAACAACCCCTTCTCCTCGGCCCAGCCGGTCGAGCGCCCGATCCCGCGTCCGCAACAGGCTCCCCGGCCCGGCCCCGGTGCCGGTGGTCCGCGTCCCGGCGCGCCTCGTCCCGGTGGCGCAACACCCGGCAACATGCCGCCGCGTCCGCCGGGTGCCCGTCCCGGCGCTCCCGGTCGTCCTGGTGCTCCGCGTCCCGGCGGCGGACCCCGGCCCGGTCCCGGCGGCGGTGGCCGTCCCGGTGGTGGTGGCGGCGGTAACTACCGCACCGGCGGTCCCGGTGGTGGCGGCGGCGCCGGCGGTGCCGGTGGCGCCGCTGCGGGAGGTTTCCGCGGTCGTCCCGGTGGCGGTGGCGGCGGTGGTGGTGGCCGTCCCGGTCAGCGCGGTGGCGCGGCCGGCGCGTTCGGCCGTCCCGGCGGTGCACCGCGCCGTGGCCGCAAGTCGAAGCGGGCGAAACGCGCCGAATACGAGAACATGCAGGCACCGGTCGTCGGTGGCGTTCGGTTGCCGCACGGCAACGGTGAAACCATCCGGCTGGCCCGTGGCGCGTCGCTGAGCGACTTTGCCGAGAAGATCGACGCCAACCCGGCGGCACTGGTCCAAGCCCTGTTCAACCTCGGCGAGATGGTGACCGCCACCCAGTCCGTGGGTGACGAGACCCTCGAGCTGCTGGGCAGTGAGATGAACTACGTCGTGCAGGTCGTCTCGCCCGAGGACGAGGACCGTGAGCTGCTGCAGTCCTTCGACCTGTCCTACGGAGAGGACGAGGGCGGTGAGGAGGACCTCGAGTTCCGTCCGCCGGTGGTCACCGTCATGGGTCACGTCGACCACGGCAAGACGAGACTGTTGGACACCATCCGGCAGGCCAGCGTCCGCGAGGGCGAGGCCGGCGGCATCACCCAGCACATCGGTGCCTACCAGGTGGCCGTCGAACATGACGGCAACGAGCGCCTGATCACCTTCATCGACACCCCGGGCCACGAGGCGTTCACCGCCATGCGTGCCCGTGGCGCGAAGGCCACCGACATCGCGATCCTGGTGGTCGCCGCCGACGACGGCGTCATGCCCCAGACGGTGGAGGCCATCAACCACGCCCAGGCGGCCGACGTGCCGATCGTGGTCGCGGTCAACAAGATCGACAAGGAAGGCGCCGACCCGGCCAAGATCCGGGCCCAGCTCACCGAGTACGGCCTGGTTGCTGAGGACTTCGGTGGCGACACCATGTTCGTCGACATCTCGGCCAAGAACGGCACCAATATCGGGGCGCTGGAAGAGGCGGTCCTGCTGACCGCCGACGCCGCGCTGGACCTGCGGGCCAACCCCGACATGGAGGCCCAGGGTGTGGCCATCGAGGCACACCTCGACCGCGGTCGCGGCCCGGTGGCCACCGTGCTCATCCAGCGCGGCACCCTGCGCGTCGGTGACTCGGTGGTGGCCGGCGACGCCTACGGACGTGTCCGCCGCATGGTCGACGAGCACGGCGAGGACGTCACCGAGGCGTACCCGTCGCGTCCGGTGCAGGTCATCGGCTTCACCTCGGTGCCAGGCGCCGGCGACAACTTCCTGGTCGTCGACGAGGACCGCATCGCCCGCCAGATCGCCGACCGGCGCAGCGCGCGCAAGCGCAACGCACTGGCCGCCCGTGCCCGCAAGCGCATCAGCCTGGAAGACCTGGATTCGGCGCTGAAGGAAACCAGCCAGCTGAACCTGATCCTCAAGGGCGACAACGCCGGTACGGTCGAGGCGCTCGAGGAGGCCCTGCTGGGCATCCAGATCGACGACGAAGTCGAGCTGCGCGTCATCGACCGCGGCGTCGGCGGTGTCACCGAGACCAACGTCAACCTGGCGTCGGCCTCGGATGCCATCATCATCGGCTTCAACGTCCGCGCCGAGGGCAAGGCCACCGAACTGGCCAACCGCGAAGGCGTGGAGATCCGCTACTACTCGGTGATCTACCAGGCGATCGACGAGATCGAGAAGGCCCTCAAGGGCATGCTCAAGCCGATCTACGAGGAGAAGGAACTCGGCCGCGCCGAGATCCGGGCGATCTTCCGGTCGTCGAAGGTCGGCAACATCGCCGGTTGCCTCGTGCAGTCGGGCATCATGCGGCGCAATGCCAAGGCCCGGCTGCTGCGCGACAACGTCGTCGTGGCGGAGAACCTCACGGTCTCCTCGCTCAAGCGGGAGAAGGACGACGCCACCGAGGTGCGCGAGGGTTACGAATGCGGTCTGACGCTGACGTACTCCGACATCAAGGAGGGCGACATCATCGAGACCTACGAGCTGGTCGAGAAAGAGCGGGTCTAGGGGAGATGGCTGACCCTGCTCGGGCGAAGCGACTCTCCAAGCGCATCGCCACGATCGTCGCCTCGGCGATTGAGTTCGAGATCAAGGATCCGCCGCTGGCGTTCGTGACGGTCACCGACACCAAGGTCACCGGTGACCTTCACGACGCCACCGTGTACTACACGGTGCGCGGCAACACCCTCGACGAGGAGCCGGACTATGCCGGCGCCGCCGCGGCGCTCGAACGCGCCAAGGGCACGTTGCGCAGCAAGGTCGGCGCCGGTACCGGCGTGCGGTTCACCCCGACGCTGTCGTTCGTTCTGGACAAGGTGCCCGACACCGCGCAGAAGATGGAGGAACTGCTGGCCCGGGCCCGCGCGGCCGACGCCGATGTGGCGCGGATTCGGGCCGGGGCGACTCCTGCGGGAGACGCGCAGCCCTACCGTGTGGTAGGAGAAGAGGGGGCCGTTGGGCAGGAGCCCGACGACCCCGGCATGGGCAGCGCAGCGCAGTACACACAGGACACCGGTGACCGCGATCGACTCGACGACTGAGATCACCCGCCTCAGCAGGCGGGTGGACGTGCACGGCGCCGTTGCGGTGCTGGGCGCGGCCGGTTCGGTGAGCGTGATCTGCCATGTCCATCCCGACGCCGACAGCGTCGGCGCGGGTCTGGCGCTGGCGCTGATCCTGGAGCGGGCCGGCGTCGATGTGCAGGTCAGCTTCGCCACTCCGTCGACGCTGCCGGAGTCGCTGCGTATGTTGCCCGGAGGTCACCTGCTGGTGGCGCCGCAGGCCATGCGCCGCGACGCCGACCTGGTGGTGACGGTCGATGCCCCGAGTCTCAACCGGCTCGGTGGCCTGGCGGTGCTGGCCGAGGCGGGCCGAGAAGTCCTCGTCATCGACCACCACAAGTCGAACACGCTGTTCGGGACCGCCAATCTCGTTGATCCGAAAGCGGATTCGACGACGATGGTGGTCGCCGAACTGCTCGACGCCTGGTCCAAGCCGATCGACCGGGACGTGGCCGTGTGCCTGTACGCCGGCCTGACCATCGACACCGGGTCGTTCCGGTGGGCGTCGCCGCGGGCGTTGCGGCTGGCGGCGCGTCTGGTGGAACTCGGTGTGGACAACGCCGCGATCAGCCGCGAGTTGTTCGACACCCATCCGTTCGTGTGGCTGCCGCTGCTGTCCCGGGTGCTCTCGAGCGCCCAGCTGGTGCGTAACGCGGCCGGTGGGCGCGGGCTGGTCTACGCGGTGGTTGCCCACGAGGACTGGATGGAGAGCCGTTCCGAAGAGGTCGAAAGCATCGTCGACATCGTGCGCACCACCCTCGAGGCCGAGGTCGCCGCGGTCTTCAAGGAGATCGAGCCGCTGCACTGGTCGGTGTCGATGCGGGCCAAGAGTCTGGACCTGGCCACGGTCGCCAGCGGCTTCGGCGGCGGTGGGCACACGCTGGCCGCCGGCTACTCCACGGCCGGACCGATCGACGACGTGGTGGCTGAACTGACCGCTGCTCTTGGCTGAGGGCGCCGACGGCGCCGTCACCGGTAGGCGGATCGCGGCGCTGGCGTTTCCCGCGCTCGGCGTGCTGGCCGCCGAACCGGTCTATCTGCTTTTCGACATCGCCGTCGTCGGCCGCCTCGGTGCGCTGAGCCTGGCGGGGCTGGCGATCGGCGGCCTGATCCTGTCGGTGGTCAGCTCCCAACTGACGTTTCTGTCCTACGGCACCACGGCGCGCTCGGCGCGGTTCTACGGCGCCGGGGACCGTCCGTCGGCGGTCGGTGAGGGCGTGCAGGCCACCTGGCTGGCGGTTGGCATGGGAGCGATGATCGTCGCCGGCGTCGAACTCGCCGCGGTCCCGCTGGTCTCGGCGATCGCGGGAAGCAAATCCGGTGGCGCCGACATCGCCGGCGCCGCGATGCCGTGGGTGCGCATCGCGATCCTGGGGGTTCCGGCCATCCTGATCTCGGCGGCGGGCAACGGCTGGATGCGCGGCGTCCAGGACACCGTGCGGCCCCTGCGCTACGTGTTGGTGGGCTTCGGCTTCTCGGCGGTGCTGTGCCCGCTACTGGTCTACGGCTGGCTTGGTCTGCCGCGTCTGGAGCTGGCCGGCTCGGCGATTGCCAACCTGGTCGGCCAATGGTTGGCCGCCATGTTGTTCTGCCGAGCCCTGCTCGTGGCGAAGGTGCCATTGCGCCCCGACACCGCGGTGTTGCGCGCGCAAGTCGTGATGGGCCGCGATCTGGTTCTGCGCACCCTGGCCTTCCAGGCCTGTTTCGTCTCGGCCGCGGCGGTCGCCGCCCGGTTCGGTGCCGCCGCGGTGGCCGCTCACCAGGTTGTGCTGCAGCTGTGGAATTTCCTTGCGCTGGTGCTCGATTCGCTGGCGATCGCCGCGCAGTCACTGGTCGGTGCGGCGCTCGGTGCCGGGCAGACCGGCCACGCCAAGTCGGTGGCGTGGCGGGTGACGGTGTTCTCCCTGATTGCCTCCGGGGTGCTGGCTTTCGTATTCGCCGTCGGGGCTTCGGTCCTGCCGTCGTTGTTCACCGACGATCGCTCGGTGCTGGACGCCATCGGGGTGCCGTGGTGGTTCATGGTGGCCCAGTTGCCGGTGGCCGGGATCGTCTTCGCCCTCGACGGTGTGCTGCTCGGAGCCGGCGATGCCGCGTTCATGCGGACCGCGACCCTGGTCAGTGCTGTGGTCGGATTCCTGCCGTTGATCTGGCTGTCGTTGGTGTTCGGCTGGGGACTGCTCGGCATCTGGTCGGGATTGAGCACGTTCATGCTCTTGCGGTTGGTGTTCGTCGGTTGGCGCGCGTCCTCCGGACGGTGGCTGGTGTTGGGGACCCGCTGAGCAAGCGGTCGAGCGTGTGGCGAAAGGCAGACCCGGGCCAACAACCGGCTGCTCCGCGGCCGTCGGAACGTCATGCAGCATCGTCGATAAGGCCCAGGCAGCTGCCGGGGCGAGAGTAGACGCCCGGCCGCGAGGCATCGACATTGGTGTTAATTTTGCCTGACTTCCACGCATGTGACGGGATTGTGCGCTATTACTGTTCTTTGCTGGGGTGTCGATCGGCTACGGGGGGCCATGATGTCGAATGCTTTTGGGTTTCGGGTCGGTTCGGCCGCGTTTGCGATGGGATTGGGGCTCGCAGTCGCGGGCGTCCCTGCCGTGGCGGCAGCTGACCCCAGTGGCGCCGACACGGGCTCGGCGTCATCGCCGTCCACCGGTACCGCCGATTCGGCGAAGGCCCACCGCTCCGTCGGCGCGTCGCGCCGGGCAGCGCCGACGCGAGCCGGTGCGGCGTCGAGTACTCCGAAGAAATCCGCCACCACGTCGAGCACCCGGTCGGTCGCGGGTCACCCAACTTCGTCCGGCGCGGCCGACAGCTCGGACAGCGACATCCCGAAGAAACTACCCGCCGCGGTATCTAGCAGTGCTGAATCGCGTGCGCCAGAGTCCGATTCGACATCGACACCGGTCGTGGAGACGTCGGCCGAGATCGTCGCCGCCGCGGCAGTCCCGCAAGCCGTTTCGGCGCCGGCCCGGCATGCCGCGGCAGTGGCGCTGCGCCCGGCGAGCGTCGTGTCGGGCTTCCTGTCCATTCTCGGACTGGCGCCGTCGGGAACCGGCACCGGCCTCCCGCCCGCGCCGGCCCAGCTGCTCACCGGGGCGTTGGCCCTCGTGCGCCGGGAGATCGAGGCCCTCGTCACCCGGATCTCGGGGCTGCTGCCCGGTCGGCAGACCCAGAGCGCGTCGGCCGGCACCACCGCGGCCACCGGAACCACGACGACCATCACCTGGGCGTGGGGCACCAATCCGGTGCTGGCCTTCAACCCCGCCACCGACAAGCTCGACTTCGGCTGGATGCAGGCCAGTCAGTTCACCGTGACCGAGAAGTCGGGGTCGGTGCAGATCGGGATCGTCGACAACAACCACACCTACACGCTGCAAGGAGTCACCCTCGGTCAGTTGCAGATCAGCAACATCGTCGCCAAGGACGCCGGCACCGTCGCCAAGTGGCAATCGCTGATCAGCGGTGCCCAGACCGCACTGCCCAGCGTCTCGGTCGCCGACACCAGCGTCACCGAAGGCAACAGCGGCTCCACCGGCGCGGCGTTCACCGTGACACTGTCCAAGGCGTCGACCAAGGCCGTGACGGTCGGCTACACGACCTCCAGCGGCACCGCGACCGCCGGTCAGGATTTCGTCGCAAGTTCGGGCACAGTCACTTTCGCTCCCGGTGTGGTCTCGCAGGTGATCACCGTCGGCGTGCTCGGCGACACGACGTACGAGTCCGCCGAGACGTTCACCGTGACCCTGTCGAACCCGTCGGGCGTCAGCCTCGGCCGCGCCACCGCGACCGGGACGATCGCCAACGACGACGCCGCACCCGTGCAACCGCCCACGGTGTCGATCGCCGACGCCTCGCTGGCGGAGGGTAACAGCGGGACCTCCGCCATGGCGTTCACGGTGACGCTGTCCAAGGCGTCGACGAGCACCGTCACCCTGAGCTACACGACCTCGAATGGCACCGCGACCGCGGGCCAGGACTACGTCGCCGGTTCCGGCACAGTGACTTTCGCTCCCGGTGTGGTCTCCCAGGTGGTCAACGTCGGCGTGCTCGGCGACACCACCGTGGAGAGCGCCGAAACCTTCACCGTCACCCTGTCGAACCCGACCGGGGCCACCATTGCCGACGGCTCGGCGATCGGTACCATCACCAACGACGACACCGCGTCCACCCCGGGCGGCACCGCGCAGTGGGGCACGAGCTTCTTTGCGGCCTACGTCGACATGGGCGCGTGGCCGGTGCCGAATCTGCTCCAGCTGTCTCAGGCCACGGGGGCGTCGCTATTCACTCTCGGCTTCATGCAGGCCGACCAGAACGGCAAGCTCGCTTGGGCGGGATTGGCTGCGCTGGAACCCGATTCGACCACCGACCAGGCCAAAGCGATCAACGCCTCGATCGCGGCGTTGAAGGCCGCCGGCGGCGACGTGATGATCTCGTTCGGCGGAGCGTCCGGGACCAGCATCGCGCAGGCTTATGCGGCCAAGGGACTCAGCGCCCAGGCACTGGCCGACGCCTACTCGTCGGTCGTCACCACCTACGGAGTCACCCACATCGATTTCGACATCGAAGGCGCCGCTGTGGCCGACGCCGCCTCGATCGCGCTGAATAGCCAAGCGCTTAAACTGTTCCAGCAGGCCCACCCCGAGGTGCAGATCTGGTACACGCTGCCGGTGCTGCCGAGCGGGCTGACCGCCGACGGCGTCAACGTGGTCGATTCGGCACTCAAGGCGGGCGTCAAGCTCGCCGGTGTCAATGTGATGGCGATGGATTATGGCGAGTCCGCGGCACCGACCACCGGATCCAGCGCCAAGACCATGGGTGCCTATGCGATCCAGTCCGCCGAGTCGACCTATGCCCAGATGACGTCGCTATACACCAAGTACGGCCAGACGTTCAGCTGGAGCCAGGTCGGTGTCACGCCGATGATCGGCGTCAATGACATCGTCAGCGAGGTGTTCACGCTGTCCGACGCCCAGGCGCTGGAGGACTTCGCCCGCGCCAAGGGGCTGGGCATGCTCTCGATGTGGTCGATCAACCGTGACAACCCCGGCGCGTTGGGCCAGGCCACGCCGTACCTGTCGGGACTGAGTGACCCCGCGGGCAGCTTCGCCAAGCTGTTCAGCGACTACGGCACGATCAACGTCGTCAACTACGGCACGGGCACGGGCACCGGCACGGGCAGCACCGGCACGGGCAGTACCGGAACCGGCGGCACCACGGTGACCGGTGGCACCACGACCACCATCACCTGGGGTTGGGGCACCAACCCGGTGCTCACGTTCAATCCGGCCGCGGACAAGCTGGACTTCGTCTGGATGCAGGCGACCGAGTTCGACGTCACCGAGAAGTCCGGATCTGTCCAGATCTCCATCGTCGGCAACAATCACACCTACACCTTGCAGGGGGTGAGCCTGCAGCAGCTGCAGATGGGCAACATCGTCGCCAAGGACGCCGGCACCCTGGCGAAGTGGCAGAGCATCCTCGACGCCGCGAAAGCAGTGTGACGCAGGCTAATTCGCCTGGCTAATTCATGCGGTTAATTCACCTGTGCGCGACCACGTTCGATGACTGACGCGCGGCTCGCCGCGATGTCGTCACCGGTCGTCTGGGCCATCCACTTGCGTGCCGAGGACGCCTCGATCCACAGACCCGATCCGGTCTGGTCCTCGTCGATGCGGTGATAGGAGGCCAACAGCGCGCGCACGGCGTGCTGATTGTTGCCGACGATCGAGGTGGCCACGGCGCGGGCGGCGGCCAGCAGCTGCTCGTGCGGGACCACCTCGGTGACCAGCCCGGCGCGCAGGGCGTCGTCGGCCGACAGGTAGTCACCGGTCAGGCTCATCCTGCGGGCCAGGCCCACGCCGACTTTCTGCGGCAACCGCACACTGAGACCCCAAGTGGGCAGCAACCCGACCCGGGCGTGGGTGTCGGCGAAGCGGGCCCGATCCGAGGCGATCAGGATGTCGCAGTACAGCGCCAGTTCCAGTCCGCCGGTCACCGCCGCACCGTTGATCGCGCCGATCACCGGCTTGGTCATCGGCGGCCACTTGGGCGAGATGTCGGGCAGCTCGGTGCTGTCACCGAGTTCCTTGAGGTCCAGCCCCGCGCAGAACACCGGATCGGCACCAGTGACGATGACCACGTCGACACCGGCATCGGCGTCGGCGTCACGCAGTGCGGCGAAGAGCCTGGTGCGCAATGCCGACGACAGGGCGTTGCGGGAACTCGGCCGGTTCAGCGTCACCGTGCGGATTCGGTCGGTGGTCTCGATGAGCAAAATGTCGTCGCTGGTCATAGCGACACCGTATCGGCAGCCCCAGAGCGGGGGTGCTAGCGGGCTGACCGGCGCGACTGGCCGGTCGAACCCGTTGCCCCCGTGGTCCGCCCGCCGGGGGCGGGCCGCATGGCACCACCGGCCGGCGGCGGCCCGGCCATCGGCATGCTGGCCGCCGAGATGGCGGTTGTCGGGTGCGGTGGCAGGGCGAGCGGTCGCGTCGGGGTTGCCGACGGTGCCGTCTGGCGTGCCGAACCGGACACCGGCCCGCTGGCCGGGCAGCTACGAGCGGGGATGAGGCCGGGCGGGGTGGGGCAAGCTGCGGCAGCGGCCCGGCGGATGCTGGCGGGCAGGTCGGTATCGGTGCTGGCCGGGGTGGGCGACGTGGCGGCGCTCAGAGTGACCGTGGCGGCTGGGCTCAGCGGCGGTGCGGGCTGTGTGTCGCCGGTGTTCGGCGGTGATGGGTTCGACGCGCCGCACACCGCCGACTGCACGCGCCGCTGCAGATCGTCGGCGACACCGAGGCGCTGCGATACCGGCTCTACCGCCGGAAGGGCCGAACATGACTGGATCTCGACACTGCCTCCGAACACCAGGGGTCCCGCGGGGGTGCCGAGCCCATACCAGCGCACCCATAGCGGACGCGAGGTCACAGCGGCGGCGGAGTCGATGACGGCGGCAAGATCTTCTACGACGCCGGCGGGGTTGGAGACAGCGATCTCCAACTCACGAACGGCGTTGTCGGCGATCTCCACGCCGACGATGTCGGCGGGCGTCGAGGCGAGAAACTCGAGAATCGACGCCTGTTGCTCGGGCTGCAGCGGGAACGCGACGAGCATCCGTGGTGTGCGGCGCGAGGCCGATTCGGGGGAAACCGAGACCGTGGCGGTGACGCCCGCCGCCTGCACCGAGTCGAGGACGTCGACGGCATCGGCATCACCTCCGGTGATGGCCAGCTCATCGATCCCGGGGTCGTCACCGCGAAACCAGTCGATCGTGCCGTCGAGGTTCGCGGCCAGGGCGCGCAGGCGCACGCTGTCGTCGGCGACCTGGACGGGATCCAGACGAGAGTGCCTGCTGACGCTCGCCGGGCGGTTGGGTACGACCCAGAATTGGACGTTCTGCAGGTAATTTGCGATCAGCGGCACCCTGGTGGAGCGGATCCGGCCGGCGACCGCGGCGATCTCGGCCGCGGTTGCCGTCGAGACGTCGACCGAGATGTTGACGACGATGCCCTGGGCGTCACTGGTCTCGTGGTAGACCCAGGCGTCGGTGACGCCGGGCATCGACAGCAGGGAAGCCTGGATTTCGGAGGCGACGTGAGCGAGATTCTGCTGCGCCCCGCAGCCTGGCGCCACCGCCGCCACGCAAGCGGTCACGGCAAGGACCGAGGCGGTGCGCCGCAATCGGCGAACCCGGCGCCGCACCGGCGCCAGTGCACTCCGACTCACCGGGCCTCCAGCCAAATCCAGCGACCAGCACGTTCCGATGCGTGTGCTGGAACGCGCTGGTCAAACGCTGGTGGCTAATCTACTCGCGTATTGGCCGGACGATGCAGCGCCTCGCCGCGGCAACGCCGCGGCGCTGAGCACCCAGCGGCCGATGATCATGGCGGCCAGCCGCTCGGCCGAGCGTTCGGTGTCCACGGCCAGCGCTATCGCGGTGTGGCCCACCACGGCTTTTGTGCACAGTCGCTCCACCTCGTGCGCGATGTCGGCGATCGCGGGGGTGATGTCGGCCGTTCGGTGCTGGTGTGCGAGCGCGTTGCCGAGCAACGCGCTGGCCCAGCGGAACTCGTCGGTCCAGGTGTGTTCGTCCAGGAGCGGATCGAGCATGCTGAACGACGACGGCGGTGCACTCGACCAGCGCCGCGACCAGGGTGCGATCACGACCTCGTGGGCGCGCTCCAGGGCTGCCTCGTACAACCGGGCCTTGCCGGCGAAGTAGTAGTGCACGGCCGGGCGGGTGACGCCGGCGTCGTCGGCGACCTCCTGCAGCGTCGCCCCCTCGAAGCCTCGGCAGGCGAACACCCGCATCGCGGTGGCCACCAGTAGTCGCCGCCGCGCATCGCTGTCGGCGCCGGGCGGCCGGCCCATCGCCCGCTTCGGTTTGGCCCGTTGCGGTGCCGGGCGCAGGCCGGGTTTCTCCGGGGGCGGCTGATCCCGCGCAGCCGCCAGGGCGATTCTGGAAGCCACGGCGCCGCCCTTTCCTTCGCTGCTACCCCAGCGGGGGTGCAATCGACTGTTGGTGGCGACACTAAGACGCGAACTTGTGAGCCAGATTTGTGCCGCGTATCAATCTGATGACAGGCCACGTGGTGAACCTGTGGGCGGACGCGGGCATGCTGATGGCATGTGCCGAAATATCACCGAGCTGCGCGGCCTGGAGCCGGCGGCCACCCCGGCGGAGATCACCGCGGCCGCGCGCCAGTATGTGCGCAAGGTGAGCGGGATCACCAGACCGTCCGAACCTGCCGCTGCCGCATTCGAGGCCGCGGTCACCGAAGTCGCCGCCACCACGACACGGCTACTGGCCGCACTGCCGGCACGTCGCCAGCCACCGAGAACGATTCCGCCGCTGCGGCGCCCGGAAGTCCAGGCGCGGCTGTCGCGATGACCACCGCGCTCAAGGAGTGGAGCGCCGCGGTGCACGCACTGCTCGACGGCAGGCAGACGGTGCTGCTGCGCAAGGGCGGCATCGCCGAGAAGCGGTTCGCGGTGGCCGCGCAAGAGTTCCTATTGTTCCCGACGGTCGCACACAGCCACGCCGAGCGAGTTCGCCCCGAGCATCGCGACCTGCTCTCTGCGGCGGCGCCGGACAGCACCGACGAGCACGTCGTCATCCGTGCCGCAGCGAAAGTCGTTGCCGCCGTGGAAGTTCGCCAGGAACAGGGGCTGGCCGACATCGAGGACCTGCACATCTGGACCGCGGAGTCGGTTCGGTCCGACCGCCTGGACTTCCGGCCCCGCCACCGGCTCTGCGTCCTGGTGGTCTCGGCACTCCCGCTCACCGAGCCGGTGCAGCTGGGACGGGAACCGGGCTACGGCGGCTGCACGAGCTGGGTCGAGCTAGCTGCGTCGGGCGAACTGGGCGAGCCGGTTCACGATGCGGCGGCGCTGGCTGCCGTGGCCGATCGCGTTCGGCTGGCCGTCGGCTGACGGCGGACGGTCCGAGGCGGGCAGGATCAGCTTGGAAATTCCACCGGCGCCGTGGTGCACGGTGTGGGTGGACGCCACCATCCGCTGCCCGCTGACCACCGGCTCGCCGGTGCCGAGGTTGCGGGCATACCGGGGATGGGAGCCGCCGGCGACGAGGACCCGCAACCGGGTGCCCTCGGCGAAGCGGTGCGCGACGGCGTCGAGCTCGATACGCAACGGACCCGACGGTGCGTGGAACCGGCGGTATCCGTCGCTGACATTGCGGGAGCGTCCGCGCGAATCCAGCTCGCTGACCCGGACGAACACATCGAAGTGGGGGTTGTCGCAGGTGTGCGCGAGTTCGACCACCGGGCTGCCGAACACGAACAGGTCGGAATCCAACGGTCCGCTGGTGAAGGTGAGCACATCGGCTCGCTCGGCCAGCTCGGCGTCGTCCCGGTAGCCGCTCGCCTGCGACAACAACCGACCGCCGATGGTGGGGGTGGGATCGGCGGGGTCGTAGCGGAAGGTCGACGGCGGTCCCTCGGCCGGCGGGGGACCGGCGGCCAGCCCACCTCCCGGCTGCAGGTGCAGTAGGCCTTCACCGGTGGCCGGCGGCCAGTCCTGGACGTCGACCCAGCCGTGATGGGCGACGAACACCCGAACCGGGCTGCGCCGCGGTCGCGTGGGCACCTTGGCCAGGTGGGTGCCCAGCCAGCTCAGCGTCTCGGCGGCCGCGGCACCGCCCGCCTTGGTGATCATCTGGGCGTGTGTCCACGGCCCGATCGTCATCGCCACCGGCACACCGCGGTCCCGCAGATGCCGGTATTGCTGCAGCGTCTGATCGAGGAACAGATCCTGCCAGCCGCTGAGCAGCAGCACTGGAACCTCGCAGCGCTCCAACGCGGCCGTCATCCGCATGGGGTCCCAGAACGGGTCGTGGGCCTCGGGATGCTCGACCCACGACTCGTACCAGGCCGAGCCGGTGCCCAGCAGTCGCCGGCCCGCAGCACCGAGCGGCAATCCGCGGGTGCCTCGCTGGAGGCGGCGGGCGGAGCCTGCCTGGAACGCCAGCGTCCGCAGCCTGGGCAGCTCCTGGTGGGCCATCATGTCCGACCAGCCGAGGAAATCGCTGAGCGAGAACGAGCCGGTGCCCCAGGACGAGGTATGGAAGTCGTGCGGGCCGACGGTGATCACCGCGGCGGCCAGTTCCGGGGGCGGGTCAGCCAGCAGCGCCCATTGGGTGAACCCCAGGTACGACAAGCCGAGGGTGGCGAAAGAACCCGTGAACCACGGCTGTTCGCGCAACCACACCACGGTGTCGGCGGCGTCGTCGGCCTCGTGGACCATCGGCACGAATTCGCCACCGGAGCCGAAGGTTCCCCGCACGCTTTGCAGCAGCACGTGGTAGCCGCGCGCGGCGTAGAGCTGGGCGTACATCTGCGCGAACGGGAATCCGCGGCCGTAGGGGCACCGGACCAGTAGCGTGCCCAGCGGGCTCGCGGTCAGCGGCGCGTAGTGGCTGGCGCGCAACATCACTCCGTCGCGCATCGGGACGCCGACACCGCGGTGCACGGCGTAGTCGGTGGTCGGGGCCGAGAGTCGCAGCACACGGGACAGGACACGGTCGGTCAACGGTCTCATCCGGCTGTTCGGCACAACGGCCAGGATAGGGAGTGCCCGCTGCGCGGCGGATCGCGCACCGGCGTTCGTTGCTGGCCGCACGGTGTCCGCCGCCGGCGCGCGGCCCAGTAGGCTGGCGTGTTGTGGCCCCCACGCTCTGGGCGATCAGTGACCTGCACACGGGTCACACCGGCAACAAGCCGGTCACCGAATCGCTGTATCCCTCGACACCGGACGACTGGCTGATCGTCGCCGGTGACGTCGCCGAGCGCACCGACGACATCCGCTGGTCGCTGGATCTGTTGCGCCGCCGGTTCGCCAAGGTCATCTGGGTGCCGGGCAATCACGAGTTGTGGACCACCGGTAAGGACCCGGCGCAGGTGTTCGGTCGCGCTCGCTACGACTATCTGGTCACGATGTGCGACGAGATGGGCATCGTGAGCCCCGAGCATCCGTTCCCGGTGTGGACCGAGCAGGGCGGACCGGCCACGATCGTGCCGATGTTTCTGCTCTACGACTACACATTCCTGCCGCCGGGGGCGACCACCAAGGCCGAGGGGCTGGCCATCGCCCGGGAACGCAACGTGGTGGCCACCGACGAGTTCCTGCTCTCCAGTGAGCCCTATGCGACCCGCGACGCGTGGTGCCGGGACCGGCTGTCCTACACCAGGGCCCGTCTCGAAGAGCTGGACTGGATGACGCCGACGGTGTTGGTGAACCACTTCCCGCTGCGCCGCGAGCCGTGCGACGTGCTGTTCTTCCCGGAGTTTTCGCTGTGGTGCGGAACGGTCGAGACGGCCGACTGGCACACCCGCTACAACGCGCTGTGCTCGGTCTACGGCCACCTGCACATTCCGCGCACCACCTGGTACGACGGCGTGCGCTTCGAAGAGGTGTCGGTCGGCTATCCGCGGGAGTGGCGCCGGCGCAAGCCATATCGCTGGTTGCGCCAGATCCTGCCGGACCCGCAGTACGCGCCGGGATACCTCAACGACTTCGGCGGTCATTTCGTTATCACCCAGGAGATGAAGGAGCAGTCGGAGAAGTTGCGCGACCGGCTGCGCAGCCGGCGCGGATGAATGAGCTCATGCGGGTGGTGCTGCCCGACATCGACGGTCTGGTCTTCGCCGAGGCCTACGACGACCCGCCCGATCTGGTGCCGTTGCCAGAGGAGGAGCCGCTGATCGCCAGGTCGGTGGCCAAGCGGCGCAACGAGTTCGTCACCGTGCGGCACTGCGCGCGAGTGGCCATGCAGCAGCTGGGTGTGCCGCCGGTGCCGATCCTCAAGGGCGACAAGGGTGAACCCTGCTGGCCCGACGGCGTGGTGGGCAGCCTGACCCATTGCCAGGGCTACCGCGGCGCGGTGGTGGGCCGCAGCGCCGCGGTCCGCTCGGTCGGGATCGACGCCGAACCACATGGAGTCCTTCCCGGCGGGGTGCTCAACGCCGTCAGCCTGCCCGCCGAACGCTACGAGATCGGCGCGCTACCCGGTGGGCTGCATTGGGACCGAATCCTGTTCTGCGCCAAGGAAGCAACCTACAAGGCGTGGTTCCCGCTCACGCAACGCTGGCTGGGTTTCGAGGACGCGCACATCACCTTCGACGTCGACGCGACCGGGGTGGCGGGCACGTTCGTCTCGCGCATCCTCATCGACCCGGCGGCGCGGTCCGGTCCGCCGCTGACCGAGCTGGCCGGGCGCTGGTCGGTGGGCGGTGGTCTGGCGCTGACGGCGATCGTGCTGTGAGCGGTCAACTCGGCGGGCGGGACCGCAGCGACTCGGAGAGACAACCCGGCCCCCAACCCGGCATTGTCGTCGTCGACAAACCCGCGGGCATGACCAGCCACGACGTGGTGGGCCGCTGCCGGCGCATCTTCGGCACCCGCAAGGTGGGGCACGCCGGCACCTTGGACCCGATGGCCACCGGTGTCCTGGTGATCGGCATCGAGCGGGCCACCAAGATCCTCGGCCTGGTGACTGCCACGTCGAAATCGTATGCCGCGACTATCAGGCTAGGTCGGTCTACCACCACCGACGACGCCGAAGGTGATGTGCTGGAAGATGTTTCGGCCGAGTCCGTCACCGATGACCAGATCGAGGCCGGCGTCGCCGACCTGCGCGGCGAGATCTCGCAGCGGCCGTCCTCGGTAAGCGCGATCAAGATCGACGGCAAGCGCGCCTACCAGTTGGCGCGCGAGGGCCAGGAGGTGCGGCTGGCCGAACGCAGCGTGCGGATCGACCGGTTCGACGTGGTGGCCGTCCGGCGGGCTCCGGATGGAGGCGACCGTGTCATCGATGTCGACGTCGAGGTCGACTGCTCCTCGGGCACCTACATCCGGGCGCTGGCCCGCGACCTCGGCGCGGCGCTCGGCGTCGGTGGCCACCTGACCGCGCTGCGCCGGACCCGGGTCGGCGGCTACGGCCTCGACCATGCCCGCTCGCTCGAGGAACTGGCCGAGGCGCCCCGGCTCAGCTACACCCTCGATGACGCGTGCCTGTTGGCGTTCCCGCGCCGCGACATCACCGCCGAGCAGGCCGTCGACGCAGGCCACGGCCGTCCGTTGACGGCGGCAGTCATCGAAGGTGTCTATGCCGCGACGGACCCCGACGGACGGGTGATCGCCCTGCTGGAGGACAACGGCGCCCGGACGAAGTCGGTGGTGGTGATCCGGCCGGCCACGCTGTAGCGGGCGCGGCTCACCGGATGGTGTGCACCTGCACCCCGGCTGCCGGGATACGTTCCAGCTCTTCGGAATCGGCGCTCGAATCCGTTACCAGATCGTCGATCTGGTCCAGGCCGACGATCCGGGCGAAGGTCACCTTGCCGACCTTGGATCCGTCGACGGCGACGATCACCCGAGCGGCGTTGATAGCCATCGCCTTGGCTGCGCGGCCCTCGGTCTCGTCGTAGGTCGTCGCGCCGCTGGTCACCGACAACCCGTCCACACCGAGGATCGCGGTTCCCACGGTGATGGACTGAAAAGCGTGCTCGCACAGCGGTCCGACGGCTTCCATCGAGTTAGCGCGGACGTATTCACCGGTGATGAACACCTTGAGGTTTGCGTCCACCGCGCAATCGCCGGCGGTGTCCGCGAATTGGTCGGCCTGGTCGAAACCACACGCAGCGCAGTAGGTTTCCCCGACGACACGCCAGTGCCGCTGTCGTATTCGGGCGGCATGTTCTCTGATCCGGGCTACCTCGACCGGTTCGACGCCTGTCTGCGGCAGCTGCCCACCCGTTACGACCTGCGTCGGCCGGTCCTCGACCCGGCCCTGGGGCCGCGCTGTACGCGGCGAAGAGGCACCACCACCCACTGGCGCCGGCCGCGCTGGCCGCACTGACCCGCAGCCGCTCCTGACACAAGGGGTTTCACGATGGCCTCGACATCGGCCAGGGACGATCTACCGCAGCTGGGCGTTGACCGGCGTCTGAGTCTAAGACGCGACGACCCAGATTGCCTGTGCGGCTGGGCTTCCCAACTCGATGGTGCTTTGCGTGCCGTCGATCGATGCCACTGATACCGAGATCACGCCGGCGAAGTCGCGCCGCGCCAGCACCTGCAGCTGCGAATCCAGGCTGATGCCAACGGTGTCGAAGTAGCGCAGCATCTCCGGGTCTGCGTCGGAGATCCGCGCCACCGTGCCCAGGTCGCCGTCGGCGCAGGCCGACAACTGCCGCGCCGGGGGGGTGGGAACGCGGCCGTCGGCGGTCGGGATTGGGTCGCCGTGCGGGTCCCTCGTGGGGTAACCCAGCTTGGCGTCGATCCGGTCGAGCATCATGTCGCTGACCGCGTGCTCGAGGATCTCCGCCTCGTCGTGCACCTCGTCCCAGCTGTAGCCGAGTTCGCCGACGAGGAACGTCTCGAGCAGCCGGTGCCGGCGGACCACGGCCAGCGCGGCGTGCCGGCCGGACTCGGTCAGCGTCACCGCGCCGTACTTCTCGTGGTGCACCAGACCCTGATCGGCGAGTTTGCGGATCGACTCCGAGGCCGTGCTGGCCGACACGCCGATGCGCTCGGCGAGCAGCTTGGTGCTCACTTTGTCGTGCGACCACTCCTGGGCGGTCCAGATCGTTTTGAGGTAGTCCTGGGCGACCGTGGTCAGGTCCCCTACCTCGGGGGTGGGGGTGCCGTCAGGACTCACACCCCGAAGTTTAGGCAATCATTCCCTGATCTGGGGATCTAGCCTGTCCGACCGAGGTGGCGCGCCGTAGGCTAGGCGTCGTGGAGCGGTGGCGGGGACAGGACGACATCCCCTCTGACTGGGGTCGGTGTGTGCTGACCATCGGGGTATTCGACGGCGTGCACCGGGGGCACGCCGAACTCATCGCGCGCGCGGTCAAGGCTGCCCGGTCGCGTGGGGTGCCCACGGTGCTGATGACGTTCGACCCCCACCCGATGGAAGTCGTGTTCCCCGGTAGCCATCCCGCCCAGCTGACCACGCTGGCACGCCGGGCGGAGCTGGCCGAGGAACTCGGCATCGACGTCTTCCTGGTGATGCCGTTCACTGCGGACTTCATGAAGCTCACCCCCGACCGCTACATCCACGAGCTGCTGGTCGAGCGGCTGCACGTCGTCGAGGTGATCGTCGGCGAGAACTTCACCTTCGGCAAGAAGGCGGCCGGCAACGTCGACACCCTGCGCAAGGCCGGCGACCGGCTCGGGTTTTCCGTCGAGAGCCTGTCGCTGGTTGCCGAGCACCACAGCAGCGAGACGGTGACCTTCTCCTCGACCTACATCCGGTCCTGTGTCGACGCCGGCGACGTCGTGGCCGCCGCCGAGGCGCTGGGGCGTCCGCACCGGGTCGAAGGCGTCGTGGTGCGCGGTGACGGGCGAGGCCGGGTACTGGGCTTCCCGACCGCCAACGTCGCACCGCCGATGTACTCGGCGATTCCCGCCGACGGTGTCTATGCCGCCTGGTTCACGGTGCTCGGTCACGGCCCGGTGACCGGCTCGGTGATTCCGGGGGAGCGCTACCAGGCTGCCGTGTCGGTCGGCACTAACCCGACGTTCTCCGGCCGCACCCGCACGGTCGAGGCGTTCGTCCTGGACACCGCCGCCGACCTCTACGGCCAGCACGTGGCGGTCGACTTCGTCGCCCGGTTGCGCGGGCAGCTCAAGTTCGACTCGGTCGACGACCTCGTGGTAGCCATGGGCAAGGACACCGACCGGGCCCGCGCGATCCTCTCGGCGCAGGGCTGACCGTTCTCAGGACGCCAGCAGCGCGTCGATCTGGTTGATCGCCGACGACGGTGACGACGTTCTCCGAGACCGGCAGGTCGGGGTTCGGGTTGAAGTCCGCATCGGCGAACCCGTCGAGGAACGCGAAGCTGCGGGGCTCGTCGACGGCGGTGATGGTCAGGGTGAGCGTCGGTGGCGATGAGTGCGTCGATCCGTGCGATGCGGCCGCGCCAGATCTGCTCCAGTTCGCCGAGCATGGACGCCACCGATCGCACGGCCGTGACGCCGCCGCTGGCCAACTGCTCGCGCCCACTTCGCCGCCTGGTCAGCAGCCCGGCCTTCTCCAGGACGGCGACGTGCTTCGGTACTGCGGCGAAGCTCATGTCGTAGGCGAGTGCGAGCGTGGAGACCGAGTGCTCGCCGGCCAGCGTCCGACGCATGATGGCGCGCCGGGTCCGGTCGGCGAGGGCGTGGAACAGGGCGTCCGCGCGGTCTTCCTAGTCCACGGTCACGCCATCAACATGCAATCAATCGGTTGAATGTTGTCAAGGAGTGGCCCGCTCGGCGATTTCGGGGGAGCCTGCGACCGCTGATACACTCGCCCCTCGGTAAGGCGTGTGCTGCAGTCCGCGGCGGCCACGTACACGATTTTTCGCGGCACCGATGTGATGGAGATGTTTTCGTGGCGCTGACCGCCGAGCAGAAGAAAGAAATCCTGGGCTCCTACGGCCTGCACGAGACCGACACCGGTTCGCCGGAGGCGCAGGTTGCCCTGCTGACCAAGCGGATCTCGGATCTCACCGAGCACCTCAAGCAGCACAAGCACGACCACCACTCGCGGCGCGGCCTGCTGCTGCTGGTCGGTCGCCGTCGTCGGCTGCTCAAGTACGTCGCCGACGTCGACGTCGCGCGCTACCGCTCGCTGATCGAGCGCCTGGGTCTGCGTCGCTGAGTGCGTCCTGCCCCGGTGTAACATAGGGGCGTTACGGGTCGGTTTCCGGCTCGAACATCGGGTGCGGGTCACGCACATCCGCGTGTCCCGTTCCCGCGTGTCATAGCGAAGCTTCCCTGATCGGGCGGTCTTCGGTAGTGGCTGCCGGGCCCCACGTTCGGGGATTGCCCGGCCGCTTCGATCGACGGCCGTAGCCGTATCCAGGCCCGGGCCTCGTCGTTCTCAGGGCTACCTGAGTTCATCTGTGACAACGCGAAACAGCTGAATTCAGAAAGGCCGAACGGACGTATATGTCTGTAGCTGAAATCGACGAAGGCGTGTTCGAAGCGACCGCCGTCATTGACAACGGGAGCTTCGGCACCCGCACCATCCGTTTCGAGACCGGCCGGCTGGCCCAGCAGGCCGCGGGCGCCGTCGTCGCCTACCTCGATGACGAGACCATGCTCCTGTCGGCCACCACCGCCAGCAAGGCCCCCAAGGAGCACTTCGACTTCTTCCCGCTGACCATCGACGTCGAGGAGCGGATGTACGCCGCGGGGCGTATCCCCGGCTCGTTCTTCCGCCGCGAGGGCCGCCCCTCCACCGACGCGATCCTGACCTGCCGCCTCATCGACCGGCCGTTGCGTCCGTCGTTCGTCTCGGGCCTGCGCAACGAGATCCAGGTCGTGGTGACCATCCTGAGCTTGGATCCCAAGGATCTCTACGACGTCCTGGCGATCAATGCCGCGTCGGCGTCCACCCAGATCTCCGGCCTGCCGTTCTCCGGCCCGGTCGGCGGCGTGCGCGTCGCCCTCATTGAGGGCCAGTGGGTCGCGTTCCCGACCGTCGAGCAGCTCGAGACGGCCGTGTTCGACATGGTCGTCGCGGGCCGCGTGGTCGGCGACGGCGACCAGAAAGACGTCGCGATCATGATGGTCGAGGCTGAAGCGACCGAGAAGGTCATCGACCTGATCGCCGGCGGCGCCCAGGCGCCGACCGAGGCCGTCGTGGCCGAGGGCCTGGAGGCCGCCAAGCCGTTCATCGCGACGCTGTGCGCCGCGCAGAGTGAGCTGGCCAGCCGCGCCGCCAAGGAGACCGCCGACTACCCGGTGTTTCCGGACTACGCCGAGGACGCCTACGCCGCTGTCGAGCACGCCGCCAAGGACTCGCTGGCGCAGGCGCTGACCATCGCCGGCAAGCAGGAGCGCGACGACCGCACCAACGAGATCAAGGCCGAGGTGCTCGGCCAGCTGGGCGAGGCCTTCGCCGGGCGTGAGAAGGAGATCGGCGCGGCGTTCCGCTCGCTGACCAAAAAGCTTGTCCGCCAGCGCATCCTGACCGACCACTTCCGCATCGACGGTCGCGGCATCACCGACATCCGGGCGCTGTCCGCCGAGGTCGCCGTGATCCCGCGGGCGCACGGCAGCGCGCTGTTCGAGCGTGGCGAGACCCAGATCCTGGGCGTCACCACCCTCGACATGGTCAAGATGGCCCAGCAGATCGACTCGCTGGGCCCGGAGACCTCCAAGCGCTACATGCACCACTACAACTTCCCGCCGTATTCGACCGGTGAGACCGGCCGCGTCGGTTCGCCCAAGCGCCGCGAGATCGGTCACGGCGCGCTCGCCGAGCGGGCCCTGATGCCGGTGCTGCCGAGCGTCGAGGAGTTCCCGTACGCGATCCGTCAGGTGTCGGAGGCGTTGGGCTCCAACGGTTCGACCTCGATGGGCTCGGTGTGTGCCTCCACCCTGGCGCTGCTGAACGCCGGTGTGCCGCTCAAGGCCCCGGTCGCCGGTATCGCGATGGGTCTGGTCTCCGACCAGATCGACGGGGAAACCCGCTACGTCGCACTGACCGACATCCTCGGCGCCGAGGACGCTTTCGGCGACATGGACTTCAAGGTCGCTGGCACCAAGGACTTCGTCACCGCTCTGCAGCTGGACACCAAGCTCGACGGCATCCCCTCCCAGGTTCTCGCCGGCGCGCTGTCGCAGGCCAAGGACGCCCGGCTGACGATCCTCGAGGTCATGGCCGAGGCCATCGACGCGCCCGACGAGATGAGCCCCTACGCTCCTCGCGTCACCGCGATCAAGATCCCGGTGGACAAGATCGGTGAGGTCATCGGGCCCAAGGGCAAGATGATCAACTCGATCACCGAGCAGACCGGTGCCTCGATCTCGATCGAGGACGACGGCACGGTGTTCGTCGGCGCCACCGACGGCCCGTCGGCGCAGGCGGCGATCGACATGATCAACGCGATCGCCAACCCGCAGCTGCCCAAGGCGGGCGAGCGGTTCCTCGGAACGGTGGTGAAAACCACTGACTTTGGAGCATTCGTCTCGCTGCTGCCGGGTCGCGACGGCTTGGTGCACATTTCGAAGCTGGGTCGGGGCAAGCGGATCGCCAAGGTCGAGGACGTCGTCAAGCTCGGTGACAAGCTCCGGGTGGAGATCGCCGACATCGACAACCGCGGCAAGATCTCGCTGGTGCTCGTCGACGAAGAAGGCGCTGCCGCTGCTCCCGAGGAAGATGCACCGGCTCCTGCCGATGCCGATGCCGCGACCGCCAGCAGCTAGTCCTTCCGGCGGGCGGGAGCGAAGCGCCCCGGGCACGAATTCAGCACCGCTTCGCCGCGGCCGGCGCGCCTCTGAGGCGCCGGCCGCGGTGCGGCGCACCGTGCTTCCCGGCGGGCTTCGCGTCGTTACCGAGCACGTTCCGTCGGTGCGGTCGGCGTCGGTCGGGGTTTGGGTCAATGTCGGGTCCCGCGACGAGGGGCCGACCGTGGCCGGAGCCGCGCACTTCTTGGAACATCTGTTGTTCAAGGCGACTCCGACGCGCACCGCGGTGGACATCGCGCAGTCGGTCGACGCCGTCGGCGGCGAACTGAATGCGTTCACCGCCAAGGAGCACACCTGCTATTACGCCCACGTGCTCGATGAGGACCTCGAGCTGGCGGTGGACCTCGTCGCCGACGTGGTGCTCAACGGCGTGTGCGCGGGTACTGATGTCGAACTCGAACGCGACGTCGTGCTCGAAGAGATCGCGATGCGCGACGACGATCCCGAGGATGCCCTCGGCGATGTCTTCCTGACCGCGATGTTCGGCGATCATCCGGTGGGGCGCCCGGTGATCGGCAGTGTCGACTCGGTGTCGGGGATGACCCGTTCCCAGCTGCACTCCTTCCACGTCCGCCGCTACGTCCCCGAGCGCATGGTCGTGGCCGTCGCCGGCAACATCGACCATGACGAGGTAGTCGCCCTGGTCCGTCAGTACTTCGGCCGGCACCTGGTCAAGGGTCGCAAGCCGCTGCCGCCGCGTAAGGGCGCCGGGCGACTTGCCGGCCAGCCCGGCCTGGTGCTGATCAACCGTGACGCCGAGCAAACCCACTTGTGTCTGGGAGTGCGCGTCCCCGGCCGGCACTGGCCAAACCGCTGGGCATTGTCCGTGCTGAACACCGCACTGGGCGGTGGCCTGAGTTCGCGTCTGTTCCAACAGATTCGGGAAAGCCGCGGGCTGGCCTACTCGGTGTATTCGGCGGTTGACACGTTCTCCGACAGCGGGGCGTTGTCGGTGTATGCGGCCTGCTTGCCGGAGCGCTTCGATGAGGTGGTGCGGTTGACCACCGAGGTTCTCGCCGACGTGGCCCGCGACGGCATCACCGAAGACGAATGCCGCATCGCCAAGGGTTCGATGCGCGGCGGTTTGGTGCTCGGGCTCGAGGACTCCTCGTCGCGGATGAATCGCATCGGCCGCAGCGAGCTGAACTACGGCGAATACCGCAGCATCAGCAGCACTCTGCAGCGGATCGACGACGTCACCCTCGAGGACGTCAACGCCGTCGCCCGACAGGTGTTGTCCAAGCCGTTCGGCGCTGCGGTGCTCGGCCCGCATCGAACGAAACGGTCACTGCCGCAGCCACTTCGGAGTATTAGGAGCTAGTCGTGACCTTCAGCCTGCGTGATGTGGCGGTACCTGTTCTCGGTGCTCCAATGGCAGGCGGTCCGAGTACTCCGGCCCTGGCCGCTGCGGTGTCCGCCGCGGGCGGTCTCGGATTTTTGCCGGCCGGTTATCTGAGCGCGGAGAAATTCGCCGACGCCATCCTTGCCGCGCGGTCGGGGACCAGCGCGCCGATCGGGGTGAACCTGTTCGTGCCGCAACCGTCGGCGGCGACCCCGGCCGCCCTGGAGCGGTACCGCGAGCAGCTGGCGCCGCTGACGCAGCACTATGGCGCCGATCCCGGAACGCCGCGCCCCGACGACGACGGGTGGCAGGCCAAACTCGACGTGGTCGCCGATCTGGCACCGGAGGTGGCGTCGTTTACCTTCGGCTGCCCCGCCCCAGACGTGCTGAGCAGCTTGCGTGGTCGCGGTGTATCGACCGCGGTGACGGTGACAAGCCCGGCGGAGGCCGACATTGCGGTGGCCGCCGGCACGGACATGCTGGTGGTGCAGGGGCCGCAGGCGGGTTGGCACCGCGGCACGTTCGACCCGCGCCATCGGTCTCCCGAACTGCCGCTGGCCGAGTTGCTTGCTGCTGTCGTCTCGGCGCACGACGTGCCTGTGATCGCCGCGGGCGGGCTGTCCACGGCCGCCGACGTGCGCGGTGCGCTGGATGCGGGCGCGGTCGCCGCGCAGGCCGGCACCGCGTTCCTGCTGTGCGACGAGGCGGGAACCAACGCCACCCACCGCCGGGCCCTGACCGACAAGCAGTTCACCGAAACGATTGTGACGTGCGCCTTTTCCGGCCGTTATGCCCGCGGCCTGGCCAACGACTTCACTGCGCGCTACGACCGGGTGGCCCCGCTGGGCTATCCGGAGGTCAACCAGCTGACCGGGCCGATCCGCGCTGCTGCCGTGGCAGCCGGTGACCCGCACGGCACCAATCTGTGGGCCGGCACGTCCTGGCGCTCCATCAGCGGCGGCAGTGCCGCCGACATCGTGGCCGCGTTGAGCGGAGAGCTGGCATGAGCCTGTCCCGCCGCGGTGTTCTGGTCGGCGCGGTGGCGCTGGGCGCGCTGGCCGCCTGCGGCCACCCGACTGCCCCGGCGCATCCGACGTTGAGCGACCCTGCCGAACCAATGCCGCCACTCGCGGACCGCATCGCCGCGTTGGAGAAGCGCCATAATGCCTTCGTCGGGTTGTACGGGCGCAACCTCGACTCGAATGTTGCTGTGGCGCATCGGGACAACGATCCGTTCGCCATGTGCTCCACGTTCAAGGCCTACTTGGCGGCGTGTGTGCTGCAGAAGGATCAGATGGGACAGGTGCGGATCTCCGATCCGGTGACGGTCGATCCGGCCGACCTGGTGGCCAATTCGCCGCGCACCGAACCCAACGCCGGCGCGACGATGCCGATGTCGGATCTGTGTGCGGCCGCGCTGCAGGTGAGCGACAACACCGCCGCCAACTTGTTGTTGCGGATTATCGGTGGACCGCCGGCGATCACCGCGTTCGCCCGGTCGATCGGCGACGACCGCAGCCGGCTGGATCGCTGGGAAACCGCGCTGAACTCCGCACTGCCCGCTGATCCGCGCGACACCAGCACCCCGCGCGCACTGGGCGGGGGAGTGCTGCGGGTGCTCGCCGGCGACGTGCTCGACGAGCCGCATCGCACCCAACTGCTGGATTGGATGCGCGCCAACACCACCTCGAGTATGCGAGCGGGCCTGCCGGCGGGGTGGACAACCGCGGACAAGACTGGCTCCGGCGGCTACGCCAGCACCAACGACGTCGGAATTGCCTTCGGGCCTAACGGAGAAAGCGTGCTGCTGGCGATCATGACCCGCACGCAGTCGAATGACGCGAACGCGCCGGCGCTGCGGCAGCTCGTCGCGGAGGTGACGGCTGCGGCGATGCCGTCGCTGCACGGTCAGGACTAGGCGCCCAGGATGCAGGCGACCGACGCGTGCCCGTGCGGATCCGGCGAACTGTTCGGCCGGTGCTGTCTGGCGTTGCATCGTGGCGAGCGGCAGGCCGCGACCGCTGAGGAGTTGATGCGGTCTCGCTACAGCGCGTATGCGGTCGGCGACGCCGACTACATCTGGCGGACTTGGCATCCGAGCACCCGGCCCGCCGCGTCCCCGCCGGACGGTGAGCTGAGCTGGACCGGACTCGACGTCGTCGACGTCGTTCACGGCGGTGTGGGCGATGAGACCGGCGAAGTCGAATTCCGGGCCCACTTCCGCGACGGTCGGCAGAGCGGCGCGCTGCATGAGAGGTCCCGCTTCGCCGTGCGAGCTCGGCGCTGGTTCTACGTCGACGGAGAGCTGTTCGACTGACCGCGATGAGTTTCGGTCAGCGCTCGGGTCAGTACGGGGGACGGCGTGAACCCAGCGAAAGGACCATCGTGAGTGACTACACCGCCCCGATCGGGGCGCCCATCTGGTTCGACCTGATGAGCAGTGACCCCGCCCGCGCCGCGGAGTTCTATCACCAGATCTTCGGCTGGCAGCTCGAGGGTCCGCCGCAACCGCAGTTCGGCGGCTATCAGAACTTCACACTGCACGGCAAGCGGGTGGCGGGGCTCTCGCCGCGCATGGCCGAGGCCGGCCCGGCCGATATCTGGGGCGTCTACCTGCATACCGCCGACGGCACCGCCACCGTTGCCGCTGCGGAGGCGGCCGGCGCGACGGTCATGGTTCCGCCGATGCCGGTCGGTGATCTGGGCTCGATGATGGTCGTCGTCGACCCGGCGGGCGCCGTCATCGGCTTCTGGCAGCCAGGCGGCCATCACGGATTCACCGAGTGGGGCGTGCACGGGGCGCCGTACTGGTTCGAATGCCAGAGCAAGGACTACGACGCCTCCCTGGCGTTCTACCGCACCGCACTCGGCGCACGCATCGAGGAGATCGGCACCGGCGGTGACCCCGATGCGGTCGGGCCCGACCGCTACGGTCAGGTCTTCGCCGGTGAGAGCGCGTACTCGGGAATCATGGACGCGGCCAGCCTGATGCCCGCCGAGGTGCCGTCGTTCTGGCAGGTGTACGTCACCGTCGACGACGTGGCCGCCACGGTGAAGCAGACCGAAGAACTCGGCGGGCAGTTGCTGATGCCCGTCGAGGACACGCCGTACGGCACGCTGGCGGCGATCAAGGACCCACTCGGCGCGCTGATTTGCCTGGGTCATCCGCCGGCCGGCATGGCCTGAGCCGCATACCTGAACCGCTACGCCAACGAACCGGGACGCTCGAGGAGCTGTCCCGGTCCGCTGTGTGCGGGTGAGCCGTTGGCTCACCAAGGATTTCAGGTCACCGGCGTTGTCAGGGGAGCAGGCCCGCCGGATCGGTGAACGGCAGGTCGAGGTCGTGGGCGACTTCGGCGTTGAGCAACTGCCCTTCGTGGGTCGACAGGCCCTTCGCCAGCGCCGGGTCCGCCGCGCAGGCGTTCTGCCAGCCTTTGTCGGCGAGCTTGAGGACGTAGGGCATGGTCGCGTTGGTCAGTGCGTAGGTCGAAGTGCGCGGGACGGCGCCCGGCATGTTGGCCACGCAGTAGAAGACCGCGTCGTGGACCTTGAAGGTTGGGTCGTCGTGCGTGGTGGGCTTGGAGTCCTCGAAGCAGCCGCCCTGGTCGATGGCGATGTCCACCAGGACCGCGCCCGGCCGCATCTGGGCGACCGTCTCGTTGGTGACCAGCTTGGGTGCCTTGGCGCCCGGGACCAGCACGGCGCCGATGACCAGATCGGCCTGCTTGACGGCGTCCTCCAGATCCAGGCGCGAGGAGTAGCGGGTCTCGATGGCACCGCCGTACTCGGCGTCGATCTTGCGCAGCGTGTTGACGTTGAGGTCGAACACGGTGACGTGCGCGCCCATGCCCCACGCGACGGCGGCGGCGTTGTCGCCGGCCATGCCGCCGCCGATCACGACGACGCGGGCCGGGGCGACGCCGGGGACGCCGCCCATCAGCACGCCGCGACCACCTTGGGTGCGCATCAGGTGGTAGGCACCGACCTGAGCGGACAACCGGCCGGCGACCTCACTCATCGGGGCCAGCAGCGGCAGCGCGCCATCTGCGGTCTGCACCGTTTCGTAGGCGATCGAGGTGGTTCCGGACGCCAGCAGCGCGTCGGTGCAGGGCCTGGAGGCGGCGAGGTGCAGATAGGTGAACAGCGTCTGGCCCTTGCGCATCCGGCTGTACTCGGCCTCGATGGGCTCTTTGACCTTGAGCAGCAGGTCGGCCTCGGCCCACACCTGGTCGGCACCGTTGACGATCTGCGCTCCGGCGGCCTTGAAGTCGGCGTCCTGCAGGGCCGACCCTTCGCCGGCGCCGGCCTGGACCAGCACCTCGTGGCCGTGGCGGACAAGTTCGGACACGCCGGCCGGGGTGATGGCGACGCGGTACTCGTTGTTCTTGATCTCGGTCGGGATGCCGACGCGCATGATCGCTCCTTGTTCGGGAAGTGGCTTACAAGAATTGTGAAGAACTTTCGAAGGGTAGGCAATCGGGACGACAAAGATTCACTAGGATGTCACTATGGTCGAAGAATCAACGAACAGTGTGGCGCGTTCCGGGGCTGGGTCGAAGGATGTTCGGGCCGCTGAGCTCGACGTCGTGGACCGGCGCATCCTGGCGGCGCTGCACGCCGACGCGCGGATCTCCAACAGTGCGCTGGCCGACGCGGTCGGAATCGCGCCGTCGACCTGTCATGGGCGGGTGCGGCGGCTGCAGGACCTCGGAGTGATCCGTGGTTTCTATACCGACATCGATCCGGACGCCATCGGGTTGTCGCTTCAGGCGATGATCTCGGTGCGCCTGCAGTCCAATGCCCGCGGCAAGATCCGTGACTTCATTCAGCAGATCCGGCGCAAGCCGCAGGTCATGGACGTCTACTTCCTGGCCGGCGCCGACGACTTCATCATTCACGTGGCCGCCCGCGACACCGACGATCTGCGCGCATTCGTGGTGGAGAACCTCAATGCCGACGCCGACGTGGCAGGCACCCAGACCTCGCTCATCTTCGAGCACCTGCGCGGCGCTGCCCCGCTGTAGCGCCGCACTCGCCGCCGTATGGCCGGGCTTTCATGCGGTTTCGCTGCCCAGTATCCGTTCGGGATGGTGAAAATCGTTGACTCCTGCCATGATCGGTAACTGCGGTGGTGGGATCCACTCGGTGTCGCCGTTGGGCAGTTTGCGGGTCGTCCAGCCCTGGTCGAGCAATTTGTGGTCCGCGGGACAGGCCATGGTGAGCTTGTCGATGTTGGTGTGTCCGCCGGTGGCCCATTCGTCGACATGGTGGACTTCGGATCGGTAACCGGGGGCGTCGCAGCCGGGCCGCGTGCAGCCACGTTCCTTGCTATGCAGGATGATTCGCTGATCGGCCGACGCGACGCGTTTGGTCCGGCCCAGCCACAGTGCGCGGCCGTTCACTCCGTCGAACAGCGCGAGGTAGTGGTAGGCGTGGGTGGCCATGCGGATGACGTCCGGGATCGGAACCAGGGTGCCGGCGGCGGTGACGGCTTGTCCGGTTCGGTTCTGGATGTCTTGAAGGTTGGCCGAGACGATCACGGTGACTGGTAAGCCGTTGTGCTGGCCGAGTTTCGGGTCGCCGAGCTGTCCACGAACCAGGGCGGTGAGGGCGTCGTGCTGACGCTGGGCGTAGCTGCGCCGATCGCGTTCGGCAACTTCCTCGGACGGGGTGAGGGTCGGGCTTTGGTCGGCGGGGTTGCACACGCCGGGTGCGGCGAATTTGGCGAACCAGGCGTCGAGCATGGCGCGCAGTTCCGGGTCGGCGATCAGCCTGCCCACACTCATGCCGTCGGGGCGTTGGCCGCCGCACCAGAGGAACCCCCGCTGCCGGGCGCGGTCTTCGTCGGAGAATTTTCCGTCGGGGTTCAGCAGCAGGGAGAGTTGGTGGGCGACCTTGGCCAGCTGATCGGGGCGCAGCGTCACCGCGTGTTCGGCCAGTGATTTCTCGGCTTTCTCGATCTCTGCCGCCGGCACATGGTCGGGCAGGTCTCGGAAGAACCGCTGGATGACCTGAAGGTGCTCGGCGTCGAGTAGCCCGTCACGCCAGGCCCTGGATGTCCCGGGCAGCGGCGGCGGCAGCGGTTCGCCGGTCAGCGTCGTCCGCTGCTTGAGTTGTTCGGCGTCACGCAGGCGGCGGCGGGCCTCGGCGCGGCTGATCCGTAACACGTCAGCCAGGGTGATCGGAACCGGCGGGCAGCCCGGCACATGCTCGAGCCGGGCGGTGTGGTCACCGCTGATCGCGTTCTGCCGGCGTCGCGCGGTCTCCAGCCGGGCGACGACCCGGTAGCGTTCCGCCGCGTCCACGCTCTCGAGGTCGATCGCCGCCAGCGCGTCCACTGCAACCTCAAGGGAATCCAGCGCCACGTGTATCGAACTGGTGTTCGAACTCATATTTGGCACAGTACCCCGGCCCGCCGACAGGGAATGGGCGCGAGAACCGGGTTGTGGATCAACGCGGAACTGTGGAAAACGTTCTGCCACAGCGATCTGGCCAGCCGATAGCCGCGCCGCAGTTGCTTCGTCGGGCGGACCTCGCCTGAACCCGGTGGCGGGCGGAGTCGTTCCCGCCGGTGGTCTTGGGGCTCGACGCCGCCACCGCGGGCCGTTTCGACGCGGCCTTGGCGCGCACCGGCGACCGCACCGCCAAGGCCTTCGCGCTCGGGGTGACCGCCGGCGTGACCGCACCCGTCGGCGGTGTCGGATCGGGGATGTCGACGGGCCGGTGGTAGGCCTTCTCGATCACCGGCCGTAGCGCGTTGTCCAACGCGGGGGCCAGCGGGCCGGCCCATGCCACCAGCGGCAGCGTCTTGGTGGGCACCCACGCGTAGGTGACATTGCCCGGCTGGCCGTCGACCTCGGGGGTGTAGTGGACGTTGGCGGGATCATTGAGGTCGACCTGCCGGTAGTTGCTGTGCACGCTGAACATTCCGGCCACCGCGTTGGCGACGGCGAGCAGGTTGCGTGGATCGTCGGGCCAGTCGGCCCAGCCGTCGTACTGCCGGATGACTTCGGTGCCCGGGTAGGCGGTGTCCGCCGGCAGCCAGTCGGGTGCGGCCGCGGATTTCGGCCGTTTGCCGCCGTAGCGGTTCTCCGGATTGCCGATGGATACCCACGAGACGCGGGCCGGGTCGGGAGCGGTGGCCGGGTCGGCGGCCCACCGGCGCAGGTCCTCGTAGATCACCTGCCCGCCCTGGCTGTACCGAACAGCACGATCTGCTCGTCGCCGGGCAGGGCGAAGTAGTGCACCGGCCGGCAGTGGTTGGGCGTCCTGCACAGGTTGCCCCGCAACTGGGTCGGTGTGAAGTGCAGAACGTGCTGCATTCCGACGAATCCGCCTTCGAGCGTGAGGACGGTTGCAGCGCTGCTGGACGGTGCCGTCGCGATCATCGCGGCGCTCAATGCGGCCAGTCCGACCTGTTGGAACATCCCCCGACCTCCCTCGGCGAGCCTAACGCTGGGGGGTTCCGATTAGGCTGCCTGCATGCGAGTTGGGGTCCTGGGAGCCAGAGGCAAGGTCGGAACCACCATGTGTGCGGCGGTGCGCGAGGCCGCCGACCTGACGTTGAGCGCGGAGGTCGACGCCGGTGACGAGCTGTCGCTGCTCACCGGCAGCGACACCGAGGTGGTCATCGACTTCACCCACCCCGACGTCGTCATGGAAAACCTGAAGTTCCTCATCGCCAACGGGATCCACGCCGTCGTCGGCACCACCGGCTTCACCGACGAGCGTCTCGACCAGGTCCGCGCCTGGATCGCAGACAGACCCGGCAGCAGTGTGTTGATCGCTCCGAATTTCGCCATCGGCGCGGTGCTCTCCATGCACTTCGCCCAGAAGGCCGCCCCGTACTTCGAGTCGGTGGAGGTCATCGAACTACACCATCCGCACAAGGCCGACGCCCCCTCGGGTACCGCGACCCGCACCGCCCGGCTGATCGCCGAGGCGCGAAAAGATCTGCCGCCCAACCCCGATGCCACCAGCACGGGCCTGCCGGGCGCCCGCGGAGCCGACGTCGACGGCATCCCCGTGCACTCGGTTCGGCTCACCGGCCTGGTCGCTCACCAGGAGGTGCTCTTCGGCACTCTCGGGGAGACGCTGACCATCCGGCACGACAGCCTCGACCGCACGTCGTTCGTGCCCGGCGTCCTGTTGGCCGTGCGCAGGGTCGCCGAGCGACCCGGGCTGACCATCGGAATCGAACCGCTGCTCGACCTGTGAACCGGGCGGTGCGCATCCAGCTGCTGATCGGGGTCATGTGTGTGGCCCTGCTGGTGTACTTCGTGCTGCTGGGTCGCACCGCCGTCGCGCTGATCGCCACGGGCACACCTGCGGCGATCGCCCTCGGCCTCGGCGTGTTGCTGCTGCCGATCGTCGGGCTGTGGGCGATGGTCGCCACCCTGCGGGCCGGGTTCGCTCACCAGCGGCTTGCCGCACTGGCCAAGGAAGACGGCATGGAGCTCGACGTGAGCGATCTGCCGCGCACCCCGGCCGGCCGCATCCAGCGCGACGCCGCCGACGCACTGTTCGACACCGTGCGCCGCGAACTGGAGGCCGACCCGGACAACTGGCAGCGGTGGTACCGGCTGGCGCGGGCCTACGACTACGCCGGCGACCGCGGCCGCGCTAGGGAGACCATGCGCAAAGCTGTTGAGCTGCATGCGGATACACGCCAGTGAAACGCCTGCTGATCGTCCACCACACTCCGTCGCCGGCCTGCCAGGAGATGTTCGAGGCAGTGCTGGCCGGCGCGACCGATCCCGAGATCGATGGCGTCGAGGTGGTGCGTCGCCCGGCGCTGACCCTGGCCCCGGCCGACGTGCTCGACGCCGACGGCTACCTGCTGGGCACCCCGGCGAACCTCGGTTACATGAGCGGCGCGCTCAAGCATGCGTTCGACGTCTGCTACTACCCGTGCCTGGACGCGACACGGGGGCGGCCGTTCGGCCTCTACGTTCATGGCAACGAGGGAACCGAGGGAGCCATCCGCGGCGTGGACGCCATCACCACCGGGCTGGGGTGGATTCGAGCAGCCGAGACCGTCGTCGTCTCCGGCAGGCCCGCCAAGGCCGACATCGAGGCCTGCTGGGAACTGGGTGCGACGGTGGCCGCGGTCCTGATGGAGTAGTCGGCCTCCGCCGGCAGGCCCGCGCACTACCCTCCTGGGAAGAGGAGCTGGAGGAGCCATGGTGGGAATTGCTGACATCGCGTTGGGGGCCGCCCCGATCGCGGGTGGTGCGCTGTTGGGCATCGCCGCCGGCACCATGAAGGGCCCGGACATCCGCGGCATGATCAAGTCCGACCTCGAGCTGTTGGACAAGCTGCCGCCCGAGGACGTCGAGCTGCGGGCCGCGCTCAAGGCCAGCATCGACCGGCGCATCCAGGATGTGATCGTCAGCACCGAGAAGAGCCGCGAGCTGCTCGATGTCGCCGCCAGCTACAAGGGCAACTGGCGCGACATCGTCCTGTTCATCTGCGCGGTGCTATTCACGGTGGTCTGGTGGAACATCCCGCACAGCCGGACCAACTGGTTGCCCACGTTCATCTTCCTGATCCTGCTGTCGATCGTGGTGTTCTTGTACGCCACCCGCGGTGTGATCCGTGGCCTGCGCAACGTCAGCAAGAAGAACTCATCTCGGTAGGTGCACTCCGAAGAAGGTTGTCATCGCCGCCCAGTGCCGCTCCGCGGCGGCTTCGTCATAGGGGCCGTTGTCCGGCACAGCGAAGCCGTGGGCCGCCGGATACCACTCGATGGTGTGCTCGACGCCGGCCTCGGTGAGCGCCTTGTCCAGCGTCTGAGCCTGTTCGGCGGTGAAGGAGGCGTCGTCCTGGGCGCCGCCGACGTAGACCGCCGCTTGGATCTGGCCGGCCAGCAGATGCGGGCTGTCGGCGTCCTCGGTGGCCAGCCCACCGCCGTGGAAGGACATCGCGGCGGACACCCGCTCCGGCACCCGCCCGGCCACCACCAGCGACGTCCGCCCGCCCATGCAGTAACCGGTGGTGCCGAACGTCTGCCCGCTGACCTCCGGCCGGGCCGCCAGGTAGTCGAAGAACGCCCGGGCGTCGGTCTCCATCGCGTCCGGTGTGACGCTTTGGATCATGCCGAACAGCCGCTGGCGTTCGGCCTGGTCGCTGAACGCCGTCGCCATCGAGAACGGTTCCCAGTCACCGCTGCGGTAGTACACGTCGGGGACGAGCACGACGTAGCCGAGACCCGACAGGCGCACCGCCATGTCGACGGCAACCGGCCGGGTGCCGCCGGCGTCGGGATACATGACCACCGCGGGCCAGGGGCCCTCGCCGGCCGGGATGGCCAGGGTGACGGGGCAGTGTCCGTCGGCGGTGATGACGGTGTCGGTGATGGTCGGCATGGCTTCGTTTCTACCCGTGCGCTCGGACGTAAGCTGAGCGGCGTGCCGATCGCCACGCCATACGAGGACCTGCTTCGACTCGTGCTCGCAGAGGGAACACCGAAATCCGATCGCACCGGCACCGGCACCCGCAGCTTGTTCGGCCACCAGCTGCGCTATGACCTGTCCGTCGGCTTTCCGCTGATCACCACCAAGAAGGTGCACCTGAAGGCGGTGATCTACGAGCTGCTGTGGTTCCTGCGCGGCGAGTCCAATGTCGAGTGGCTGCGCCAGCACGGCGTCACGATCTGGGACGAATGGGCCTCTGAGACAGGCGATCTCGGGCCAGTCTACGGAGTGCAATGGCGCTCCTGGCCCACTCCGTCCGGTGAGCACATCGACCAGATCAGCAACGCGCTGCACCTATTGCGCACCGACCCGGACAGTCGCCGCATCATCGTCTCGGCGTGGAACGTCGGCGAGATCCCGCAGATGGCCCTGGCGCCGTGCCATGCGCTGTTCCAGTTCTACGTCGCCGACGGCAAGCTGAGCTGCCAGCTCTATCAGCGCAGCGCCGACCTGTTCCTGGGCGTGCCGTTCAACATCGCCAGCTACGCACTGCTCACCCACATGATGGCCGCTCAGGCCGGCCTGGCGGTGGGGGAGTTCGTCTGGACCGGCGGTGACTGCCACATCTACGACAACCACGTCGAGCAGGTCACCGAGCAGCTCGGCCGCGATCCCCGTCCCTATCCGGAACTCGTTCTGGCCCAGCGGGATTCGATCTTCGACTACACCTATGACGACATCGAGATCCGCAACTACGACCCGCACCCGGCGATCAAGGCTCCGGTCGCTGTATGACAGTTGGTCTGATCTGGGCGCAGTCGACGTCCGGGGTGATCGGCCGCGACGGCGGCATCCCGTGGCACCTGCCCGAAGACCTCGCCCGCTTCAAGGACATCACCATGGGCCACACCGTGGTGATGGGCCGGCGCACCTGGGAGTCGCTGCCGGTCAAGGTCCGCCCGCTGCCGGGACGCAGAAATGTCGTGCTGACCCGGCAAGCTGACTACATGGCTGATGGCGCGACGGTGGTGGGCGACCTCGAGGACGCCCTGACCGACCAGGACACCTGGGTGATCGGCGGCTCGGAGATCTATCACCTGGCACTGCCACGGGCCGCTCGCTGCGAGGTGACCGAGGTCGAGATCGATCTACGGCTGGAAGACGACGACGCGCTGGCCCCGATGCTCGACGAATCCTGGGTCGGCACGTCCACCCCGTGGCGGGACAGTAGGTCCGGGTTGCGTTACCGGTTCCACAGCTACCTGCGGGCATGACCCGGCTTACCGCCGACCAGGCCCGCCGGATCGCGATCACCGCCCAGGGCCTGACCGAACCCAAGCCGCGCGGGCCCGTCACCCGCGCCCATGTGCGCCGGCTGATCTCGCGCATCCAGGTGTTGCAACTGGACTCGGTGTCAGTGGCGGTGCGGGCGCACTACGCGCCGGTGTTCAGCCGGCTCGGGCCCTACGACCGCGAGGTCCTGGACAAGGCCGCGTGGAGCCACAGCGCCCGCTCGCCGCGCCTGCTCGTCGAGTACTGGGCGCACGAGGCGGCGCTGATGGCCGTCGAGGACTGGCCGCTGCTGCGCTGGCGCATGCGCGAGTACACCCACGGCCGCTGGGGCACCGAGATCGTCAAGAAGAACCCGCGGCTGGCCGAGGACATCCTTGCCGCCGTCGCCGAACTCGGCCCGAGCACCGCCGGGCAGATCGAGGCCCATCTCAACAGCGAGCAGCGCGGCCGCAAGGGGCCGTGGTGGGACCGCAGCGATACCAAGTGGGTGGCCGAGGCGCTGTGGTCGTCGGGGGCGCTGACGACGGCGACGCGGGTCGGGTTCGCTCGGCACTACGACCTAAGTGAGAAGGTCTTACCGCCGCATGTGCTGGCCCGCGAGGTCGATGACGACGAGGCGGTGCGGGAGCTGATGCTGCGGGCCGCGGGTGCTCTGGGCGTGGCCACCGAGCCCGATCTGCGGGACTATTTCCGGCTGAGTCCGAAGCAGAGCAAGCCCGCGGTGGCCGCGTTGGTTGCCGAAGGACTTCTCGAGCAGGTCGAGGTCGACGGCTGGTCGGCCCCGGCCTACCTGGCGCCGGACGTGACGGTGCCCCGGGTGGACCGCGGGACGGCGCTGCTGTGCCCGTTCGACCCGCTGATCTTCTTCCGGCCGCGCGTGGAGCGGCTGTTCGACTTCCACTACCGCATCGAGATCTACGTTCCCGAGCGGCAACGAAAGTTCGGCTACTACGTGTGGCCCTTCCTGCTCGACGGGCGGCTGGTCGGCCGCGTCGACCTCAAGGCCGAACGCGCCCGCGGCGCCCTACATGTCGTCGGGGCCTTTGCCGAACCCGGCCAGGACCCTGCGCAGATCGCACCGCGGCTGGCCACCGAGCTCCACACGATGGCGTCCTGGCTGGGGCTCGGCGATGTCAGCGTGGGTGAGCGGGGCGATATGGCCGGGCCTTTGCGCGCCGCGCTGTAAGGGTCGGCGCGCCGACTGTGGGCCTTGGGCGCGCTTTTTGGTGATGTCGCGCGCGTAGCACCCACAGTCGGGCCGGAGGACCCCGGCGATGTCGCACCGCAGCACTCCATGCCTCCTCTGAACCGGACCCTCAACAGCGGGCCCGTTCAGTCACCACTCGCGGCCTGTCAGCTTTCGACGGGCACGTCCGCACGCTGCGAGCTCGCACCGACCCCGCGCACCCGGTTGACGATGAAGACCACCACGCCGATACCCAGCCACACCAGACCGCCGATCTTGGCCAGCGCGTCGGCGTTGACCAGCACGTATGCGATGATCACGAAGCCCAAGGCCGGCACCACCAGGTGCAGCAGGTAATTCGTGGACTTCTTGCGTCCCAGGTAATACCAGGCCACCGACACATGCAGCAGGCAGAAGCTGAACAGCGCGCCGAAGTTCACCAGTGACGAGATCAGCCCGATCTGGCCGACGAAGAACAGCACCAGCACGACGCTGAGCGCGCTGACCGTCAGGATCGCCGCCATCGGCACCTGCCGCGAGCTGACCTTGGACAGGTAGCTCGGCAGCTGGCGGTCGCGGCTCATCGAGTACAGCAGCCGGCTGGTGGCGGCCTGGGCGGCCATCGCGTTGGCGAACCCGACGGCCAGCACGTTGACCGCGAAGAAGGCGTTCATCCAGCCGGTGTTGGAGGCCGCCTTGACCAGCTCGAAGAAGGCGTTGCCGACCTCGTCGTCGCTGAAAGCCTCCCGGCCACCGGCCAGCAGGCTGGCCAGCCAGGTCTGCACGATGAACAGGAACGCCACGATGAACAGCGACCCGACCATCGCCTTGCCGGCCGGGTTCTTCTTGCCGGTGGATTCCTCTGCGAGGGTGGAAATTCCGTCGAAGCCGAGGAAGCTGAGCACCGCGATGGACAGCGCCGAGGCGATCAGCGGGGCGCTGACGGTCTCAGGATTCCAGATCGGCGTCGTGCTCCAGCCGACGTTGGGCAGCGTGCCGCCGCCGATGGCGGTGATCGCGATGTAGACGAAGATGACCACGAACACCAGCTCGACGGCCAGGAACGCGCGGTTGGCCATCTTCAGCGAGTCCACACCGAGCAGGTTGATGACGGTGTTGGCGAGCACGAACACGATCGCCCACAGCCAGCGCGGCGTGCCGGGGAACAGCCCGATCATCGACTCCGCGGCGAACACGTAGAGCAGGGTCGGCACCAGCAGGTAGTCGAGCAAGATCGCCCAGCCGGCGAAGAAGCCGACATTGGGATGGATGCCACGGCCCACAGATGCCACGGCCCACATACGAGAACACCGATCCGGCCAACGGGAACGACTTGGCCATCTGGGCGTAGGCCAGCGCGGTGAACACCATGGCGACCAGGCCGATGACGTAGACCAGCGGCACCATCCCCGCGGCGCTGTTGTAGACGGTGCCGAAGATCGCCCACGGCGCGATCGGCACCATGAACACCAGCCCGTAGACCAGCAGATCGACGGTGCCCACCGAGCGATGCAATTCCTGCTTGTAGCCGAATGATTCCAGCGTGCGCTGGGCCTCGGGCTCGGCGGGCCGTGCGGCGACGTCCATGGGAGTTCCTGTCGTTGAGGGGATCAGTGGTCCGCGTCGTGCGCGGCGAGGAACGCGGCGACGACGGCGCGGAACTCCTCGGGTTTCTCCAGGTGCGTGCAGTGGCTGGTGTCTGCGAAGACGTGGCTGACGGCTCCGGGGATCTGGTCGACGTAGGGCTGCCAGGTCGCCGGCGTCGCCTCGTCGAATTCGCCGGCGATCACCAACGTCGGGGCGGTGATCGACGGCAGCCGGTCGATGATGGTCCAGTTGCGCAGAGTGCCGACCACGTGGAACTCATTGGGGCCGTTCATGGTGTGGTAGACGGTGGGCTCGGCTTCCATCTGGGCGACGGTGTCGAGGAAGTCCTGCGGGGTGGGTTCGGTCCGGCACACGTGGCGGCGGTAGAACTCCTCGGCGGCGGCCAGGTATTCCGGGTCGGTGACGGTGTTGTCGGCCTCGTGGCGATCGAGGGTGGTCCGAACCTCTGCCGGGAGTTGCGCGCGCAGTTCGGCCGCGCCGGCCATCCACAGTTCCATCGACGCCGGCGAGTTGCAGATCGACAGCGAGACCAGCCCGGCGGGTTGCCGCACCGCGATCTCGGCGCCCAGCATGCCGCCCCAGGACTGGCCGAGCAGGTGGTAGCGCTCGATCCCCAGCGCGGAGCGCACGGTGTGGAACTCATCGACGAACAACGCCGGCGTCCAGAAGTCTGCGGGCGCATCGGGCAGGTGACTGCTTGCGCCGCAACCGATCTGGTCGTAGTGGATGACGGTTCGCCCGGTCTCGTCGGCCAGCGCGGCGATGTTGGCGACGTAGTTGTGTGCCATTCCGGGTCCGCCGTGCAGCACGAACAGCGATAGGGCGCCCTCGCGTGCCGTCTGCGGAGTCGTGATCTGTACCCAGGTCTGGTACTCGCCGAAGGGCACCAATTGTGTCTGGACTGCCATGTCGATCAGCATGAACCGGTAAAGGTCTCATGGCAAGACCATTGATGAGGAATTAACATCTCGGTGACGAAGGAGGACGCGGGCCATGGCGCATGACGGCACACCGGCTGGCCCGGGTCTGCTCGGGCAGCAGCTGGACTCGCCGTCCCGGGTGGACGAGATCACCGATCGGCTGGTCACCGCCATCGCCATCGGCGAGTACCTGCCCGGCGCGCGGCTGCCGGTCGAGCGCGAACTGGCGTCCTCACTGGGCGTGGGCCGGATGACGGTGCGTGCCGCGCTGGCCCGCCTGGTCGAGCGCGGACTGCTGGAGACCCGCCGGGGCCGCGGTGGCGGCTCCTACGTGTTGGACCAGTGGCCGGAGTCCTCGACCGACGCGGTAGGTCGGACGCTGAGCATGCGCCTGGGTGAGCTGCAGAACCGCTGCGACGCGGTGTGTCGGCTGCAGGGTGTCGTCGCCCGAGCGGCGGCCGAGTCACGCACCGAGGCCGACCTGGCACTGATGCGTTCCAGGCTCGACGCCTACCGCGAGGCGAGCACCGGGCTGCCGGCCCAGCAGGCCGACAGCCGGTTCCACCTGGCGATCATGGACGCCGCGCACAACGACGTCCTCAAGCAGCTGCTGCTCGACCTGAAGGCGACGGTCAGCATCGGTTCGCCCGCCCACCTATGGGGTGAGCCCACGACCATGCGCACCATGGAGGTCCGGGCGCTGCACGACCACGAGGAGATGCTCGCCGCGATCGCCGCCGGCCGCGGCGACGAGGCGGACGCGCTCGCCCGTGAGCACGGCACCATCGACTTCGACCTGATCACTACCGCGATGCGCCGCGCCGGCGTGCTGGCGGACTGATCAGCTCAGCGGAATAGCGTTGTCGCCCTTGCCTTCCTGATAGCGGCGCGACAGTGCGTCGTACCGCCGGCGGATATCGTCCTGCTGCTGGCGCAACCGGGTGCGCAGCGGCTCGTCCTCGGCCTCGGTGAGGTCGGCGATCGAGTGCGCGGTCCAGAACGCGTTGCTGCGCCGGTAGCCGCCAGGAGCCAGGCCGAACACCTCCTGCAGGATCTTCAGATCGTGCGGGATGGCGAAGCTGTCCCGCGAATCCTCGTGGCTGAAGAAGTAGTAGAAGTTGTCGAACCCCGCCCAGGTGATCGCCGACATGCACATGGTGCACGGCTCGTGGGTGCTCAAGAACACCAACTCGGTCGTCGGCGGTCGCCCCGCCAGCTCGTAGAACCGCTTGAGCGTGTGGATCTCCCCGTGCCACAACGGATTCTCGAGCTCGCCGTTGGTCTCGGCCACCACTACCGACAGGTCCGACTTGCGCAGGACCGCCGCGCCGAACACCTTGTTGCCCGCGGCCACCCCGCGTTCGGTCAAGGGCAGGATGTCGGCGTCGATCACCTCCAGCAGGCGCGGCGCGATCGTCGAGGACATGGCCCAGGCTAACGCCGATCGGCAGCCCCGCGCGCGGCGAGGCTCAGCCCGCCGGCGTCGCCGCAGGATCGGCACCACGTGGTCGACGAACGGCTCCAGCCCCGACGGGAACACGTCCGGCATTAGGTTGAACCCGTCGACCGCCCCCGCGACGAACCACTCCTCGATCGCGTCGGCGATCTGCTCCGGGCCGCCCACCACCAGCCGACGCCGGGTGATGACCCGGTCCAGACCGACAGCTGTCCGGCCAGATGCGCCAGCCGGCCAGTTCGTTGAGTTCGTCGTTGCGCCTCGGCCTCGGTGCTGCCCAACGCGAATGACAACCCGGGCATGTCGCACCGTCCGGGATTTGCTGTGGTGTGCGGTGTTTGTCCGACCAGATGCCGAAGACCCAGTCGAAGAACGGCCCGGTTGCCGCCTGCTCCTGGAAGCTGGGGTTGGCGTCGAGCACCTGCTGCAACCAATGCCGATGCTGGAAAATGGTGCCGGCATAGCGGCGGTCGCCGAGCCCGACGGCACCCACCTTGACGTTGTAGTCCGGTGCCACGTTGGCGGCGATGTACTCGATGATCGCTTTCTCGGCCGGGCTGGAGTCCAGATAGACGACGTCGAGGGTCGCGCCGGCGGTCTCGTTGGCCGACGTGGTGCTGTGACCGCGCTGCACCACGAAATAGGATGTTGCGCCGGCGATCACAACGAAGGCGCCCACGATGTAGGGCCACCGACGGCGTTTGGCGAGGGTGAAACCGTGCGGCTCGGCCGCAAGCGACTCGTCGATACCCATAGTGCGACAACGGTGCCGGACTCCGCGCGCCCGGCCCAGGGTTGCGATCACCGCAATCGACTCACCGTGAGCACAACGCTGTCCGGGCTTCCCGGCGGCTGACAGTGTTGGCGCACCACGGCGATTACGCCTGACCATGATTCGGTATCCGAAGGGTCCCTCAATGATCGAGCTCACCGAGCTGACGAAGGTCTACGGCCACGGCGAGAACCGCACTGTGGTCCTGGACCGCATCACCTTCCGGGTCGACGCCGCGGAGATCCTCGCGGTGGTCGGGCCCAGCGGTGCCGGCAAGAGCACCCTGGCCGAGTGCATCAACCTACTGACGCTGCCCACCTCGGGTTCGGTGGTGGTCAACGGGGAAGACCTGACCACGCTCTCGCCGCAGAGGCTGCGGGTCGCCCGGCGCCGGATCGGCACGGTGTTCCAGTCGGCTGGCCTCTTCGAGCGGCGCACCGCGGCGGAGAACGTCGCATTGCCGCTGGAGTACCTCGGCGTGACGGCGACCGAAACCCGAAAGCGGGTCGGCGAACTGCTCGACCGGGTGGGACTGGCCAACCGCGCCAACCATTACCCGTTCCAGCTCTCCGGCGGCCAGAAGCAGCGGGTCGGCATTGCCCGCGCACTGGCATTGCGCCCCTCGGTGCTGCTGTCGGACGAGGCCACCGCCGGCCTGGATCCGAGAACCACCGACTCCGTCGTGGAGCTGTTGCGGGAACTGCGCGACGACCTGGACCTGTCCATCGTCTTCATCACCCACGAGATGGACACCGTGCGCAAGATCGCCGACTCGGTGGCCCGGCTGGAGCACGGCAGCATCGCCGAATCCGGTCGGCTGGTCGATCTGCTCACCGATCCGGGCTCCGCACTCGGGGCGGAGCTGCGGCCGCAGGGCGTCGCCAGCGGCGCCGCCCCCGGCCAGCGGGTCTGGCAGGTGGTCTACGACTCGCCGGCCGTGCCGTCGGACTGGATCGCGCACGCCTCCGCCGACCTCGGCGCACCGATCGCGGTGCTGGGCGCATCGGTGCAGCAGGTGCACGGAGTCACGGTCGGCTCGGCCACCCTGGGCATCCCGGCTGACCTGGGGGAGCGGGCCGCCGACGTGCTGGCCCGGTACGGTCTGTCCACCGGCGAGCAGCGGCTGCGGGGCGCGGCATGACCCAGACCCTGCTGGCCAACGCCAAGGTTCCGGTCGGCGAGCTGCCGGGCCTGCTGTTCCCGGCGTTGGTGGACACGCTGGTCATGGTGGGCATTGTGATGACGATCGTCGTCGCCGTCGGTGTGCCGCTCGGTGCGCTGATCCACAACCTGGCACCCGGCGGTCTGTTCGAAAACCCGGCGCTGCACACGGTGTTGAGCTGGATCATCAGCGTCGGGCGTTCGCTACCCTTCCTCATCCTGATGGCCGCCATCATGCCCTTCACCCGGTTCATCACCGGCACCAACATCGGGATCGCGGCCGCCGTGGTGCCGATGTCACTGGCCGGCATCGCGTTCTTCACCCGCATCGTCGAGAACTCGCTGCGCTCGGTGCCGCCGTCGGTGGTCAAGGTGGCCCGGGCGGCGGGCGGATCTCGCCTGCAGATCATCCGCACCGCCCAGCTCAACGAGGCGATCCCGTCCATCCTCGGTGGGCTCACCATCAACATCATCGCGATGATCGAATACTCCGCCATCGCCGGCACTATCGGCGCGGGCGGAATCGGTTATGTCGCAGTCACGTACGGCTATCAGCGCTTCGACCAGGGCGTCATGCTCGCCACCATCGTGATCCTGGTGGTCACCGTGGCGGCGGTGCAGCTCGTCGGCGACGCCCTGGTCCGCTTCACCACCCCCCATGCCCGCCTGAAAGGAACCGTGAACGCATGACCACCACCACCGACACGACCGTCGAGAGTCCCGACGACCACGGCTTCGAGCTGCGCAAGCGCCCTCGATGGATCTGGCTCGCCGCCGGGCTCGCCGTCGTCATCGTCGCCGTCGTCGCCGGGCGGTACTTCTTCTTCGGAGACACGAAGTCCGCCAACGAGATTCCCGGTGCCACCCTGGTCGTGGCCACCAATGAGGGCAACGCCGCCGAGCAGGCGCTGATCGAGTTCATCAGCCGCGACGTCGCGCCCAAACACGGCATCAAGGTGGCGTTCCGTGGGCTGGCCGACAGCAACACCATCAACCGCGCGGTCAGCGACGGTGAGGTGGCCGGCACCATCTACCAGCACAAGCTGTGGCTCGGGCAGGTGCTCGAAGCCAACCCGGACTTCCGCGAGGAGGCGGCCACCCCCGTCTTCCGCTGGGGCTTCGGCATCTGGTCGGACAAGTACACCGACGTCACCCAGTTGCCCGACGGCGCGAACGTCTCGCTGTACTCCGATCCGGCCAACGAGGCCCAGGGCCTGTGGCTTCTGCAGCGTGCCGGTCTGATCACGCTGAACCCGAACGTCGACAAGTGGACCGCCACCGAGAAGGACATCGTCGGCAATCCCAAGAACCTGAAGTTCACCCTGCTGGACTTCGCCGCGCAATCGCGCTCCCTGCCCGATCTGGACGCCGCGGTGGGCTACACCGAGTACTACCTGGCCGCCAAGGTGCCGCTGCAGCAACAGATCTTCGCCCCGCCCGCACCGGACGAGTTCGCCGGACAGCTGACCATCGGCAGTCGCTGGGCCGATACCGACAACATCAAGAAGCTCGTCGCGACATTCAAAGATCCCGCGGTGCAACAATTCCTGGCCACCGATCCGAGCGTGAAGGGCATTCTGCTGCCCCTCTAAGTCAGCTCGGGCGTGGCGGCATCGGCTTATCGGTGCCGCCACGGCGGTGACCAACGTCCGGTCGGGAAACACCCGGTCCGGCTCGCGCACTAAGGTAAGGCTCGTGGCCGAGACCGCGCCGTTGCGCGTGCAGCTGATCGCCAAGACCGAGTTCTTGGCGCCCCCGGACGTGCCGTGGAGCACCGACGCCGACGGCGGGCAGGCGCTGCTGGAGTTCGCTGGACGGGCCTGCTACCAGAGTTGGTCCAAGCCCAATCCGCGGACCGCCACCAACGCGGCCTACCTCAAGCACATCATCGACGTCGGCCATTTCTCGGTGCTCGAACACGCGTCCGTCTCGCTCTACATCACCGGCATCTCCTGGTCCTGCACCCACGAGGTGATCCGGCACCGGCACTTCTCCTATTCGCAGCTCTCGCAGCGCTACGTCCCCGAAGACGAGGCCCAGGTGGTCGTGCCGCCCGGCCTGGAGGACGACGACGAGTTGCGGCAGATCCTGCTCGATGCCGCTGACGCCAGCCGGGCCGCCTACGTCGAACTGCTGGCCCGACTGGAAGCCAAATTCGCCGACCAGCCGGCAGGATCCACTGGCCCGGCTTCGCTGGGTGTGCTGCGCCGCAAGCAGGCCCGCCAGGCCGCGCGAGCGGTGCTGCCCAACGACACCGAGACCCGCATCGTGGTGACTGGGAACTACCGGGCCTGGCGCCACTTCATCGCGATGCGGGCCAGCGAGCACGCCGACGTGGAGATCCGCCGCGTGGCCATCGCCTGCCTGCGCCGGCTCGCCGAGGTCGCACCCGCGGTGTTCGCCGATTTCGAGATCGCCGAACTGGCCGACGGCACGGAGGTCGCGACCTCCCCGTTGGCGACGGAGGCGTAGTCCGAGCGGGTAATCTAGGCGTCCGTGAGCACCAGCGGATTCGACGCCAGCGCCCGGCTGGGCACCGTTTTGACCGCGATGGTGACGCCGTTCACGCCGGACGGCGCGGTGGACACCGTAACCGCGGCGCGGCTGGCGACCCATCTGGTCGATTCCGGATGTGACGGGCTGGTGCTGTCCGGCACCACCGGGGAGTCACCCACCACCAGCGACTCCGAGAAGCTCGTTCTGCTGCGCGCCGTCCTCGAAGCCGTCGGCGATCGCGCCCGCATCATTGCCGGCGCCGGTACCTACGACACCGCGCACAGCGTGCGCCTGGCCAAGAGCTGCGCAGCGGAGGGGGCGCACGGCCTGCTGGTCGTCACCCCGTACTACTCGCGCCCGCCGCAGTCCGGCCTGGTCGCGCACTTCACCACGGTGGCCGATGCCACCGACCTGCCGGTGATCCTCTACGACATCCCGCCGCGGTCGGTCATACCCATCGAGTGGCCCACCATGCGCGCGCTGGCGACCCACCCCAACATCGTCGCCGTCAAAGACGCCAAGGCCGACCTGCACGGCGGCGCGCAGATCATCGCCGAGACCGGCCTGGCCTACTACTCGGGCGACGACGCGCTCAACCTGCCGTGGCTGGCCATGGGAGCGGTCGGGTTCATCAGCGTGTGGGGCCACGTAGTGGCCAGCCAGCTGCGCGAGATGCTCACCGCCTTCAACTCCGGTGACATCGCCACCGCGCGTAAGATCGGCGTCTCGCTGGCGCCGCTGAATGCCGCGCAGAACCGCCTCGGCGGTGTCACGCTGTCCAAGGCCGCGCTGCGGCTGCAGGGCTTCGAGGTGGGCGAGCCCCGGCTGCCCCAGATGCCGGCCACCGCCGAACAGCTCGACGAGTTGGCTGGCGACCTGCGCGCCGTGGGTGCCCTGCGGTGACCCGCTGATGAACTCCGAGTTGTCACCTCCGGGCCCGCTGGCCCCGGGCGGTCTGCGTATCACCGCTTTGGGTGGCATCAACGAAATCGGCCGCAACATGACCGTTTTCGAACACCTCGGCAGACTGCTGATCATCGACTGCGGGGTGTTGTTCCCCAACCATGACGAACCGGGCGTCGACCTGATCCTGCCCGACCTGCGGCTGATCGAGGATCGGCTCGACGACATCGAGGCGCTGGTCCTGACCCACGCCCACGAGGATCACATCGGGGCGATCCCGTACCTGCTGCGGATGCGTGCCGACATCCCGGTGGTCGGCTCGCGTTTCACCCTGGCTCTGGTGGCCGCCAAATGCCGCGAGCACCGCATCAACCCGGTGCTGGTCCACGTGGCCGAGGGTCAACGCAGCACCCATGGCGTGTTCGAGTGCCAGTACTTCGCGGTCAACCACTCCATCCCGGATGCCCTGGCGATCGCCGTACACACCGGTGCCGGCACCGTGCTGCACACCGGTGACATCAAGCTCGACCAACTGCCGCCGGACGGGCGTCCGACCGACCTGCCCGGCATGTCGCGGCTCGGCGACGCCGGGGTGGACCTGCTGCTGTGCGACTCGACGAACTCCGAGATCCCCGGGGTGGGCCCGTCGGAGAGCGAGGTCGGTCCCAACCTGCACCGGCTGATGCGCAACGCCGAGGGGCAGCGAATCATCGTGGCCTGCTTCGCCTCCAACGTCGATCGGGTGCAGCAGATCATCGACGCCGCGGTGGCCCTGGGCCGGCGGGTGTCGTTCGTGGGCCGCTCGATGCTGCGCAATATGGCGATCGCCCGCGAGCTGGGGTTCCTGCACGTCGAGGACCGTGACGTGGTCGATATCGCGATGGCCGAGGAGATGGAGCCCGGGCGGGTGGTGCTGATCACCACTGGCACGCAGGGTGAGCCGATGGCAGCGCTGTCGCGGATGTCGCGTGGTGAGCACCGCAGCATCACCGTCACCGCCGACGACCTGATCATCCTGTCCTCGTCGCTGATCCCGGGCAACGAAGAGGCGGTCTACGGCGTCATCGACGACCTGGCCAAGATCGGTGCCCGAGTAGTCACCAATCAGCAAGTGCGCGTCCATGTTTCAGGCCACGCCTACTCCGGGGAGCTGTTGTTCCTCTACAACGGGGTACGGCCGCGCAACGTGATGCCGGTGCACGGCACCTGGCGCATGCTGCGGGCGAACGCCAAGCTCGCCGTCCGCAGCGGGGTGCCCGAGGACCGGATCGTGCTCGCCGAGAGCGGTGTCAGCGTCGACCTGGTGGCGGGCAAGGCCTCCATCGCGGGTGCGGTACCGGTCGGCAAGATGTTCGTCGACGGGTTGGTCACCGGTGACGTGGGTGACGCCACGCTGGGCGAACGACTGATCCTTAGCTCGGGATTCGTCGCGATCACGGTGGTGCTGAACCGGGATACCGGCCGCCGCGCCGCCGCGCCGCAGCTGTATTCGCGCGGCTTCTCCGAGGATCCCAAGGCGCTGGAGCCCGCGACCCGCAAGGTGGAGGCGGAATTGGAATCGCTGGCCGCCAACAACGTCACCGATCCGGTGCGGATCGCGCAGGCGGTGCGGCGCACCGTCGGCAAGTGGGTGGGGGAGACCTACCGCCGCCAGCCGATGATCGTGCCGACCGTCATCGAGATCTGACGCCCCGTCGCGAGCAGACACAAACTCATACGAAAACCGCCGTCAGAGCATAAGTTTGCGTCTGCTCGCGGACCGGGGCGGCGCTCAGGCGTGCGCCTGCAGCCAGGCCACCGCGCGGTCGCGATAGGCGCTTAGGCCCTTGTATTCGGCCATGTCCTCGGGCAATTCGGCCAACACCGCCGCGGTGCGGGCGCGCCATTCTTCGACGGTGGCGACGTCGCACAGCGGGAGCATGTAGCTGCGGATCAGAAAGCAGATCGCCCCCGATTCGGCGAGCCGGATCAGATGCTGGACCTCGACCCGCAGGTGGATCAGCCGGCCGAACGTCTTGTCGTCCACGGCGGCCAGCGTCGCCGGGTCGGGCAGCCATTCGGGCAAGGTCTCGGTGGACACGTCCAGCCTGCGCCCGACGGTCATCGACCAGTTGGTGCGCCGGTAGACGTCGTTGGGCGCCAGCCGCATCAGGAACTCGCGTGCCCGGGTGATCACCCCGGACTCCCGCAGTCGCGGCACCGGTCCGTGGATCTCCAGGAACGTCATACCGACGTCGAACCCGAACGACCAGCCCGCCGCGAAGGTGACCACACCGGCGTCGGCGAACAGGTCACCGTCGCGCTGGTCGAGCAGCACGATGTCGTCCTGAACCTGTCCGGCGATGTAGGCCAGCGGCTCGCACGGCAGGCTGGCCTCGTCGCCGAGTACGAAATCCTGTGCCAGCCCGAGCAATTGGTTGCGCCAGTGCCAGGTGTCGCCATCGCGGCTCAGTGACATCGTCTCGGGGTAGGCCGTCGCGAGTTCGGTCATCAACGCCAGCATGGTGTCCCAGCAGGCGATGCGCATGTGTGGCAGCGCCGCGTACCGCGACGGGTCGGTCGCCAGGATGCGCCGGCGTTCGGCGAGTTCGTGGGTGTACTCGCTGTCGATGTCGATCACCCGCCGGCCCCACCGGCCGGTCGCGGTGCTGACCTCGGCGCCGGCCGGGGTGATGTTGGTGCTGTACCGGTAGGCGTCGGCGGTGTAGGGGAAGGGAAACGACGCCACCAGATCCGGCGCTGACACCGTGCCGGTCACAGGTCCAGCACCAACGCACCGGTGCCTCGCGACACGCAGGCCATCATCGAGGTCTCCCGCTCCTCGTCGGACAGGTAGAGGTCGCGATGCAGCACCACCCCCGAACGCACCGGCACTCGGCATTCGCCGCACACGCCCTGACGGCACATGCTCGGCACCGCTTGGCCGTGCGATTCCAGCGCCGCTAGCAGGGAAACCCCGGAATCGACGGTGAAAGACGCTCCGGTGGAGAATAATTCGACCGCGAACGGATCGCCGGGCTCCAGCTCGCCACCGAAGTGCTCGGTATGGATGCGGCTGAGCGGCCAGCCCAGCGCCGCCGCGGCCGCTGCCACGTCGTCGATAAACGGGCCGGGCCCGCAGATGTAGACATGCGTGCCGAACGGCTGGTCGACGAGGGTGGGGGAGAGCTCGGCGAGGAACGCGGCCCGCTCGGTGAAGAAGCGGGCGTGGTCGGTCAGCGCCTTGATCTCGTCGACGTAGGCGCCGCGACCCTCCCGGTGGACGTAGAGCAGCGCCGCGTCGCGGCCCCAGCGGCGGGCGCTGCGCAGGTGCGAGACCATCGGGGTGATGCCGATCCCGGCGGCGATCAGCAGGTGCCGGCGGGCTCGCAACACCGGGGCGAACGCGCTGCGTGGCTCGTGCACGACGACGGTGTCGCCGACGGCCAACTCCCGGTGGATCCAGCGCGAGCCGCCGCGTCCGCCGGCGCATTCCAACACCGACACCACGTATTCGCGGGGTGCGGCCGTCTCGCCGGTCAGCGAGTAGGCGTTGGCGCCGCCGGGGTATTCGATGACGATGTGACTGCCCGGGGTGAAGGACGCCAACACGTCCCGGTCGGGCCGGGCCAGCCGCAGCGTCCGTATGCCGGGCACACCGGCGTCGATCCCGACGACCTCCAGGGCCAGCGTGCTCATGGTGTCGGCGTCCGGTCCGGCTCGTCGGGCCCGGTGACGAAGCCCAGGTGTGCGCCGAGGCGACGGGAGACGTGGTAGTACACGAACAGCTGTCGCCGGCACCCCGGGCAGGTGACCTCCCCGGCCAGCTCGACCCGGGCGGTCACGGTGCTGCGGCAGTGCGCGCAGAACACCTCGCGGGTGTCCACCTCGGTACTGGCAACGGTGATCTCGTCGTCGGCGGCGCCGACCTCGAGCGCACGCGCGCGCACCCGAAGGCAGGCGTGCGCCGGACCGGCCAGCAGCAGCCGCCACCCGACGCTCGCCCGGTCCAGGTCGGTGACCAACGCTGCGCAGGCCTCGTCGGCGTCGGCGACCAGATGCAGCCGGGGGCGCGAATCCGGCCGGTGTGCCGCGATCTGGGCGATCCACCCCTGCGCGACGCGGCCCGCGGCGGGCCCGATAGCGAGCACTGTCCACTGGCGGCCGGACAGATCCGCCGGCGGACATGTGGGTTCGACGGCCCAGGTCGGGACGCTGGTTAGGTCCAGAGGGGGTCTCATCGCCCCCCGATCGTAGTGGCGGCGAGCAGGTCAGCGCTTGTTGACGAACCCGGCGTCCACCGGCAACGCGACACCAGTGATGTATCGACCCGCCTCGGAGACCAGGAAGTACGCCGCGTTGGCGATATCCTCGGGTTCCAGCGTCTGCACCGGCAGGGCATTGGTCAGGTCCGGCCCGCCAAAGTTCTGCTGGGCCAGCCCGTCGAGCCACGAGCGGGTGAACTCGTTGTCGATCATCGGGGTGTTCACCCCGGCGGGGTGCACCGAATTGACCCGGATGTTGAACGCGGCAAGGAAATTCGCATACGCCCGCATCAGGCCGACCATCCCGTGCTTGGCCACGGTGTAGCCCAGCGAGCCGGCGATCGGCGCGCCGATGCCTACTAGTCCGGCCACCGAACTGGTCAGCACGATCGCCCCGCCGTCGCCCTGCTTGATCAACGGCTTCATCGTCACGTCGACGGTGTGGTAGACCCCGGTCAGGTTGACGTCGATGACGTCCTGCCAGGCGCCCTCGTCGGCCATCGGGGCGATCCCCGCGTTGGCGATCACGATGTCGAGACGGCCCAGCTCCTCGATGCCCTGGTACACCGCGGACTTGAGCGCGGCCCGGTCCCGCACGTCGGCTTCCCGGGCGACGATGCGCGCGCCGGTGTCCTCGACGAGTTTGACCGTGGCGGCCAGGTCCTCCGGGGTGGCCATGGGGTAGGGCACGCTGGCGATCTGGGCGCAGATGTCGATCGCGATGATGCTGGCACCTTCCGATGCCAGCTTCACCGCGTGCGCGCGGCCCTGGCCGCGGGCCGCCCCGGTGATCAGGGCGACCTTGCCGTCGAGTTCACCCATGTTGTCAGGCGCGCAGCTGGCCCTTGGCCGGGTCGCCGGCCGGAACGGGGGTGAGCATCTTGATGTCCGGGGCGCCGTCGAGGTGCTCGCCGATCTCGCCGAACAGCGCGCCCACAGCCGGGGCGGTGCTGTGGGTGGTGAGTGCGTCGGCGTCGGCCCACTGCTCGACGAACACGAACGTCTTGTCGCCCTCGTGCAGCGAGTACAGCTCACAGCCGGGCTCCTCGTGAACCGCGGCGATCGCCTTCGTGCAGGCCGCGCGCACGGCGTCCACGGATTCGGGCTTGACGGTGAAGGTGGCGACGACGGTGACGGGCATGGGCGGCCTCCTGATTCGGGGTGTGACGGGGCTTACGTTAGACGTCCTTTGTATTGGCGCACGACCGCGGTCCCGGTGGTCGACTTGGGAACTTGATCGCAGTCCGGCAACGGCCCATTCGTAACCTGTGTGGCGGATGGTGCAGATGGGGCAGTTGCGACTAGGCTTGCCCGCATGGCGAACAAGACGGCCGCTCGCTCTGGCGCGCGAACGACCAGGTCAAAGGGTGCGTCGCGGTCGGCGAAGCCGGCACCGCGGCGCAAGCCCGCCAAGAAGCGCACCTCGTCACCGGTCGGCACCGCAGCGGCCGCCAGCGGACGCGCGGCGCGGGCCACCTGGCTGATGGTGGCCAAGGGGGCGGGCTCCACGGCGCGCTCGGTCGGCCGAGCCCGTGACATCGAGCCAGGGCATCGTCGCGACGGCATCGCGCTGGGCCTGCTGGCCGTCGCGGTTGTCATCGCCGCCGCATCCTGGTTCGACGCCGCCCGCCCGGTCGGGGCGTGGATCGACTCCGTGCTGCGCACCCTGGTCGGCGGGGCAGTGGTGCTGCTCCCGCTGGCGATCGCCGTCGTCGCCGTGATGCTGATGCGCACCGAACCCGACCCCGACGCCCGTCCGCGCCTGGTGCTGGGCTGTGCCATGATCGCGCTGCCGGTGCTGGGACTCATGCATCTGTGGTCCGGTGCCCCGCAGGACCCCGCCGTCCGCCAACGCGCCGCCGGCTTCATCGGGTTCGCCATCGGCGGACCGTTGTCCGACGGGCTGACTCCGTGGATCGCGACCCCGCTGCTGATCATCGCCGCCTTGTTCGGTGTGCTGCTGCTGACCGGCACCACCATCCGCGAGGTGCCCGAGACGCTGTACGCGATGTTCAGCACCCGTGAGCGCTACGACGACGAATACGACGACGACTACGACGAGGCCGAACCCGACGACATCGATTCGGCCGCACCCGACGACTTCTCCGACGGTTACTACGACGACCCCCGCTCCTACGCCGACGAGGCGCCGGCCTGGCCGGGCGCGCAGACCCCGGCCGGCACACCGCTGGACAACTACCCAATCGAGGAGGACGCCCCGACCGCCCCCGAGCCGGTCAAGGCGCGCCGCCCCAAGAAGGCGGTCCTCGAAGACGACCTCAAAGACGAGGAGCCGGCCCCCAAGCAGGACACCAAGGTCCTCGAGAAGGTCGTCGATCGCGTCGTCGAGGGCCCCTACCATCTGCCCGCGCTGGACCTGCTGATCCCCGGCGATCCGCCGAAGCGGCGCAGTGCTGCCAACGAGCAGATGTCGGACGCGATTTCGTCGGTGCTGCAACAGTTCAAGGTCGACGCCGCCGTTACCGGCTGCACCAGGGGGCCGACCGTCACCCGCTACGAGGTCGAACTCGGCCCCGGGGTGAAGGTCGAGAAAATCACTGCGTTGCAACGCAATATCGCCTATGCCGTGGCCACCGAGAGTGTGCGGATGCTGGCTCCGATTCCGGGCAAGTCCGCCGTCGGCATCGAGGTGCCCAACACCGATCGCGAAATGGTGCGACTGGCCGACGTTCTCACCGCGCCGTCCACCCGTCGCGATCACCATCCGCTGGTCATCGGGCTGGGCAAGGACATCGAAGGCGACTTCATCTCGGCGAACCTGGCCAAGATGCCGCATCTGCTGGTGGCCGGCTCCACCGGCTCGGGCAAGTCCAGCTTCGTCAACTCGATGCTCGTCTCGCTGCTGGCCCGCGCCACGCCCGACGAAGTGCGGATGATTCTCATCGACCCCAAGATGGTGGAACTGACGCCTTATGAAGGCATTCCGCATCTGATCACGCCGATCATCACGCAGCCGAAGAAGGCCGCGGCCGCCCTTGCGTGGCTGGTCGAGGAGATGGAACAGCGCTACCAGGACATGCAGGCCTCCCGGGTGCGCCACATCGACGACTTCAACGCCAAAGTGCGCTCCGGCGAGATCAGTACACCGCTGGGCAGCCAGCGCGTCTACAAGCCGTACCCCTACATCATCGCGATCGTCGACGAGCTGGCCGATCTGATGATGACCGCGCCGCGTGACGTCGAGGACGCCATCGTGCGCATCACCCAGAAGGCCCGTGCGGCAGGCATTCATCTGGTGCTGGCCACCCAGCGCCCGTCGGTCGACGTCGTCACCGGTCTGATCAAGACCAACGTGCCGTCGAGGCTGGCGTTCGCCACCTCCTCGCTCACCGACAGCCGCGTCATCCTCGACCAGCCGGGTGCCGAGAAGCTGATCGGTATGGGCGACGGCCTGTTCCTGCCGATGGGAGCCAGCAAGCCGCAGCGGTTGCAGGGTGCCTACATCACCGACGAGGAGATCCAAGCCGTCGTGCAGGCCTGCAAGGACCAGGCCGAGCCGGAGTACACCGAGGGCGTCACCGCCGCCAAGCCGTCCGGCGACCGCTCCGATGTCGACCCCGACATCGGCGACGACATGGACGTCTTCCTGCAGGCGGTGGAACTGGTGGTGTCCTCGCAGTTCGGCTCGACGTCGATGCTGCAGCGCAAATTGCGGGTCGGCTTCGCCAAGGCCGGTCGGCTCATGGACCTGATGGAGACCCGCAACATCGTCGGCCCGTCCGAGGGGTCCAAGGCACGTGAGGTGCTGGTCAAGCCTGATGAACTGGCCGGCACCCTGATGCTGATCCGCGGTGGTTCGGACGCCAACGGCGAGGAGTTCTAGCGGTTGATTGAGCGCTCACGCCGCACACCGCGGGCGGGAATGACACGTGAGCGCTCAATCAACTCGCGGCTCTGCCCGACCGGGTGTTCCGCGCGCGCTGCACGCGGCTGATGACGTCGGCACGGCGGTGGTCGGCGAGTACACGCACCAGGATCCAGCCCGTCGAGATCAGGTAGTCCTGTCGCTCCACGTCGATGGTGTAGGCGGTCCGGCTGGTCCGGTGATGTTCACCGTCGTACTCGACAGCCACCTTGATCTCGGGCCACCCCATGTCAAGAAAGTACCGGCGGCCGCATGGTCGCACGACCGGGATCTGTGTTGCGGGCCGCGGGAAGCCGGCGTTGATCAGAGTGAGCCGCAGGTATGTTTCCTGCGGTGACTGCGCGCCGGCGTCGACGGCGTTGAGCATGGCGGGCAGTCGCCGGACACCTCGCAGATGCGGGTGCGCGTGGGCGATCTCGAGGACGTCGCTGTCCCGGAATCGGGTTGCGTTGGCCAGCGCGTCCAGGTCCGCGATCCCGCGGCGGCCGGTGCCCCGTCGGGCCAGATCGAATGCCGTTCGGGTGATCGTCGTGACGGGTAGGCCACTGCGCGAAGTGAGTTCGCAGGGCGGCAGTGTTTCGCGGCGAGTGATGATCCCGCGTGGACAGCGATTGTTGCTGAAGTTGAGTTCGATCGGAATGTCAGCATCGACCCATCGCGCTCCATGCAGAGCCGCTGCCGCACGGCCGGTGACCGTCGCTTGCCGCCGCGACCACAGCCACGCCGCTTCGGTGCGGTCCAGAAGCGTCAGGGCTCCGTGCGGCGCGTAGACATCGGGGAAGACCCGCTGATGGGTGTGTGTGAGCTGATAACGGTTGACCCGTCCAGATGCCAATGCCTCGCTGCCGACGAACACCCGCGTCACGCTGCCCAACGCTGCCAGCCGACTCGGGTACCCGTTGACGGCTATCCACAGCGTCATTGAGTGAGCAGTTACGTCTCATGTGCGGCCCAAGAGTGACACGTGAGCGCTCAATCGGCGGTCAGAGGATCAGCAGCATCCGGGTGTTGCCGAGGATATTGGGCTTGACGTAGGACAGGTCGAGGAACTCCGCGACACCGATGTCATACGAGCGGCACATCTCCTCGTAGACCTCGGCGGTCACCGGGGTGCCCTCGATCTCGGTGAAGCCGTGCCGGGCGAAGAACTCGGTCTCGAAGGTCAGCACGAACAGCCGCTCGAGCTGCAGCTCGCGGGCGACGGTCAAGAGCTGGTCGACGATGGCGTGTCCGATCCCGCGGCCCTTGACCTTGGGGTCGACGGCGACAGTGCGAACCTCACCCAGATCCGCCCACAGCACGTGCAGCGCCCCGCAGCCCACCACCTCGCCGCCGAAGTCGGCAACCCAGAACTCCTGGACCGACTCATACAGCGTGACCAGGTTCTTCTCCAGCAGGATGCGCCCGGCGTAGGTGTCCACCAAACGCTTGATGTCGGGGACATCCGAGGTGCGGGCTCGGCGGACGACGACGGCAGGGGTCACGGGTGCAGAGTATCGGGCGCGAGGCGCCGGGCTGCCAACCGATATTCTGTTGTCCGTGTCGGGACAACCCCAAACTGGTCCGGTGGTCCCGCGTGTGCGGGTGGCCAACGTTGCCAATCTGCTGACCGGGATCCGGCTGGTCCTCGTCCCCATCTTCCTATTCTTCCTTTTCGCCGGCGACGGCCACGAAACCGCAAGCCGGATAACGGCATTCATCATCTTCACGGTCGCGGTGCTCACCGATCGGCTCGACGGCTCGCTGGCCCGCACTTACGGGATGGTCACCGAGTTCGGCAAGCTCGCCGACCCGATCGCCGACAAGATGCTCATCGGGGCCGCGTTGATCGGCCTGTCGATGCTCGGTGACCTGCCGTGGTGGGTCACCGTGGTGATCTTGGTCCGCGAGCTCGGTATCACCGTCTTGCGGTTTGCGGTGCTGCGCCGCGGGGTGATTCCCGCCAGCCGCGGCGGCAAGGTCAAGACGCTGGTGCAAGCGGTGGCGATCGGGTTGTTCGTGCTTCCGTTGCACGGCTGGCCTAGTGCCTGGCTCACGGTGGCCTGGGTGATCATGTGGGCCGCGATCGTGCTGACGGTGCTCACCGGGCTCGACTACGTGGTGTCGGCGGTCAAGGACTCCCGTGGACGATCCGCTGGTCGATGATGCCGCGCGGGCATTGGTCGCGCAGCTGGCCGGACGCGGTCACACCGTCGCGACCGCCGAGTCGCTGACCGCCGGACTGCTGGCGGCGACGCTGGCCGGCGTGCCGGGCGCGAGCGCCGTCCTGCGAGGCGGCCTGATCACCTACACCGTCGAGACCAAGATCACCCTGGCCGGCGTCGCACCCGAGGTGCTCGACGGCGTCGGCCCGGTGGCTGCTGAGACGGCGGCGGCGCTGGCCGAGGGGGCACGCAGTCGATGTGCGGCCACCTGGGGAGTGGGGTTGACCGGGGTGGCCGGGCCCGAACCGCACGGTGGGCACCCGGTGGGGACGGTATTCCTGGGGCTGGCCGGCCCGGGCGGGACCGAGGTGGCCGAACTGCACCTCGCCGGCTCGCGCTGGGACATCCGGCTGGCAGCCGTCCGCGAGGCTGTCGTGCGCGTGCGGGCTCTGGCCGCGCGGGTTTGACTGCTTGACCTGTCTGGGGATCGCGGGAACCAAACGGGGCTTCGTCGGCGTTGCACAAGGTGGTTGCGACTAGTAGAGGAGGCCCCCGATGGCGGTACTGCTGCGGGAAGTGATCGGCGATGTGCTGCGCGACGCCCGCACCTCGCAGGGACGTACCCTTCGGGAGGTGTCCGATTCGGCGCGCGTGAGCCTCGGCTATCTCTCCGAGGTCGAGCGTGGCCGCAAAGAGGCTTCCAGTGAGTTGCTCAGTGCCATCTGCACCGCACTCGAGGTGCCGCTGTCCCGGGTGCTGACCGACGCCGGCGAGAAGATGGCCGATCACGAGCGGACCGCTCCGTTGACCGCGGTCCCAAGCGGGGACACTCCCATCGATGTCTCCACCAAAGTCGTCATCCCGCATGCGGTCACCATGGCGGTGGCCTGACCTCGTCGACCGGCCGACATGTCCACAAGGCTGTGGCCGGACATCGTGAACCGATAAATTGGGCCCCAACGACCAAATTGCGGCACTCGACACGAAGGCGGCTCCACTGATGGCCAATCCGTTCACCAAGGCGTGGAAGTACCTGATGGCGCTGTTCAGCTCCAAGGTCGACGAGTACGCCGATCCCAAGGTGCAGATCCAGCAGGCGATCGAGGAGGCGCAGCGCCAGCACCAGGCGCTGACCCAGCAGGCCGCACAGGTCATCGGAAACCAGCGCCAGTTGGAGATGCGGCTCAACCGCCAGCTCGCCGACATCGAGAAGTTGCAGGTCAATGTGCGTCAGGCGCTGACGTTGGCCGATCAGGCGGTGGCCTCCGGGGATGCCGCCAAGGCCACCGAGTACAACAACGCCGCCGAGGCGTTTGCCGCGCAGCTGGTCACCGCCGAGCAGAGCGTCGAAGACCTCAAGGGTCTGCACGACCAGGCGCTGCAGGCGGCGGGGCAGGCCAAGAAGGCGGTCGAACAGAACGCCATGGTGCTGCAGCAGCGGATCGCCGAGCGCACCAAGCTGCTCAGCCAGCTCGAGCAGGCGAAGATGCAGGAGCAGGTCAGTGCCTCGCTGCGCTCGATGAGCGATATCGCCGCCCCCGGTAACACCCCCAGCCTCGACGAGGTGCGCGACAAGATCGAGCGCCGCTACGCCAACGCGATGGGTGCGGCGGAGCTGGCCCAGAACTCCGTTCAGGGCCGGATGCTCGAAGTCCAGCAGGCCAGCGTGCAGATGGCCGGTCATTCCCGCCTCGAGCAGATCCGTGCCTCGATGCGGGGCGACGCGCTGCCTGCCGGCGGCGCTACCGAGGTCTCTGCTGCTCCGGCCACCCCGGCGGCTCCGGCCGTCACCCCCGAGCCCGAGAAGCCCCTCGGGCACTAGGAGGCGAACGTATCGATGACGGTGAAACCGGACAAGCCGGGATTCGTCTCGCGGCAGTGGCGTTCGGCCCTGCAGCGCAGTGTGGACACCGTCAGCGAGTACGCCGACGTGGCCGCCCAGAAGCTCAGCGCGGCCGCCGATCCGCGAGCCAGGCTGCTGCGCAAGCGGCGCTGGGCGTTGCGGCTGGGCCTGTTCTTCGCCTTCGCGTCGGTGTTCTGGGTGGCGGTCACCGGTTTGCTCGCCACCTGGAGTATTCCGGTGTGGGGGCTGATCATCACCGGTGTGATCGCCGCGGGTGCCGCCGCACCGGCGACGCTGCTGCTGTTGCGCTACCGCTGGCTGCGGGCCGAGCCGCTGCCGCCGGCGCGCCAGGTCAGCGGCCGGCGGCTCCCGCCGCACGGGTCGGCGGCCCGGCCGTCGATGTCGGCGCTGGGTGCATCGGAGCGGGGGCTGCACTCGCTGCTCGGAGTGATGGCGCGCGGGAACATGTTGCCGCCGGAGGAGATCCGCGAGCTGACCGAGGCCGCCAACCGGACGGCGGCCACCATGGCAGCCACCGCGGGTGAGGTGGTCTCGATGGAGCGGGCGGCGGTCGAAACGCCGAACTCGCAGTCCTATCTCGCCCCGACCATTAACGCCTTCACCGCACAGCTCAACCATGGCGTCCGGCAATACAACGAAATGGTCACCGCCGCAGCGCGACTGGTGTCGGCGGCCAACACCGGATCGATGTCGAGCTCACCGATGTCGGCGCAGCGCTACCGCAACGAACTCGTCGACGCCACCGACCGGCTCACCGGGTGGGCGCAGGCATTCGACGAACTCGGCCAGTTGCGGAGGGCCTAAATACCCACCGATTTCACAGCGTCGGACGCAGCCCCGGGACGACCGCTCCCAGGATGCCGCGGACGATGGCCTTGGAGAAGTCGAACATGTCGAAGTAGTCGCGCCACAGCGTGATTCGGCCGTTGTGTACCTCGAAGACACCGCACACCCAGAACTTCAGCCGGACTGGGCCGACGATCAGCACGTCGGTGCGCTCGGTCATGACCACTGCATCGTTGACCGCGATGCGATGGACCTTCACCTCGAAGCGGCCCTTGCCCTGCATTCTGCGGAACAGCTTCATGGTGCGGGCGCGGCCGTGGATGGTGGGGAAGCCGACGTTCTGGTAGACCAGCTGGTCGTCGAGTTGGGCGTCGGCGGTGCTGAGGTCTTCGGCCTGCAGGGCGGACAGGAAGACCTCGACGGTGTGCGCGTTGTCGATGTCGGAGCTCACATTGGTGGTCTGCTCGGTCATATCCGCCAGAGTAGGCGTCGGTGGCTGTGACAGGGTAGGTCGATGCGCGTCGCGGTGGTGGCCGGCCCCGATCCGGGTCATGCGTTCCCGGCGATCGCGCTGTGCCTGCGATTCGCCGCCGCCGGTGACGACCCGGTGCTGCTCACCGGCACCGAATGGCTCGACAGCGCCCGCGCGGCGGGGGTGGTGGCGGCCGAACTGCTCGGCCTGGATGTGACCGAGGCCGACGACGACTCCGACGCCGGTGCCAAGATCCATCACCGGGCCGCGCGAATGGCCGTACTCAACGTGCCGGTACTGCGCGAACTCGCACCGGATCTGGTTGTCTCCGACGTGATCACCGCGTGCGGCGGCATGGCGGCCGAGCTGTTGGGAATCCCCTGGATCGAGCTGGATCCCCATCCGCTCTACCTGCCCTCGAGAGGCCTGCCGCCGATTGGCAGTGGGCTGGCGCCCGGCACCGGCCTGCGCGGACGGCTGAGGGACACCGTCATGAGGGCCTTGACGGCGCGGTCCTGGAAACTGGGCCAACGCCAGCGCGCCGCGGCACGGGTACAGATCGGCCTGCCGGGACCCGATCCCGGCCCGCTGCGCCGGTTGATCGCTACCCTGCCCGCGTTGGAGGTGCCGCGACCCGACTGGCCCGCCGAGGCGGTGGTCGTCGGCCCGTTGCACTTCGAGCCGACCGCCGATGTGCTGGCGATCCCGCCGGGGGACGGGCCGCTGATCGTGGTGGCGCCGTCGACGGCCAGCACCGGTGCCGTCGGCGTGACCGAGCTGGCGCTGGAACATCTGGTGCCCGGTGACACGCTGCCGGCCGGGGCGCGGCTGGTGATCTCTCGGCTCGGCGGCGCCGAACTCGACGTGCCGCCGTGGGCGAGGGTGGGGCTCGGCCGCCAGGACGAACTGCTGTCCCACGCCGGCCTGGTGATCTGCGGGGGCGGTCACGGGATGCTGTCCAAGACCCTGCTTGCCGGGGTGCCCATGGTGGTCATCCCGGGCGGCGGAGACCAGTGGGAACTGGCGAATCGTGTTGTCCGACAGGGCAGTGCGCGGCTGGTCCGGCCGCTCAGCGCCGACGTCCTGGTCGCCGGGGTGGCCGAGGTGCTTGCCTCGCCGGCCTACCGGCAGGCCGCCCGGCGTGCGGGGGACAGCATTCGCGCCGTCGACGATCCGGTACAGGTGTGCCATGAAGCGGTGCGGTCGGCTCGGTAGGTTGGTGGCGTGCGGCTGACGGAATTCAACGAGCTGGTCCAGGCGCAGTTCGGCGCGGTTCGTGGTGCTTCGCTGCTGGTGGACCATGTGCTGTCCCAGCTGGGTGGGCGCACCGCCGCGCAGGCCATCGAAGACGGCATGGAGCCCCGCGACGTGTGGCGGGCGCTGTGTGCGGACTTCGACGTGCCCCGCGACCAGTGGTAGCGACACGCACGGCGCGCCTGCTTGTCATCGAACACATGTTCGTTATTGTGGTCGACGTTCGTCCGTTTTGTCGGAGCCTTGCCCTAGCGTCACGGCTAACCGACCGAGAACCGGTCAACAACGACTACCGGAAGAGGTATCACCATGGCTCCGCAGGCACCTGATCGCGAGAAGGCCCTCGAGCTGGCGCTCGCGCAAATCGAGAAGAACCACGGCAAAGGCTCGGTGATGCGCCTCGGTGACGAGGTTCGCCAGCCCATCTCGGTCATCCCGACCGGATCCATCGCCCTGGATGTCGCGCTCGGCATCGGCGGGCTGCCGCGCGGCCGCATCATCGAGATCTACGGCCCGGAGTCCTCGGGCAAGACCACCGTCGCCCTGCACGCGGTGGCCAACGCCCAGGCCGCCGGCGGCATCGCGGCGTTCATCGACGCCGAGCATGCACTGGACCCGGATTACGCCAAGAAGCTGGGTGTGGACACCGATGCGCTGCTGGTCAGCCAGCCCGACACCGGTGAGCAGGCACTCGAGATCGCCGACATGCTGATCCGCTCGGGAGCCATCGACATCATCGTCATCGACTCGGTGGCCGCTCTGGTGCCGCGTGCGGAGATCGAGGGCGAGATGGGCGACAGCCACGTCGGCCTGCAGGCCCGGTTGATGAGCCAAGCCTTGCGCAAGATCACCGGCGCGTTGAACAACTCGGGTACCACGGCCATCTTCATCAACCAGCTGCGCGAGAAGATCGGCGTGATGTTCGGCTCGCCCGAGACGACAACGGGCGGTAAGGCATTGAAGTTCTACGCCTCGGTGCGCCTGGATGTGCGGCGGATCGAGACGCTCAAGGACGGCACCGACGCGGTGGGTAACCGCACCCGCTGCAAGGTGGTCAAGAACAAGGTGTCGCCGCCGTTCAAGCAGGCCGAATTCGACATCCTCTACGGCAAGGGCATCAGCCGCGAGGGCTCGCTCATCGATATGGGCGTCGAGCAGGGCTTCATCCGCAAGTCCGGCTCGTGGTTCACCTACGAGGGCGAGCAGCTCGGGCAGGGCAAGGAGAACGCCCGCAACTTCTTGATCGAGAACCCCGATGTGGCCAACGAGATCGAGAAGAAGATCAAGGAGAAGCTCGGGATCGGTGCGGTGGTGACCGATGAACTCATCAATGACGTTCTGCCCGCCCCAGTCGACTTCTGAGACGCGCGAAGAGCAGGCGCATGCGGCGTGCCTGCGCCTGCTCACCGTGCGGTCGCGGACTCGATCCGAGCTGGCCGGGCAGCTAGACAAGCGTGGCTACCCGGAGTCGGTGATCGCGGCGGTGCTCGATCGGCTGGCCACCGTCGGTCTGATCGATGACGCCGACTTCGCCGAACAGTGGGTGCGGTCGCGGCGGGCCAGGGCTGGAAAAGGCAAGCGCGCCTTGGCGGCTGAGCTGCGGAACAAGGGTGTCGACGACGACGTGATCGCAGAGGCGCTCGACGGCATCGACGCCGCCGCCGAGCGGGAACGCGCCGAGCAGCTGGTCGAGCAGAAGCTGCGCCGCGAGGCGCTGGCCGACGCCGACGACACCAAGGTGATGCGAAGGCTGGTCGGCATGTTGGCCCGGCGCGGCTACCACCAGAGCATGGCAGCCGCTGTGGTTACCGAGGGGTTGGCGGCGGAGCGGGAGCGTCGGCGGGTCTGAGCCGGGGCACTTCGACCACTTCTGCGGGCTGTCGCAGAACGTCACGCCGGTGGACCACGTTCACGCTTTCCGGACGGCCGGCGGATGCCAGGTTCCGTCGATGGCCGCACGCCGCGGCGCGTAGAGCCGCATTGTGACCCCTAGTGGTCCAAGGGGCGTGGGCAGCCAGTTGGCGTGCCTATCGGGGCCTGGGTCGGTGTGTTGCAGGTACAGGTCCACCGAACCATCCCCGTTGTACTGCAGGGGATCTCGGTCCCCTATCGCAAAGCGGTTGATCTCGTTGGCCACCTGATAGCCCTCGGCGTCGTACATGGTCACCGACCAGAACGCGTCCACCGGCGGCAGCTTGTCGGCGTCGAAGTGAATGACGTAGTCGTTCTCGCCCGCCAGGGGCGCGCCGTCGGCGTCGGTGATGAGCATGGGGTAGATGGCGTCCTCGCCGGGGTTGGCGCCGAGGCCAATCAGCGTGACGATCGCTCGCCGCAGATAGGAGTTGCCGTACACGCCCATGCCCTCGGTCAGGCCCATCCAGCCATCGACGATGTTGCCCAGGGTGGGTAGACCCGAGCTGATGGCCGTCAGCGCGTCCTGCTTGCCGGCCTCTATCTGCGCGAGTTCATCGTCGGAAAATCGTTGGGCGTCAAAGGGTTCTCCTGGGGTGATACCCAGGTTCGCCAACCGCGCGAGGATCGAGAAGTCGGTCGGGTGTGGGGGATTGGTCGCCAGCAGCTCGACCGCATAGCTGAGGTAGTCGACGGTGCCCATCCCGTTGACCACGCGCACCGGCTCGGTGGCGACGTCATACTCGTCGTCTTTGACGAAGGGGGTGGACGGCGTCACCAGTGGGGTGAGCCGGTAGCCGTCCTGCACCATGTGCACCGCGCCGTAATCAGCCGGACCGTTGGTCTGCGTGCGTCCGATGATCCACACGTGGGGGGTCGGCGCCGTGATCAGCGGCACGCCCGGCGGCAGCGCTCCAGTCGGGCCCGGACCGGCAATCACGTACCGCTGCGCGCCGGTGCCCGATGTCCGCTTGCCGGGATTGGCGAACACATCGGTCCACATGTCGATCATCGGCAGCATGAAGTAGCGATCGTCGGTGTCCGGAATGTCCAGGAGCACCGGGCCGTGCGTGAGGTCGAGCCACGCCGAGGAGTACAACGTGTCGAAGTTCGGCCGGACCACCGAGCGGAACTCGGCGTCGGGGTACTGCCGAACGTGGTGGAACTGATTGGGTGGCCCCGTGCCAGGGCCGCTGCGATTGATCGTCTGTCGCCGAGTGACGTCCATGGTCACCAACGGATAGAAGTAGACATAGGCCTCGTAGGCCAGTGTGCGTAGGTCGCACGACAACGTCCCCATCGGGAGTCCTCACCTCGACGTCAATGATCGGTCAACGCTACCCGGCCGAGGGCTAGTCGCCCGGCTCGAGTTCGGCCCGCTCGTGCAGCGGAGAGGCCCCCTGCTTGGACCGGCGCAGCCGGCGCTCCAGGCGCGTCGCCGCCACCGACAACGCGAAGTTCGCGCTGATCATCAACGCTGCGATGACGATGAGCGCCGGGACGTAGTTGCCGTAGGACGAACCGACCACCGTGCCTTGGCGCACCATTTCCACGAAGGTGATCTGATAGCCGATCGCGGTGTCCTTGAGCACCACGACGAGCTGGGAGACGAGCACCGGCAGCATCGACGTGATCGCTTGCGGCAACAGGATCGACCGCATGGTCTGCCCCGACCGCAGCCCGAGCGCGGCCGCGGCCTCGCTCTGGCCCCGCGGCAACGAGGCCACCCCGGCGCGGACGATCTCGGCGATCACCGCGCCGTTGTACAGCGTCAGCCCGGTCACCACACCGGCCAGCGCCAGGTTCTTGGATGGAAAGACGTCGTACAGCGCGAAGAGGAAGTACGCGAAGATCATCATGATCAGCACGGGCACGGCGCGGAAGAACTCGACAAAGACCGCGCACGGCCAGCGGATCAACCCGACCTGCGACAGCCGGCCCACCCCGAGCAGAAGTCCTAGGATCAGCGCGAACACGATCGACAATGCCGCCGCAGTCAGCGTGCCCTGAATGCCGGGCAGCACATAGGTTTTCCAGAGGTTCGCGGTGAGGAATGGCTCCCACTTGGCCGCCGTCAACTGACCCTTGGCGGCCAGCTTCGTGATCACCAGCCAGGCCGCCAGGGCGACCACCACGACCGTCGCCGCCGAGATCATCCGATTGCGGATCCGCGCCCGCGGGCCGGGCGCGTCGAACAGAATCGTGGCTGTACTCACTATCGCGCCACCGCCAGTCGTTTACCCAGCCAGCCGAACAACAGTCCCAGCGGCAGGGTCAGGATCACGAAACCCAGCGCGAAGATGGTGCCCACCGTGATCAGCGCTGCGGTGTTCTCGATCATCGCCTTCATCAACAGCGCCGCCTCGGCCACCCCGATCGCCGAGGCGATCGTCGTGTTCTTGGTCAGCGCGATCAGCACCGAACCCAACGGGATGATCACCGACCGGAACGCCTGCGGCAGCAACACGATTCGCAGATTTTGGCTGAAGGTGAACCCCAGCGATCGGGCTGCCTCGGCCTGCCCCAGCGGTACGGTGTTCACTCCCGCGCGCACCGTCTCACACACGAACGAGGCGGTGTACACCGTCAATCCGAGCACCGCCAGCCGAAAGTTGCTGTCCTCGATGGAGGTGGGCGACGTCGGGTCGACCAGTGTGATGCCCAGGGTCTGCGCCAGCCCGAACGAGCAGAACAGGATGATCAGCGTCAGCGGGGTATTGCGCACCACGTTGACGTAGGTGGTGCCGATCCAGTTGAGCATCGGCACCGGTGCCAGCCGCATCGCGGCCAGCACCGTGCCGAGTATCAACGCCCCGACCGCGGAGAACACCGTGAGCTGCACTGTCGTCCAGAACGCCTCGAAGATCTGGCCGCGATACTCGCCGAACACCCCCACGTCGCGGTGGCCTCAGCAGCCGTCGAGCGCGGGCGGCGCGGGAGCGGTAATCCCGGCCGGACCCAGGTTCTTGTCGAACGCGGCCTTCCAGGAGCCGTCGGACTCCATCTTCTTCAGGGCATCGGAGATCTTGGTGCACAATTCGGTGTCACCCTTCTTCAGCCCGATGCCGTAGTTCTCCTCGGAGAACGGCTGCCCGACGATCTTGAACGCGCCGGGGGTCTGGGCGGCGTAGCCGGCCAGGATGACCTCGTCGGTGGTCACCGCGTCGATCGCCCCGTTCTTGAGTGCCTCGACGCACGCCGAGTAGGTGTCGTATTGCTGCAGCTGCACGCCGGGGTATTTGTCCTTGATCCGCTGTGCCGGCGTCGACCCGCTCACCGAGCACAGCTTCTTGTTGTTCTGCAGCGAATCGGCGCCGGTGATGTCGGTGTTGTCGGCCCGCACCAGCAGGCTCTGCCCGGTGACCAGGTACGGCCCGGCGAAGCTGACCTTCTCCTTGCGGGAGTCGGTGATCGAGTAGGTGGCGACGATGTACTTCACCTGATCGTTCTGGATCAGGGTCTCACGCTGCCCGGACGGCGATTCCTTCCACTCGATCTTGTCCTCGGGGTAGCCGAGTTCCTTGGCGACGTACTTGGCCACGTCGACGTCGAAGCCGCTCATCGTGCCGTCGGGGTTCTTCAGGCCCAGGCCCGGCTGGTCGAATTTCGTGCCGATGACCAGCTTGTCGCCGCTACTGCCACCGCCACCGCACGCGGTGGCCGACAGCGGCAGCGCGACGGCCAGCAGTGCGACGCCGACATGTCGCCAGGAGAGCCGGGAGAGAAAAGGCATGCGGGTGTTCCTTTCGCCTTAATGGTTGAGGATCTTGCCGAGGAAGTCTTTGGCGCGGTCCGAGCGCGGGTTGTCGAAGAACTCGGCGGGCGTGGCGTCCTCGACGATCGCCCCGTCGGCCATGAACACCACCCGGTCGGCGGCCCGGCGGGCGAAGCCCATCTCATGGGTGACCACCAGCATCGTCATGCCCTCGGAGGCCAGCGAGGTCATGACATCCAGCACCTCGTTGATCATCTCCGGGTCCAGGGCGCTGGTCGGTTCGTCGAACAACATCACCTTCGGCTTCATCGCCAGCGAACGGGCTATGGCGACCCGCTGCTGCTGACCGCCGGAGAGCTGCGCGGGGTACTTGTCGGCCTGGTTGGCCACCCCGACACGCTCGAGGAGCGCCATGGCGCTTTCGCGTGCCTTGTCCTTGCCGAGTTTGCGCACCTTCATCGGCGCCAGCATCACGTTCTCGACGATCGTCTTGTGCGCGAAGAGATTGAACGACTGGAACACCATGCCGACATCTGAACGTAGTTGCGCGAGTTTTCGTCCCTCCGAAGGCAATTGCTGGCCGTCGATCGAGATCGTGCCGGAATCCACGCTCTCCAGCCGATTGATGGTGCGGCACAAGGTCGACTTGCCCGAGCCGGACGGCCCGAGCACCACGACCACCTGCCCACGGTCGACCTCGAGATTGATGTCCTTGAGCACGTGCAGGTCGCCGAAGTGCTTATTGACGCCCTTGATCGAGATCATCGGCTCCTCGCCGCTGCGTCCCATGCGTTCAGACCATACCCAGGTAACCCTCAGTTTGCGCAGCGTTGGTGGATCCGGCGATTTCTCCAGCACCCGATCGGCTCCGTACGATGAGGCTGTGACATCGGTGCTGACCCACGACCAGCCGGCGGGCGAGACGCCCGACTCGGCGGCCGGGCGCACCTATCAGGTCCGTACCTACGGCTGCCAGATGAACGTCCACGATTCCGAGCGGCTGGCCGGGTTGCTGGAGGCGGCCGGCTACCGGCGGGCTCCCGAGGGCGCCGACGCCGATGTCGTCGTCTTCAACACCTGCGCGGTGCGGGAGAACGCCGACAACAAGCTGTACGGCAACATCAGCCATCTGGCCCCGCGTAAGCAGGCCGATCCCGACATGCAGATCGCGGTCGGCGGCTGCCTGGCCCAGAAGGACCGCGAGAGCCTGCTGACCAAGGCGCCCTGGGTCGACGTGGTGTTCGGCACCCACAACATCGGTTCGCTGCCCACCTTGCTGGAGCGGGCCCGCCACAACCGGCAGGCCCAGGTCGAGATCGAAGAGTCGCTGCGGGAATTCCCCTCGACCCTGCCGGCTGCTCGCGAATCTGCTTATGCGGCATGGGTTTCCATCTCGGTCGGGTGTAACAACACCTGCACGTTCTGCATCGTCCCGTCGCTGCGCGGCAAAGAGGTGGACCGCCGCCCCGACGACATCCTCGCCGAGGTGCGCTCCCTGGTCGAGCAGGGTGTTCTGGAGATCACCCTGCTGGGCCAGAACGTCAACGCCTACGGGGTGTCCTTCGCTGCCGACGCGGGAACGCCGCGCGATCGCGGCGCGTTCGCCGCCCTGCTGCGCAGCTGTGGGGACATCGACGGTCTGGAGCGGGTCCGCTTCACCTCGCCGCATCCGGCGGAGTTCACCGACGACGTCATCGCGGCGATGGCCCAGACGCCGAACGTCTGCCCGGCGCTGCACATGCCGCTGCAGTCCGGCTCCGACCGCATGCTCAAGGCGATGCGCCGGTCCTACCGCGCCGAGAAGTACCTGGGCATCATCGACCGGGTCCGCGCCGCCATGCCGCACGCCGCGATCACCACCGACATCATCGTGGGCTTCCCCGGCGAGACCGAAGAGGACTTCGCCGCCACCCTCGACGTGGTGCGCCAGTCCCGGTTCAGCGCCGCGTTCACCTTCCAGTACTCCAAACGCCCCGGCACCCCCGCCGCCGAACTCGACGGGCAACTGCCCAAAGCCGTTGTGCAGGAACGGTATCAACGGCTGATCGAACTGCAGGAGCAGATCTCCTTCGAGGAGAACACCGCCCAGATCGGCGCCCAGGTCGAACTGTTGGTGGCCACCGGTGAGGGCCGCAAGGACGCGGCCACGGCCCGGATGAGCGGACGCGCACGCGACGGCCGTCTGGTGCACTTCACGCCCGGGGACACCGAGGTACGTCCCGGCGACATCGTCACCACCACCGTGACCGGCGCCGCCCCGCACCATCTGATCGCCGACGCGCCGTTGCTGAGCTACCGCCGCACCCGCGCCGGTGACGCCCATGCCGCCGGGCAACGCCCCCGTACGGTCGGGCTGGGGTTGCCGCCGGTAGGGCGCCCCTCCATCGAGGAGACGACGGGATGTACGCGATGAGTCGCTTGGACGAAGACGGCAGCGAGGCCTACCGCTCCGAGATCGAGGCCGCCGAGCGCAAGGTCGCCGGTGAGATCCAGCCCGGTGCGCGGGCGATGGTCGTGGCGATCCTGGTGTTCATCCTGCTGGTCTCGCTGATCCTGCCGCACACCGGCGGAGCCCGTGGCGTCGACGTCCTGATGGGCGACGACAAGGCGCTCAGCGTCGGCATCGCCCTGCCGTCGCGGGTCTTCAGCTGGCTGGCCCTGGTCTTCGGTGTCGGGTTCTCGATGCTGGCGCTGCTGACCCGCCGCTGGGCCCTGGCCTGGGTCGCGCTGGCGGGTTCCGCGCTGGCCAGCGCGATCGGCCTGTTGGCGGTCTGGTCGCGCCAGACCGCGACGCACGGCCACCCCGGGCCGGGCATCGGCCTGTTGCTCGGCTGGGTCGCGGTCATCCTGCTGACGTTCCACTGGGCCCGGGTGGTGTGGACCCGAACCGCAGTTCAGCTCGCGGCCGAGCAGCAGCGCCGCCAGGAGGCCTCCGAGCGGCAGGCCCGCACGCTGCTGGAAGACCTGGACCGCCGCGAACGCGGCGCGCAGCGACCACCTACCGAAGAGACGCCCTAGCTTCTCGGCGCCGTTGGGGGCTAGCGCTTCTTACCCAACGCTTCGGCCGCCGCGTCCGCCCACTGCCGCCACTGCTCGGCGCTGGCCTTGGCCTGTTCGGCGTCTTTGGTGCGCCCGGCGGCCTCGGCCTTCTCCGCCTGGCGTTGGAACTGCTCGGCGCGGGCCCGGAACTGTTCGGCCCGAGCCTGTGCCTCGGGGTCGACGCGTCCGGAGTCGACGGCGTCGCGCACCTTCTTCTCCACCGCCCGCAGCCGGCGCTCCAGCTCCGGGGCCCGCTCGCGCGGAACCTTGCCGATCGCGTCCCACTTGTCGGTGATCGTCCGCAGTGCCGCCCGGGCCGCCTCGAGGTTGGCGGTGTCGAGCTTCTCGGCCTCGGTCAGCAGCGCCTCCTTGGCGGCGGCGTTGGCGTTGAACTCGGCGTCGCGTTCGGCGCTGACGGCGTTGCGCGCCGCGAAAAACGTGTCCTGGGCCGACTTGAACCGCTGCCACAACGCGTCGTCGACGTCCTTGGCGGCCCGGCCCGCCGCCTTCCACTCGGTGAGCAGGTCGCGGAAGGCCGCCGACGTCGCCGCCCAGTCCGTGGAATTCGACAGCGCCTCGGCGCGCTCGCAGAGCGACTCTTTGGCCTGCCGGGCGCCGGCGCGTTCCCGATCCAGATCGGCGAAGTGTGAGCCGCGGCGACGGTTGAACGTCTCGCGGGCGGCCGAGTAGCGCTTCCACAGCGCGTCGTCGGTCTTGCGGTCCAGACCGGTGATCGTGCGCCACTCGTCGAGGATGGCCCGCATCCGGTCGCCGGCAGCCTTCCACTGCGTGGAGTTGGCGGCCAGTTCCTCCGCCTCGACGGCCAGCGCCTCCTTGCGTGCGGTCTGCGCGGCGCGCTGCTCCTCGCGGCGCGCACGGTCGGCGGCGGCGGTCTCCTCGGCGTGATCGCGAATCGCGGCGAGCCGCTCGGCGAGTGCATCGAGATCGCCCAGAACGCTTGCGGTGGGCAAGGTTTCGGCCAACGTCGCAGCCGCCGCCTTGATCTTGCGGGCGTCTCCGGTGCCCGACGCCAGCCGGGTCTCCATCAACGTGACCTCGGTGGCCAGGTCTTCGAACCGGCGACCGAAGTGGGCGTAGGCCGCCTCGTAGTCGCCGGCCTGCCATGAGCCGATGGACCGTTCGCCGGCCGAGGTGATCAACCAGACGGTGCCGTCGTCATCCACCCGGCCGAACCGGTGCGGGTCGCTCGATGGCGCCGCGGACACCACCGCGGCTGGCGGATGGGGTTTGGGAACGGGCCGCGGCGGACCCGGTCGAGGAGTCGGCCTCGGCGCGCCGCCGGCGTTCGGTTCATCGATGGTCATGGAGTCGCCTCACCTACCCTCCGCGCGGCTGATCCGCGCATCTGCCGCGCGACGCGGCGCCACTGCATGATCGACGGTGCCATGTTGCAGGCGGCCGTCCTCGTTGGTATTGAACCAGGTCGAGGTCCGCTGCGCCGCCGGGTTCGGCGGTCTGAGGTTGCAGGCGGTACCGATTGGCAGGCAGGCTGGCCAGTTCGAGGGCGGAGGAGACCGGTCATGGCACGTGCGGACATCGCTGCGCTGCTGGCATTGTGCGCCGCATTCTTCATCGCCGTCGGTGACGTGATCCAGCAGCGGTCGGCCCACGACGTCACCGACGAACCGGTGGGCCACCTGGAGCTGTTCACCCGGCTGCTGCGCGACAAGACCTGGTGGCTGGGCAGCCTGGTCGGCGGTGCCGGGTTCGGGTTCCAGGCCGCGGCACTCGGTTTCGGCTCGGTGCTGCTGGTCCAGGCGCTGCTGGTTACCTCGCTGTTGTTCGCGCTGCCGATGAGTGCCTACTTCGCCCACCGGCGGATCAGCCGGGTGCAATGGATGTGGGCGGTGCTGCTGGCGGTGTCGGTGGCCGTCATCGTCACCGTCGGCAATCCCACCGAGGGCCATTCCCGGGCCGGGTTCGAGTTGTGGATCTGGGTGGCTGCGATCATGGGGCCGGCGCTGATGCTGTGCGTGGTCGGTGCGCGGGTGCTGACCGGCGGGCAGGAGCGAAGCGACCGGGGAGTTGGACAGGGCGGGCAGGAGCGAAGCGACCGGGGCAAGCCCGCCGCCGCCGTGCTGCTCGCGTTGGTGGCCGGATCGCTGTGGGGGCTGTTTGCGGTGCTCACCAAGGGCGTCGTCGACCGCATCGACCACGGCCTGTGGGCGCTGCTGCGCACCCCTGAGCTCTACGCCTGGGCGCTGGTGGCGGTGGCCGCCACCGCGTGGCAGCAGTCGTCCTTTCGGGCTGGGTCGATGGCCGCGTCGTTGCCGACGATGACGGTCACCGAGCCCATCGTCGGCTCCGTGCTGGGCATCTTCGTGCTCGGCGAGACACTGCGACCCGGGGAGACCGGGTGGTTCGTCCTCATCGCCGCGGTGGTGGTGATGGTGGTCGCGACGGCCGCGCTGGCCCGCGGCGAGGCGACCGTCACCGCCCAGCCCGCCGCCGACACGGTGCCCGGCTGACGGCCACTACCGTGTGGGGCGTGCTGACCGCTATCGCCCTGACCCCGTCGGCGCCGGTTCTGGTGCCCGAGCTGGCCGGCACCGCCGCGGCGGAGGTCGCCGGATTCCGTACCGCCGCGATGGCCGCCGCCGCCGAACTGCCCGACCGCTGGATCGCGATCGGGGCCGGCCCCGACGACGCGGTGATCGGGCCGGGTGCCCGGGGCACCTTCGCCGGATACGGCGTCGACGTCCCGGTCACGCTGTCCGCGGCGGCCGAGCAGCAGGTGAGCGCACTGCCGCTGTGCGCGTTGTTCACCGGCTGGCTGCGGGGGCTGGTCAATCCGGCCGCGCACGCCGAGGTCCGCGTCCACCGGGCCGACCTCGATGCCGCCACCGCCGTGGATCGCGGCCGGGCACTGCGCGCCGAGGTCGATGCCGCCGACGGCCCGGTCGGTGTACTGGTGGTCGCCGACGGCGCCAACACGCTGACCCCCGCAGCCCCTGGCGGGTACGACCCCGCCGCGCAGCCACGCCAGGACACCCTCGACGACGCGCTGGCGTCCGGGCGCACTGCCGCGCTGACCGCGTTGCCGGATGACGTCGTGGGCCGGGTGGCCTACCGGGTGCTCGCCGGACTGGCCGAACCCGGACCGGGTGCGGCCATCGAGCTGCTGCGCGGCGCCCCCTACGGCGTCGGCTACTTCGTGGGTGTCTGGACCCCATGACCGTGCGGCCCATCGCCGTCATCGGGCCGACCGGCACCGGAAAATCGCAACTGGCCCTCGACGTCGCCGAGCGGTTGACCGGTGAGATCGGTGTCGAAATCGTCAACGCCGACGCCATGCAGCAGTACCGCGGCATGGACATCGGGACCGCCAAACTCACTGTCGCCGAGCGCCGTGGAGTCCCGCACCACCAACTCGACGTGCTCGAGGTCGCTGAGACCGCGACGGTCGCGCGCTACCAGGAGGCGGCCGCCGCCGACGTCGAGGCGATCGCGGCCCGGGGGGCGGTCCCCGTCATCGTCGGCGGATCGATGCTCTACATCCAATCGCTGCTCGACGACTGGTCGTTCCCGGCCACCGACGCGCACGTGCGGGCCCGTTGGGAACAGCGCCTCGCCGAGGTCGGGGTGAGCGCCCTGCACGCGGAACTGGCCCGCCGCGACCCAGCCGCCGCCGCGGCCATCCTGGCCACCGACGGTCGGCGGATCGTGCGGGCGCTGGAGGTCGTCGAACTGACCGGACAGCCCTTCGCCGCGTCCGCTCCACGCATCGGGATACCGCGCTGGAACACACTCATCGTCGGCGTGGATTGGGACACAACGGTTCTTGATCAACGCCTGGAGCAGCGCACGGACGCCATGTTCGCCGCCGGCCTGGTCGAGGAGGTCCGCACGCTGCTGAGTCGAGGGCTGCGAGACGGGGTGACTGCCGGCCGCGCGCTCGGCTACGCGCAGGTGATCGACGCGCTGGACGCCGGCGGGGGCGAGGAGCAGCTGGCGCAGGCGCGCGAACTCACCTTCATCGGTACCCGGCGCTACGTCCGGCGGCAGCGGTCCTGGTTTCGCCGCGACCACCGCGTCGAATGGCTCGACGGGTCGGTCAGCGGTCTCGCCGATCAGGTGATCGCCCGGTGGAGCGACGTATCCTGAGCTGGTGAAGTTGGCATGATCTTTTCGAAGGGACACGGTACGCAGAACGATTTCGTGCTGCTGCCCGACCTGCACGCACGGATCGACCTGGCGCCGGGCGCGATCGCCGCGCTGTGCGACCGCCGCCGTGGTCTGGGCGCCGACGGCGTGCTGCGAGTGACCACCGCCGGGGCTGTCGTCGCCGCCGGCGTGCTCGACCGGCTGCCCGAGGGGGTCGAGGCCGGTGACTGGTACATGGACTACCGCAACGCCGACGGCTCCTTCGCCCAGATGTGCGGCAACGGTGTGCGGGTGTTCGCCCACTACCTGCGGGCCAGCGGGCTTGAGGACCGCGACGAGTTCGTCGTCGGATCGCTGGCCGGGCCGCGCCCGGTCGTCGTGCACCACGCCGACGCGTTGGCCGCCGAGGTCACCGTGGAGATGGGCAAGGTCAACCTGCTCGGCGCCGGCAACGCCACCGTGGGCGGGCGGCAGCTGCGCGGCGTCGGTGTCGACGTCGGCAACCCGCACCTGGCCTGCCTGGATCCCGAGCTGACCGAGGCGACCCTGGCCGACCTCGACGTCGGCGCGCCGGTTCAGTTCGACCGCGGCCAGTTCCCCCAAGGGGTGAACGTCGAGGTCCTCACGGCCCCGGTTGACGGACGAGTCTGTATGCGGGTGCACGAGCGTGGGGTCGGTGAGACCCGGTCCTGCGGGACGGGCACGGTGGCCGCCGCCGTTGCCGCCCTAGCTCATCTGGGCACCACGACCGGAACACTGGCGGTACGCGTCCCCGGCGGCGAGGTCGCAGTCGAGATCACCGATACGACAAGCTTCCTGCGCGGGCCGTCGGTGCTGGTGGCCGCCGGCGAGGTCGCCGACGCGTGGTGGGCCGCCCAGCACTGACCGGGGCGGCGGGCACAATATTGGGCTGCGCGACGTTGGAGGTCCGTGACACCATCGGTACCAGCTATGACGACACCTGATTCGAAAACCCCCTCCGCCGACCCGAGCGCCGGGGAGCTCGCCCTCGACGACCGCGCTGCGCTACGCCGCGTCGCCGGGTTGTCCACCGAACTCGAAGACGTCTCCGAGGTCGAATACCGGCAGTTGCGGTTGGAACGCGTGGTCCTCGTCGGCGTGTGGACCGACGGCAGCGCCGCCGACGCCGAGGCCAGCCTCGCCGAGCTGGCTGCCCTGGCCGAGACCGCGGGATCGGAGGTTCTCGAAGGACTGATCCAACGCCGCGACAAGCCCGACCCGTCGACCTATATCGGCTCCGGCAAGGCCGCTGAGCTGCGTCAGACCGTGATCGCGACCGGCGCCGACACCGTGATCTGCGACGGCGAACTGAGCCCCGCCCAGCTCAACGCGCTGGAGAAGGTGGTCAAGGTCAAGGTGATCGACCGGACCGCGCTGATCCTGGACATCTTCGCCCAGCACGCCACCAGCCGGGAGGGCAAGGCTCAGGTCGCCTACGCCCAGATGGAGTACATGCTGCCCCGGCTGCGCGGCTGGGGCGAGTCGATGTCTCGGCAGGGCGGTGGTGCCGGCGGCAGCGGCGGGGGCGTCGGTACCCGCGGCCCCGGTGAGACCAAGATCGAGACCGACCGGCGCCGTATCCGCGAGCGGATGTCCAAGCTGCGCCGCGAGATCAAGGACATGAAGCAGATCCGTGACACCCAGCGCAGTCGCCGACTGCACAGCGACACTGCATCCATCGCGATCGTCGGCTACACCAACGCCGGCAAGTCCAGCCTGCTCAACGCGCTGACCGGGGCCGGGGTGCTGGTGCAGAACGCGCTGTTCGCCACGCTCGAACCGACCACGCGCCGAGGCGAATTCGACGACGGCCGGCCGTTCGTGCTCACCGACACCGTCGGCTTCGTCCGGCACCTGCCGACCCAGCTGGTGGAGGCCTTCCGGTCGACCCTGGAGGAGGTCGTCGACGCCGACCTGCTGGTGCACGTCGTCGACGGATCGGATTCCAACCCGATGGCGCAGATCGAAGCGGTGCGGCAAGTCTTGCGTGAGGTGCAGAACGACCACCACGCGCCGCCGGCGCCGGAGTTGTTGGTGGTCAACAAGATCGACGCCGCCGACGAACTGACACTGGCGCAGTTGCGGCGTGCGCTGACCGGCGCGGTGTTCGTCTCGGCGCACACCGGCGAGGGCTTGCCGCGTCTGCGTGCCCGACTCGGCGAGCTCGTCGAACCGCGGGAGATCACCGTCGACGTGACGATCCCGTACGATCGCGGCGATCTGGTGGCCCGGTTGCACAGCGACGGGCACGTCGACGCCGTCGAGCACACCGAAGCGGGGACCAGGCTCAAGGCGCGGGTGCCCGCCGCACTGGCGGCGGGGCTGCGCCAGTACGCGACCGCCTAGTCTCTGCGCCGGATCACCGGCGGCTGGTGAGCGCGTACCGGCGGCAGCGGGCCGCTGAACTTCTCGACCTCCACCAGGACTGCCGCTCCGGTGCAGCCGCGGGCCAGCGACGACGTGCCGGCATCGTCGGTCAGGACATTCGGATTGCCGTGCACACATAGTGAATCCGGGTCGCGGGGATCCAGTGGGTCATACCAGGCTCCGGTCGACAACTGCACCACCCGGGGGCGAAGCCCGTCGTCGACGACCACGCCGGCCAAGCACGCGCCGCGGTCGTTGAACACCCGCACCACGTCGCCGTCGAGGAGCCCACGCGCTGCGGCGTCGTCGGGGTGGATCCTGATCGGTTCACGCCCTTGAATTTTCGCCGCCCGGCTGACCGCACCGCCGTCGAGCTGGCCGTGCAGCCGGGTCGCCGGCTGATTGGCAATCAGGTGCAGCCGGAAACGTGCGGCACGCGGGCCGCCGAGCCACTCTTCCGGCTCATACCAGCGCGGGTGCCCGGCGCAATCGGGGTAACCGAATTCGTCGATGGCGCGGGAGAAGATCTCGATCCTGCCGCTCGGGGTGCCCAGCGGGTGCGCCTGCGGATCGGCGCGGAAGTCGCCCAACAGGGTCAGCCCCCTCTCGACCGGGAGTCGCACGGACCCGTCGGCCCAGAACTGGTCGAAATCGGGAACCGCGCAATCGATCTCGGCTGCCCACGTGTCATAGAGGTGCGCCAGCCACTGGCGGGCGGTCCGTCCTTCGGTGAATCGGTCGCCGAAGCCCAACCGGTCGGCGAGTGCAGAGAAGGTGGTGTAGTCGTCACGGGACTGCGCATACGGCTGCGTGAGCGCCGGCATTGCCACCAGCAGCGGGTCGTTGCGTGATCCGGAGTAGTCGTCGCGTTCGAAAGCCGTGGTGGAGGGCACGACGATGTCGGCGTGCCGGGCCATCGGCGTCCAGTACGGATCGTGCACCACGACGGTATCCACCCGAGCCAGCGCGCGGCGCAACCGCGGCAGGTTCTGGTGGTGGTGGAACGGGTTACCGCCCGCCCAGTACACACACCTGATCTCCGGATAGGTCAGGGTTCGACCGTTGTAGGTGAACGTCTCACCGGGACGCAGCAGCATGTCGCTGATCGCCGCGACTGGGATGAAGGTGTCCACCGGGTTGTGTCCCTGCGGCAGTGCGGGCAGCCGAACCCGCAAGGGCGGCAGCCCCGGCTCGTTCATCGAGCCGTAGCCATGCCCGAAACCCCCTCCGGGAAGCCCGATCTGGCCGAGCATGGCCGCCAGGGTCAGTCCCATCCACGGGGCCTGCTCACCGAATCGCAGCCGTTGCAGTGACCAACTTACGGTGACGATGGTGCGCTTGGCCGCCATGGTCCTGGCCAACTCGGTGAGCGTGGCCTCGTCCAGGCCGCAGAACTCCGCGGCCCACTGCGGCGACTTGGGCACCCCGTCGTCGAGGCCCAGCAGGTAGCGCTCGAAACGTTCGTAGCCGGTGCAATAGGTGGCCAGGAAGTCGCGGTCGGCGAGGTCTTCGGTGGCCAGGACGTGAGCGAGCGCCAGCATGATCGCCACGTCGGTGCCCGGGGTGGCCGGCAGCCACCGGCAGTCGCCATCGACGTCGCTGCGCAGCGGACTGATCGAAATGATGGTCCCGCCCTTGGCGCGGAACCGGTGCAGCGCATCGCGCGCGGGGTGGTCGGTGGTGCCGCCGTGGTTGATCCCGGTGTTCTTCAGGTTCAGCCCGCCGAAGCACACCAGCAGCTCGGTGTGCTCGACGATCACGTTCCACTCGGTCGAGCGCTTGAACAGCTCGTCGTGTGTTCCGACGACCCGCGGCATGATCACCCCCGTCGCGCCCAGGCTGTAGGAATGGCGCGAAAAGGTATAACCGCCAAGCATTTTCAGGAACCGATGCACCTGGCTCTGGGCGTGGTGGAATCGCCCAGCGCTCGCCCAGCCGTAGGAACCGCCGTAGATGGCCTGGTTGCCGTGAGTGTCCACGACGCGGCGCAGTTCGTCGGCCAGCCGTTCGGTCAGCTCGTCCCAGTCGACGGCGACAAATTCGTCGGCGCCCCGCGCACTGCTGGGGCCGGGGCCGTCGCGCAGCCACCCGCGCCGGATCGCCGGTCCGGTGATCCGCGACTCGTGGCGCACCGAGCCGGGGATGTTGCCGAGCAGGGGGGAGGGGTCGGCGTCGCCGGGGATGGGGGCGGCCGCGGTGATCTCGCCGCCGTCGACGTCGGCGGTGAATGCACCCCAGTGTGTGAGGCTCACGGCGCGGCCCATGTTCGGCAGTCTAGGGGCGGTTGCGCCCGGGGTACCCGGCACGCCCAACCATCCGGTTGGTCTATCGTGGTGGCAAAGACGAGCAACCAACTTTGGAGGGGTCTAATCATGGGCAGCGCGGTCAAGTACGAGCGCACGTTGTTCGAGCCGGAGCACGAGCTGTTCCGCGAGTCCTACCGGGGATTCCTCGACCGGCACGTCGCCCCGTACCACGACCAGTGGGAGAAGGACAAGATCGTCGACCGCGGGGTGTGGCTCGAGGCCGGCAAGCAGGGCTTCCTGGGGATGGCGGTGCCGGAGGAATACGGCGGCGGCGGCAACCCCGACTTCCGGTACAACACCATCGTGGTGGAGGAGACCGTCGCGGGGCGCTACAGCGGCCTGGGCTTCTCGCTGCACAACGACGTCGTCGCCCCGTACCTGTTGCGGCTGGCCACCGAGGAGCAGAAGCAGCGCTGGCTGCCGAAGTTCTGCACCGGTGAGCTGATCACCGCGATCGCGATGACCGAGCCCGGCACGGGCAGTGACCTGCAGGGCATCAAGACCCGTGCGGTCAAGGAGGGTGACCACTACATCCTCAACGGGTCCAAGACCTTCATCACCAACGGCATCAACGCCGACCTGGTGATCGTCGTGGCCCAGACCGACCCGCAGAAGGGCGCGCTGGGCTTCTCCCTGCTCGTCGTCGAGCGGGGCATGGAGGGCTTCGAGCGGGGCCGCCATCTGGACAAGATCGGCCTGGACGGGCAGGACACCGCGGAGCTGTCCTTCACCGACGTGAAGGTGCCGGCCGAGAACCTGCTCGGCGAGGAGGGCAAGGGCTTCATCTACCTGATGGAGAACCTGCCGCAGGAGCGCATCTCGATCGCCATCATGGCCGCCTCGGCGATGGAAGCCGTGCTCGAGGAGACCGTGCAGTACACCAAGGAGCGCAAGGCGTTCGGTAAGCCGATCGGCTCGTTCCAGAACAGCCGCTTCCTGCTGGCCGAGCTGGCCACCGAGGCGACGGCCGTGCGGATCATGGTCGATGAGTTCATCCGGCTGCATCTGGACGAGAAGCTCACTGCCGAGCAGGCCGCGATGGCCAAGTGGTGGACCACCGAAGCTCAGGTGCGTCTGGTGGACCGCTGCCTGCAGCTGCACGGCGGCTATGGCTACATGCGCGAATACAACGTGGCGCGAGCTTTCCTGGACGCCCGGGTGCAGACCATTTACGGCGGGACGACCGAGATCATGAAGGAGATCATTGGCCGCAGCCTGGGCGTTTAGCGGCCCAGGCCATCGGGTGAGCCTGGGCGTTTAGCGGCCCAGGCCATCGGGTGAGCCTGGGCGTTTAGCGGCCCAGGCCATCGGGTGAGCCTGGGCGTTTAGCGGCCCAGGCCATCGGGTGAGCCTGGGCGTTTAGCGGCCCGGGCGCCCCGTCGAACTGGGCTTTTGGTTGACCGCTAAGTGCGATCAGGGGGTCCGTGGAACCGGATACCGGCGCGTGTGCTCGGCTTTCCCGGTGTTTCTGCCCTCCAACGTGCGGCTTATCTCGGATACTGCCGCGTGTCGTGAACTGCTGACGCACAGTTGACGCGGAGGATAAGAAGAAGCATCTTGACCGAAACGGCGGGGAGAGTGCATGACTTGGCTTGGAAGTCGTCTCAACAGAGGCGTCGGGCGGATGGCGCTCGGCGTCCTCGCGGCGACTGCGGCAGCGCTGCTGTGGGCGCCGCTCGCGATAGCGACCCCGGAAAGCGACGCCAGCGACGCGATTGACCAGGCGTGGCAGGCCGCCGGCGGCGACGGTTCCCCGGTGGGAAGCAAGGACGGCGACGTCTACCCGGTGGGCGACGGGTTCGCCCAGAACTTCACCGCCGGCAAATTCTTCTTCACCCCTGCCACCGGTGCACACCTGATCTTCGGGGCGATCCTGGACAAGTACCAGGCGATGGGCGGTCCGGCCGACAGCGATCTCGGATTCCCGACGATCGACGAGGTTGCGGGCCTGGTCGGTCCGGACAGCCGGGTCAGCACTTTCAGCGCCAGCGACAAGCCGGCGATCTTCTGGACGCCGGACACCGGCGCCTGGGTAGTCCGCGGCGCCATCAACGCGGCGTGGGACAAGCTGGGCGGTTCGGCGGGCACCATGGGCGTGCCCACCGGTGACGAGACCTACGACGGCGACGTGGTGAACCAGAAGTTCACCGGCGGCGAGATCTCCTACAACGCCAACGCCAAGACCTTCACCACCGTGCCGCCCGAGCTGGCCAACGACCTCGCCGGCCTCGAGGTGCCGGCGGATGCGACCACTTTGATCAACCAGGCGTGGCGTGCCGCGGGCGGGCTCTCCGGTCCGCTCGGCGCACGCCAGGGGGCGCAGTATGCGGTCGGCAGCGACGGGGCCGCGCAGGACTACGCCGGCGGCAAGGTTTTCTACTCGCCGGCGACCGGCGCCCATGCGGTGACCGGCGCGATTCTGGCCAAGTACGACGCGCTCGGCGGACCCACTGGTGACCTGGGCCTGCCGATCGGCACCGAAGCCGACGGCGGAGCGCCCAACAGCCGGGTCAGCTCGTTCAGCGCAGCGGACAAGCCGGTGATCTTCTGGACACCCGATACCGGTGCGATCGTGGTGCGCGGCGCGATCAACACCGCCTGGGCCAAGCTGGGCGGGGCGACCGGCAAGCTCGGTGTTCCGACCGGCGAGCAGAGCGTCGACGGCGACACTGTCACGCAGAAGTTCAGCGGTGGCGAGATCTCCTGGAACAAGGCCACTAACACATTCACCACCAAGCCGCCGGAGCTGGCGGGCTCGCTGTCGGGAATCGAGGTTCCCAGCGCGACGGGGCCGCAGACGACTCCCGCGACGTCGACATCGGCGGACGCCTTCACCTGGCATTGGTGGTGGCTGCTGGTGATCATCCCGGTGATCCTGCTGATCGGGGTCGTTGCGCTCGGCCTGCTGTGGCTGCAGCGGCGGCGCGCGGCCGCCGCCGACATCGACGACGACTTCGATGACGACGGCGATTACGACGGCGATTACGACGGCGACGAGCAGTGGCACGGTGAGGTGGACGACGCTCCCACCTCTTCGCGGTATGCGACCCTCCCCGACGGTGGACGCGTCGCGCTCCCGCCGATATCCGGCTTCGGCTGGGCGGGCCCTGACGAGGACGACAAGTCGATGCCGGGACCCGAGGATGTCTTCGACGGCGATCAGGACGCGATTGACACCACGCCGACCCGGATCCCTGCCGGGCCCGACGACTCTGGCCTGCCCACTGGCCTGCCCGGCGATCTTTCCGTCGACCACGAGTACGCCGAGGTCGAAGAACTCCACGAGGACGCCGACGGCGTTGTCGAGGAGGACTTCGCCGAGGTTCACGAGACCGATCTGGAAGCCGATGAGGTGACCGACACCGGCCGGCACGCCGTGGTCAATCTGGGCGAATCCCAGGCGATGTGGAAGCTCAACCTGGGTGAACTCGGTGCGCCGCGTCGCCGCCGGGCCGCCGAGGAGCCGCCGGAGGTGTACTCCGTCGACGATGGCGTGCACGACGTCGAGCAGCCGGCGCCACCGGTCGAACCGGTCAGCGAGCCAGCCGAGGACCTGCAGTCGGACGTGCACGGCGCACCCGGCCCGGCCCGGCCCGCTATCCATCTCCCATTGGCTGACCCCTACCAGGCGCCGGACGGCTACGTGATCAAGGCCAATACACATTCGGGGCTGTACTACACACCGGAGTCAGCGCTCTACGACCACACGGTCCCCGAGGTGTGGTTCGCCAGTGAGGAACTCGCTCAGGCGAACGGTTTCGTCAAAGCGGAGTAAGCGCGGGACCTGTCAGATCTTGCGCGGTCAGATCTTGCGCAGAACGGTGACGACTTTGCCGAGGATGGCGGCGTCATTACCGGGAATGGGGTCGAATGTCGGGTTGTGCGGCATCAACCACACCTGGCCGCTGGTCCGTTTGAAGGTCTTCACCGTGGCCTCGCCGTCGATCATGGCGGCGACGATGTCGCCGTTGTCGGCGACGTTCTGCTGCCGGACCACCACCCAGTCGCCGTCGCAGATGGCCGCGTCGATCATCGACTCACCGACCACTTTCAGCAGGAACAGCGACCCCTCGCCGACCAGCTCGCGAGGTAGTGGGAAAACATCCTCGACGGCTTGTTCGGCCAGGATCGGACCGCCGGCCGCGATGCGGCCCAGCACCGGCACGAACGTCGGCTCCGGCAGGGTGTCGGAGCCGGCCACATCGGTGGTCACCTGCTGCGGCATGTCGTCGACGCCGCGCACGTCGACGGCGCGCGGTCGGTTGGCGTCGCGCCGCAGATAGCCCTTGCGCTCCAGCGTGCGCAGCTGGTGGGCCACCGATGACGTCGAGGTGAGACCCACGGCATCGCCGATCTCCCGAATGCTCGGGGGATAGCCCCGGCTGGTCACGGACGCGCGGATCACTTCGAGGATGGTGCGCTGCCGCTCGGTCAATCCGGTGTTCCCGTCGCGGCGGCTGGCGTCGGGACCCGAGGTCTCACTGCGGTCACTCATGGGTGCCGAATGTAGTCCGGCAAGCGCCGATAATCAAACATTTGTTCGAGCGTGTCGTGGGCGGAAACGGATCCGGTGCGGTCCTGGCCTGTCGGGCGGGACCGGTGTTTCAGCCGCCCCGAATGGCTGTCGCCAAAACTTGTCGGTGGCCCGATTTATCCTTCGGACACGCTCGCTCACATGTTCGGAAATCGAACGCATGATCGAGTATATTTCGAACACACAAGCGAGCAGTGGGCGCCCCGGAGGAAGGAAGCGGACGTGACAGTCATCGACGAGCGGCAGGTATTCGTGTCATCGCCGGCGCGCCGGCGTCCGGCCGCCACGGCGGCGGCACCCGTGCGGCGCCCCGCAGGTGTGCGTGCCTACCACCCCCATCCGAATCGCCCCACGACGGCGGCGCTGGCCTACCGGGGAACCGGTGTCAAGGTCTCGCGAGCTGCGCACAGCCGCCAGTCGGTGAGCACCACCGTCACCATCGCGCTGGCCGGACTGGCCGCGCTGATCACGCTGTGGCTCGGCCTGCTCGCGGATTTCAGCGGGGGTTCGGTGGCGACGCCGCAGGCGCCGGATCAGCTCGCGGTGGTCCAGGTCCAGGCGGGCGAGACCCTGCAGGAGCTGGCCGGTCGGGTCGCACCCGACGCGCCGACCGGGCAGGTCATGCAGCAGATCCGCGATCTCAACAAGCTCGATTCGGCGTCGTTGGACGCCGGGCAGACCCTGATCGCGCCGATTGGCTGACGGCGTCGACGCCGTGCGGGGCGAAAACGCATGCCGGACAAGCGTCATCGGCGAACGGGGCGAGTGCGCTGCTCGTCTTGTGCGGGTCATGGCCGTGCCGGCGGGGGCGCAGGTAGGCTCTGGGTGGCCCGAGACTTCGGGTCACGTCAGAGGCGAAGGAGCGGTCGTGCACTGTCCGTTCTGTCGTCACCCCGATTCCCGCGTGGTCGATTCCCGGGAAGCGGACGAGGGCCAGGCCATCCGGCGTCGCCGGTCGTGCCCGGAATGCGGCCGGCGGTTCACCACGGTGGAAACCGCCGTGCTCGCGGTCGTCAAACGCAGCGGGGTCACCGAGCCGTTCAGCCGGGAGAAGGTCATCCGCGGCGTGCGCCGGGCCTGTCAGGGCCGAGATGTCGACGACGACGCCCTGAACCTGCTGGCCCAGCAGGTGGAGGACGCGGTGCGGGCCGCCGGTTCGCCTGAGATCCCCAGCCATGAGGTGGGCCTGGCCATCCTCGGCCCGCTGCGCGAACTCGACGAGGTCGCCTATCTGCGCTTCGCGTCGGTCTACCGGTCGTTCAGTTCGGCCGAGGATTTCGAGCGCGAGATCGAGGCGTTGCGTGCCCACCGCAAGCTGAGCGCGCCGGGCTGAGCGTCAGCCGATCTGCCGCACGCCGTCGCTGACCACCCGACCGGCCACCAGCACCCACCCCTCCGGGCTCCAGGTCGTGTAGAGCTGCGACCCCTTGCCCTGGGTGATGGTCAGGTCGCGGCTGAGATAGTCGGTGATGCGGGCGGCGGCCGACCCGGTGGCTTCGTCCTCGGGAACACCCAGGTCGTTGGCGAACATCCGGGACCGGATCTGGCCGGCGTCCCGGTCGAGCCACGTCCACAGGTAATGCTCCACGTCGTCGGGATAGTCCGCCGGGTCCGCCGCGAGCAGGTCGTCAACCGAGGCGATTTCCTGGATCGCGAACTCCGGTGACCAGTCCGCACGGGCCCGCACCACGGTGCGATCGTCGGAGTAGCTGAGCTGGACGATGCCCGCGGGTACCTGCAGGGTGTGCACCGGCGTGCCACGCTCCCGCAGCCACCAGCCGGCGCCGACGGTCGGGTGTCCGGCGAACGGGAGCTCGGTGGCGGGAGTGAAGATGTGGGCGTGCGCGGTCGTCGAGCCGGCGTCCGGCAGATCGACGAAAATCGTTTCGCTGTAGCCCAATTCGGTGGCGAGGCGTTGGCGCTCGCTGGGCGGCACCGCGGCGGCATCGACGACGCCGAGCGGATTGCCGAAGTCGCCTTGTGCATCGGTGAACACCCGCAACACAGTCACATCGACGGTCATGTTCTGACTCTACGACGGCAGGCTGTGGTCGATGCTCAGGTGGCGCTGCGCTCGTCGGTGCCCATCGCGTCGAGCACCGCCACCCGCGTATCGAGCGAACCGGTGACCGAGCGCTCGGACAGTCCGGTTCGGAGCAGATGACGCAGTGCGGTCTGGTCGTATTCGGCCGGTGCGGTGGAATCGATGAATCGTTCTACGACCTCGACGAACCGGTCGGGGTCGTCGTGAAAGGGGAAGTGCCCGGATTTGGCGAAGATCTCCAGCTGCGAGCCGGGCATCGCCGAATGGGCCATGCGGGCGTGGCTGACCGGTATGACGGCGTCTTGTTCGCCCCAGATGAGTTGCACTGGAACGGATTCGGTCAAATAGCATCGATCGAGCATCGTCACGACCTGGCCGCGCCAGTCCACCACGGAACGCAGGGTCCGGGTGAACGCCGAGGACGCGGTGGGCTCGGGCAGATCGGTCAGGATGCGCAGCGCGTCGGGCAGGTCACGGCCCAGACCCGTGGACCCGAAGACGGTACCCAGTGCGCGGCCGGCGACCTGCAGGGCCGGCAACACCATCGGAAGTCGCAGCAGCGCCAGGGCTTCACCGCCTAGCGGCAGGGACGCGAGCCGTAGCGCGACGTTGACGTCCTTGGTGACCCCGCCGGCCCCGATGAGGATCAGCCGCTGCACCAGCTGCGGGAACTGGTAGGCGAACTGCATCGCCACCCCGCCGCCGAGGGAATGCCCGACCACGGTGACGGCGTCGATGTCGAGCACGCTGAGCAGATCGCGCATGCCGTTGGCGTATGCGGCGACCGAATAGTCGGCGCGGGGCTTGTCGGACTGGCCGTGGCCCAACAGGTCGGGTGCGATCACGGTGAACCGCTGCGCGAGCTTGCTGTGCACCGAGTGCCACGTCGTCGAGTTGTCCCCGATCCCGTGGATCAGCAACAGCGTCGGCCCGGAGCCGGCCACCCGGAATGCCCGACGGTAGCCGTGGATGGTCCGGAAGTGCAGAGTAGGCGTGACCTCCCGCACCGGCTGCAGATTCGGCTTTCGCTGCGGCATCTCCAACCCCGTCAGTCGGTGCGGTGGGCTTCGCTAGGTTTCGTCGTTCTCGTTGAAACCGTCTTTGAAGTCCTCGGCGTGCTGGGCGAGGAACCTCTCGAACTCCGCACCCAATTCCTCACCGCTGGGAAGATCCTCGTCGCGTGCCAACAGCGACCGATTTTCCTGAGCGGCAACGAAAGCATCGTACTGGCGCTCCAGGGCGGTCACCACTTGAGCCACCTCGGGGGAGCCTTCTACCTGCTCGTCGATCTTGGTGCGGATGGCCGCACCCGCGTCGGTGAGCGCACGCAGCGGCATCTGCAGCGAAGTCAGCCTGGCCACCTGCTCCAACAGAGCTTCGGCGGCCGGCGGATAGTCGGTCTGCGCCAGGTAGTGCGGAACGTGCACGGTGAACCCCACGACTTCGTGGCCGTGCTGAGCCATCCGGTATTCCAGCAGGTTGGACACACTGCCGGGCACCTGCACCTCGCCGACCCACGGCGCGTGACCGGTAATCAATTCCCGGTTGTTGGAGTGGGCGGTCATGGTCACGGGCCGGGTGTGCGGCACAGCCATCGGGATGGTGCCCAGCCCGATGGTCTGCCGGACGTCGAGGCGTTCGGCGAGCAGGCGCACCGCGGTGACGAACCGTTCCCACTTCAGATCCGGTTCCAGGCCGGCTAACAGCAGAAACGGTGTCCCGACGCTGTCGCGCAGGGCGTAGAGGTTCAGCTGCGGATCGTCGTAGTCGGTGAAGTGGTCGGTCTTGAACGTCATCAACGGGCGCCGCGAGCGGTAGTCCAACAGCTCGTCGATGGCGAACGACGCCACCAACTCCGTCTCGAGCTTGTTCTTCAAGTGCTCGGCGGCCAGGTGAATGGCATGCCCGGCGTCGGAGAAGCCCTCCAGTGCGTGGATCAACACCGGCCCGCGGCCATCCGGTGCCGACAATTGCGGCGCCGGGAATTCCAGCTCGTACATCCCGGTCTGCTCGGGTTGGTAACGCTGTCCCTGCTCGTCAGTCATCGTTTCCGCCTCCTCAGCGGTGCCCGGTCACGTCGTAGTGGCCTTCGGCCGTAGCAACCAGTGTCTCGCAGAATCGGTCGGGCGCTCTCAAGACCGCCCGTGTTGATCAACGCCGGCGGCCCGGCCACCGTTCCCGCCAGCAGTTCCGGCGGGACGGTGACGCCGGCGTCAGGCATGATCATGCCCATGCGGACGGGTGCGACGCTCCTGGCCGTGGCGGCGGCCACGGTCCTGGTGGCTGGTTGCCGCACATCGGCCGAAGTGCCGGCCAAGGCCGCCACGGGAGGCGAGTCGCAGGCGGTGGCGGTCACCTCCCAGCCGGTGGCCCCGCGGCCGACGGTGGGTGCGGTCTTCCTAGGCGGCGCCGACATGCACACCTGCACCGCCTCCGTCGTGCATTCCACTACCGGGGACCTGATCCTGACCGCGGCGCACTGCCTGACCGCAGGGTATCCCGCCACGTTCGTGCCCGGGTTCGACGGCCAGGCGGGCGCTGACGCGGTCTGGACGGTGGATGCGGTCTACCTCGACCCCCGCTGGGTGGCCCACCAGGATCCCAAAGCCGACTACGCGTTCGCCCGGGTGAGCCGTCCGGCGGGCGGCACCATCGAGTCGGTGGCCGGCCCGGCCCTGACCCTGGGGGTAGCGCCGGCCGATTCCAGCCCCCTGACCATCGTCGGTTACCCGATGGGGGTGGGTGGGCCGCCGATCGGGTGCGACACCGTCGCCGGGACCGACGGGGGCTACCCGGCACTGCACTGCGGTGGACTGGTCGACGGCACCAGCGGCGCCCCGTGGATCGAGGGAGCCCGCGTCGTCGGGGTCATCGGCGGCCGCAACGGCGGCGGCTGCCAGGACAGCATCTCCTATTCGTCCCCGTTCGACTCCGCGACCGCCGCGCTGCTCGCCCGCGCCGAGGCCGGCGGTCCCGGCGACGCCGCGCCGGCCAACTTCGACAGCCAGTGCTGAGGCTCTGGGTCCTAGCTGCTGCTGGCCATGAGGTTGTGGACGCGGGGCGGGTAGCGCGTCAACGATTGGCCGCGGTCGGATCCCACAGGCCGGTTGCGACATCATCCCGGATGTGTTGACGGTAGATGTCCGACTTCCACGCGATGATCTCCCTCGCGTGTTCGAGAGCACGGATTTGCTGGTCGACACGTTCGCGCTGCGCCTCAAGCACAGCCAGACGTTCGTTCTCGTTGCCAGGTCCTTCGCGCACCAGGGTCGCGAAGCGTTGCAGTTCCGACAGCGGCATCCCGGACTCGCGCAGTCGCGTGCAGATGCGCAGCCAATCGATATCGGCGCCTGTGTAGCGGCGTCTGCCTCCGGACGTGCGCTGAATCGGACCGACCAGAAGCCCCTGATGTTCGTAGAACCGCAGCGCGTGGACACTCATCCCGACGGCAGAGGCAACCTCGCCGATCGAGTACGTCACCGACCCGTCTGTCTGCATCGCCCCACTCCTAACTTGACCTAGAGCCGACTCTAGGTCCTAGCGTCCGAGTCATGGCAGTCAGCGAACAACATCCCATCGACTCCGGCTTCTCCGCTGCTGCGACAGCGACCGACGTTCTGGCAGGTGTCGACCTCCGCGGCCGGATCGCGGTCGTCACCGGCGGATACTCAGGCCTCGGACTGGAGACGACCAAAGCCCTCGCTGCGGCCGGCGGTTACGTCCTCGTGCCGGCGCGCGATGCGCGAAGAGCCGGAGCGGCCTTGAACGGCATCGACGGCGTGAGCGCCGTTGACGGTCTCGACCTCGCGGACCTCAGGAGTGTCGAGCGCACCGCCGCGAGTATCGCCAGCCGTGTGGATCGAATCGACATGCTGATCGCCGCCGCCGGGGTCATGGCAACCCCGCAGCGATCGGTGGGCCCCGGCTGGGACTACCAGCTCAGCGTCAACCATTTCGGTCACTTCGCTCTCGTATGCCGGCTCTTCCCCCTGCTGGAGCGCGGATGCGCTCGGGTGGTCGTCTACTCGTCTGCCGGACATCACTCGTCAGACATTCGCTGGGATGACCTCCACTTTCGCGCCGGCTATGACAAATGGGCCGCCTATGGTCAGTCCAAGACTGCGAACGTGCTCTTTGCTGTGCAGCTCGACCGGGTCGCGCGCGATCGCGGGGTCCGAGCGTTCGCTCTGCATCCGGGGAAGATCATCACCGGACTGCAGCGCGACCTGCCGCGGGCCGAACAGGTCGAACTCGGCTGGGTCGACGCCGACGGGAAAGTCGTCGGGGAGGGCTTCAAGACACCGGCGCAGGGAGCCGCGACTGGCGTATGGGCGGCGACATCGCCGCTGCTCGACTCGCACGGCGGTCTCTATCTCCAAGACTGCAATATCGCCCCCATCGCAAGCCCAGCAGGCTCGATGGACGAGGGAGGCGTGAAGCCCTACGCGCTCGACCAGACCCACGCACACCAGCTCTGGCAACTGAGCGCGGCAATCACCGCGACGGATCTTCCGGCACCACGCCACCGCCGCCACATGGATACTTCGTTACCGGGCGCGCCCTTTGTCGGCGGCAACTGAATACTGACCGGAGCGCGGCAAGTGAATTTTGACCAGCTTCCTGGAGATCCTTGGCTCGGGCGAGCCAGGGAGGAAGCGAGTGTTGAGCGTGGAGGACTGGGCAGAGATCCGGCGGTTGCGCCGGTCGGAGCAGTTGTCGATTTCTGAGGTTGCGCGGGTGATGGGCGTAGCCCGGAACACGGTGAAGGCGGCGTTGGCCAGTGATCGGCCGCCGAAGTATCAGCGGGTATCGGCTGGGTCGGTCGTTGATGAGGTTGAGCCGCGGATCCGGGAGTTGCTTGCGGCGTATCCGAGG